>JAAZYT010000090.1 GCA_014239505.1 Fidelibacterota bacterium | reverse complement strand
CACCTAATTTTTCCTCATCACCAATAAAAACCAATGTGAGATTCATGCCTTTTAATTTTCCAATATGATCCAAAGCTTTCATAACATATAACATAGATACAATACCACTCTTATTATCATCTACACCTGGACCATAAGCTTTATTACCTTGACGTAAAAAATTTTGGAAAGGGTGATCTTTTTCAAAAACTGTGTCTAAATGGCCAACCATCGTAATTTTTTTTCCTTTACCACCCCTCATTTCAGCAAATAAATGACCTGATCTTTTTACTTCCTTAGGATATGTAACCCAATAGGTATTAAAACCAAGCTTATCTAAATCTTTTTGTAATATTTTACCAACCTTTTGATTCCCTTTAATATTTAGAGATCCACTGTTTATATTGACAATTTTCTCAAGAAGATCTATTGCTTCATTGGTGTTCTTTTCAACAAATTTTTGAATCTCTTTCTCATTTTGATTTAATGATTGTCCAAATCCAAATGATAGAGTAATTATTAGAATTAATGTATGTTTCATTTTTTTCCTATTGAATAGTTTCTTTTACTGCAGAAGCTAATGCTACAGCATTTGGTGTATCACTATGTATACATATTGTTTGCGCATCAATTTCAACTCTTACCCCTTCTACGCTCATTACAAATCCATTAGTTAAATCTCTTGCTTGATTTGCAGCTTTTATTGGGTCAGTAATAAGTGAGTCATCATGTTTTCTTTCTCTTAGACTTCCATCATTCTCATAAGCTCTATCAGCAAAAGATTCGCTAATAGTTTCAAGCCCTAATTCATCGAAACATCTTATCATACCTGAGCCAGCTAATCCCATGACTTTTAATGATGGATCTACTTGAATTATTGCTTCTCCAATCGATTGTGATATTACCTCATTATGTGCAGCTGTATTGTAAAGTGCTCCATGTGGTTTTACATGTGAAACATGACCTCCATTATTTTCAGCAATATCAACTAATAATTGAACTTGATCTCGAACTACATCAAGCAGCTCATTTGAATCAATATCCATTTCATTTCTACCAAAGTTTTCTTTGTCAGGGTAGCTTGGGTGCGCGCCAATATTTACATTCTTTGCTATAGCAATATTTATCATTGCTGCCATCATTGTTTCATCACCAGCATGACCACCACAAGCAATATTCACTGAATCAACATGATCCATAAGTTTTTCATAGGTGTTATCAGCTAACAAGTTATTTAATTCACCAACATCTGAATTAATATCCATAATTACCTTCTTTTTAAACCTAATTGTACAATAATATATGCCATAATAAATGGTACAAGCCTCTCAAGTGGATTACCTTCTGGTTTTAAACTAGAGTAGTAAAAAATTAAAGTCATAAAAAATCCAGTTCCCATTGCAACAAGGGCATTAATATCTTTTACTTTTCCTTGAAGCCTACCTAAAAGCAGTGGTCCAAAGGCAGCACCCATAGCAGAGAAAGCAAATAAAACCCTACTATAGATACTTTTATCAACAAAAATAGCCATCAATACAGCAATAAGGCAAATCAATACTACAGTTATCCTTGTATTAAATAAACTATGATTCTCATTCTTATCTTTTAGATCGTAACTAATACTTGAGGCTGCTACTAATAATTGACTATCTGCTGTTGACATGATTGCTGAAAGCACAGCTGCCAAAATAATACCAGCAAAGATGGGGTGTAATAATTGATTTCCTAAAACTATTAATATTTGCTCATATCCAGCAATATCTACTAATACTCTACCGGCCCAACCTAATAAAATCATTCCTGGATAAATAATTAGAGCCCAACAAATTGCAATTAATCTTGCTTTCTTTACTTTATCTCCAGACTCTAGTGCCATAAAACGATTAACAACGTGCGGTTGACCTGGATATCCTATACCAATTCCCATTGTGCCTAAAATAAACCCTATAACTATAATTCCACTGAAACCATTTGGAGTCACAAAAAGTCCTTCAAAAGTAAAGCTAGTAAATATATTACTTAAACCCGCTTTATAAACGGCTATACAAGGTAAAATAATTGCAGATATAGCCATCATTATACCTTGTATAGTATCACTCACGCTAACAGCCCAAAAACCACCTAAAAGGGTATAAATAAGTATAATGCTAGCACCAAAGATGATACTTAGATTCTTATCCATTCCAAAGGTTGACTGAAATGATTGGCCAGCTGCATCAAACTGAGATGCAATATAAAATATAAAACAAAATAAGATTATTCCCGAAGCAAGCCAACGCAATGATTTTACTGAATCACCATTTTCATTTGAAGCTAAAACATCTGTTAGAGTTATTGCGTTTATTCTTTTACTGTAAAGACTGAGTCTAGGAGCAAGATATAACCAATTGAACAAAAATCCTGATAACGTAGCTGGAAAAAGCCAAAAGGCTGGAAGTCCCCATAAATAAGCAGCACCGCTCACGCCAAGTAATGTCCATGCAGACGAAGAAGAAGCAGATGCACTTAAAGCAGCTACCCATGGACCCAACTTTCGTCCGCCAAGAAAATAATCTGAAGTTGAATGCGTGCGCTTATTTGCCCATACACCTATACATATTAAAATAACTTTATAAACGATTAACGTAATTAATATTGATAATGTATTAGTCATTTTTTTCTAGGTTATTAATAAATGCTAATTGCTCAAAACGCAACTCTTCCGCTTCTTCTATTGTGACTAAATCAAATTTAATTTTATCACCAGGCTTAAGCTGTCCGACTTTGTATAAATCCGCCATAATAACATTAGCAATTTTAGGGTATCCCCCAGTTGTTTGATGTTCAACAAAAGAAATAATGGGATCACCACTTTTGGGTACTTGAATTGCTCCCAGTGGTACTCCTTCTGTTATTATTTCATTATCAATAGTTGAGTTAATCTTATTACCATCTAAACGTATACCCATTCTATTAGATAAGTTAGAAACAAGAAATGAATTAGAAGTAAAATCATTCCAGGTATTATTGTTAAAGTGATTAGACTGTAATCCATTGTTAATACGCAATATAGAAGTATTCATATCAAGTATATTATTAATTAATTTTGGTATACCACTATTTTCATTTTTACCAAATGTTAGTACATCTCCTTTAATAATTGGTCTACCAAAGTGCCCTCCAATTCCTGATAAAATATGAGTACTCTTACTTGACAGATAGCTATCAACGTTAATTCCACCTTGAACACATAAATATACGCGAGCTCCTGTTTTAGTTTGGCCAACAGATAACGTTTGACCTTTACTAACTATTATAGCTTTATGATTTGTGATTACGTTATTATCTAAAGCAGCATCAAATTCACTTCCTGATATAGCAATATAACACTCTACATTAAATTGAAATTCTCCACCAATAATTGTCATCTCTATTGCTGAAGCATACTTTTTATTCCCAATAAGCATATTTCCTATTTGGAGCGATAATGGATCAGCTGCACCTGAAGCTGAAATTCCAAAATGGCTATAATTATACCTACCAAGATCTTGGATTGTTGATTGTAACCCCGGTTTGAGTACGGTAATACTCATAATAATCTATCTTCGAACTCTTCTGCATTTATTGACTTAAATCGAATAAGGTCACCCATTTTTAACATGCTTTTCTTAGTATTATCTACATTGAAAATATGACTTGGTGTCTGACCAATTAAATTCCAACCACCTGGAGAAGATAATGGATAAATACCAGTTTGTGAACCTGCTATTGCAATAGAACCTTTAGGAACACTCGTTCTTGGTGTCTCTAATCTAGGCGTAGCTAAAGAACTGCTCATGCCTCCCAAATATGGAAACCCAATTGAAAATCCAATGAAATAAACTAGATAATCTTCATTTGAATGTTTTTTTATAACCTCTTCTATACTAAGACCACAGTGTTTTGCTACTTTATCTAAATCGGGGCCATATTTACCTCCGTAGACAACTGGTATTATTACCTCGGGCTCTTCGTTAATAATCTCCATATTGTCAAAATCTTCAATTATTGTATTAATATATCCTTGAATTTTTGAAAGACGAGAAAACGGGTCTACTGATATCATAACAGAATTGTAGGCTGGGTGGATATTAATTATATCATTTTTTGGATTATTTATTAGATAATTTGTGAATGTGAGTACCTTCCTGTGAAGGTCGTATGATATCGTATCGCCAAAATAAACAATTAATGCGCTATCTGAGGCAGATATGATTTTGGGATAACTAATTAATTATATCCTATATAATTTGGTTATTAATTTTTAATTATTCAGTTAAGGGTGAAACGGTATGTAATGGAACTGTCCAAATTCTACCTTCCACATCTTTTAATATATAACGTGTAGGAAAATGAGCTATTTCTTCAAGGGTTAACTCTACACCCTCTTCAATATCTCCTTGAACCTCATGGTGATGTTTGATTGTTTTAAATTTAGCACCAACATTCACACCAGCATGTTCATTGGAAGTTTTATGAAATTCTTTAGTAGACATATGATTCCTTTATTCTAAGCACAAATTTATAATTTTTATAGTAATTATTTCAATCACCAGATGTAATTATTATTAAATTCTATTCAATTAGATCATGGGAAAAAATCAACATACTATTTATGGCATCAATGGGTCAGCTGCGATACTGTCTTCAAAAGATTACAAAATTATAGATATATTTATTCAATCTGGGAGTCCTGCTGAACGCGATGGTAATATTACACGTGCCTTGGGACAACACGGTGGGCATATTAAATTTATAAAGCCTACTCATTTTAAATCAAAATATAGTAAATGGAGAACGCAAGGTATTGTAGTCACATTTAATGGGATAATAGAACAATCAATCCCTTCTTTCAAAAATAAAACTGGTAATATTGGTTTACTTATATTAGATCGCATTGAAGATCCTCAAAATATGGGGCAAATTATACGAACTGCAGAATGTGCAGGGATTGAAGGCATAATTATACCAAAACATGAGAGCTGTGGGGTCACTGACACCGTTATTCAAGTTAGTCAGGGAGCATTTACTCAAATGCCAATATATGAGGTAAACAACCTCCATCAAACTATTACAAATCTAAAGAGTGAAGACTTCTGGGTTATAGCTATGGAAAATAGTTTAAAGGCGAAAGAATGGCATAAAATAGACTATTCAGGTAAAGTTGTAATTATAGTAGGTAGCGAAGGACGAGGGATTAAAAATATTTTATTAGAAAAAAGTGATTTCAAAGCCACAATCCCAATGGAAGGAAAAACAAACTCTTTAAATGTTTCAGCAGCAGTAAGCGCAGTTACATTTGAACGTCTAAGGCAAATATCTAGTTAACTAAATCTGAATTCTTTTTTTTATCAAATAAAAATTCCCAATCTTTAAAATGTATTACTGAGTAATCGTTTATAGCTTCAACTTGCAATTCTTTAGTTGGATATAGACGTTTCTCACTTCCATTTATTTCTATATCTATTGGCATACTAAAACTATTGACCATATTAGTCCATTTGTAATATAGTTTACCATTATCTTGGTAGTATTCTAAAGTTGGTACCCTATTGTCATAAAAGTACTGTGCGAAAAAGTAATCTAAATTTATTTTAGTTTTCTTATTAACATGTGCAATAAAGTCTTCAGTGTTAACGTTTGACTTAGCGTTCTCTGTTGCAAAAGTTCTTATAGTTTCCCACCACAATTTGTCATCATCAATAACATGCCTAAGAGTATGCAGCGCCCAGGCGCCTTTATTATAAGAATCACCAAAAGCCCAATAATTTTGATTCTCTGGACCTACAATTGGTACTTTATTCTGTATACCTCTTCTTTTACGAAGCATAAAATCTAACATTACGTTATAACCAAGCTCTTGTTCAATAAACATAGCCTCACTGTAGACTGCCATACCTTCATGAATCCAAACATGTGCTGGATCTTTTGCTGTTATACTATTACCCCACCATTCATGAGCTGTCTCATGAAACAATAACCCATCAATTATTCCATAATAGTCTTTGGTCCAAGAACGATGGTCTCCACCCCAATTATTCCACACATTTCCATACGTAACTGCAGATTGATGTTCCATTCCTAAATATGATACTTCAACAAGTTTATAACCATCATCCCAAAACTGATAATCACCAAAATTCTTTTCAAAAAATCTAATGACTTTACGTGCTTGAGGGAAAACGGTGCTCGCAACTTCTTTATGATAATCTAAAACGTAATGATTTAGCGTTTCAATTTTACCATTTGAGCGATGGACCGTATCTATAAGCGAAACATAGTTACCTAACTGAACAGAAATATTATAATTATTTATTGGGTTAGATACTTGCCAAACATACGTATTTGTACCATTATTATTATTAATACTATCTAGCAACCTACCATTACTTACGCACATTAGGTCCTCAGGCACAGTAAAAGTCATTTTGGCACCATTGTCAGGTTCATCTGAGATATGATCTTTAAGAGGCCACCAAAGCCCACAACCATCTCCTTCGCAAGCAACTGAAACATAATCTCTACCAGCTTCATCTTTTTCCCATACGAAACCACCATCCCAAGGTGGGTTTTTAGCTACTTGAGGTTTACCTTCATAGTTAACCCTAAATGTGAATTCTTCTCCGGTCAAAATCTTTGGGAAATCTATATAAACAGCATCTTCTTTTCGATCAGTAGTTAAGATCTCTCCTTTATATACAACATTGTTAAGCTGCATTGACTTTGCTAGATCAATTTGGAGAGTTTGAAAATCATTAATAGCTAAAGCAGTAAAGTCAACATACCCTTTTAAATACCTATTATCTACATTGATATCAATATTGATATCATAATACTGAACATCATAGCAAATTCTTTCAGGTAATAAATCTCCTAATAACCTATTTCTCTCTGAAAGTTTAACTGGTCCAGTAGCTTTATTTACTAAGGAAGTACAACCTCCAAAAAATATTATAAATAATAGAGGTATATATAGTTTCATTAAAAACTAGAAAGTTATATTAATTCCAATTGTTAGTCTGGTATCTTCAGATTTATAGTTATTTACAAAGTAGTCACCATAGCCATCTTTTGCAGATTGAGCTAGGTCTCTATCAATACTTGGAATATTCCCTTTACCTGGATTTTGGAATGTTATATTTTGTCCATTTGTAAAATATTTTGGATCATATTGCATAAAAACTTTTGGCGCTGGTTGAGAGTCTGTTTTAATATTGTATTTAATTACGATGCTCAACCATTCTTCAGCGGTTTTAATGGTAAATGTATTTCTCCAATCAGTTAAAACATCATCGCCAGCAGGTTT
The DNA here is from genome assembly GCA_014239505.1 of Fidelibacterota bacterium. Classification (GTDB taxonomy): domain Bacteria; phylum Fidelibacterota; class Marinisomatia; order Marinisomatales; family TCS55; genus TCS55. The sequence continues at coordinate 3,479 of JAAZYT010000090.1, read as the reverse complement.
GTAATAATATTCTGATTGATAATAAAAATTTTCTCCCAATGGTAATTTAATTTTTGGTCTTATTGATAATCTTGAGTAAGATATTTTTGGAATATCTTTATCTTGGTATGCTGTTACACCAAGAGAGTCACCATAATCAGCAAACAGAGAAATACTACTTTTACCAATAATTTCTTCTTCCTCTTGTAAAAATGCAGCACTTACAGAAAGAATATCACCAAAAACTCGGTATTTTGCACCGAGACCATAATTAGAGCGACTTTTTATTCCTAATGCGTCATCAAACGAAGTTTCTGCTATAACAAAAGGTGAAAAAGTACCATTAGCCCAAAGATCAAATTTTAAAATAATACTTTGGTCATTGTAGTAATTTTCTATACCTGCCCAAGTTGCATTATTTTTTTCAAAAGCTAGTAAAAATTCTGAATCCTTTAAAGTGGTTGAACCTAAGGAGATATCACCATAAGAGGTTAAAGAATAACTCACATTCCAATATTGAAAATCTGTATTTCCTGCACGCCCAGAATAACCACCAACCAAATCATGACTAAATTGCTGTGCAAAGACTCCACTGTAAATAAAAATTGTTAATAAGAATAAACGGAAATTCATTTTTGCTATACTCCTTGAAATAATTGAGTTGATTTTACGTTAATTATATGTAAAAAAAATAGGGCGAAAATTCGCCCTATTTTTATAAGATTTAAATAAAGTTCGGCCTAGTTATTAGGGTCGTTCTCTTTTTTCTCTTTTTTCTTACTTCCACCAAAAAGACGTTGAAAAAAGTTTCCTTTTGACTCCATGCCTTTACCTTTTTCTTTATTATAGCCTTTATCGCCTGGCCCACCAGTTTCATGGCTTGCTAATTTAGCAGGAGCTTCTTTCGCTTCCACTACAGGTTTACCACCACCTTTTTTAATATCATCTTTTGTTAGTGCCTTTGCGCCACCTTTTTTAGAATCATCAACTTCTTTTTGTTGTGCAGAAACAAAAGAAACAGTTGCTACTAAAAGAAAAACGCTAAGGGTTTTAATAAATCGATTCATGTTTTTTCTCCTTAATAAGTATTTGTTAGGTCTATAGTACCTAGGTCAATATTAAATAATTACAAGTCACAGTACAAGAGTATAATAATGGTGTGTGATTTAGCTCACAAATCACTATTTATCTATTCATTTTTATTCTTTTTTGAAGAATTATTATCACTATGATTAGAAAATATTCTATCAACTCCTTTTTCAATATCAATAAAAAAAGTATCTAAACTATTAGTAAATGAACTTGATAATTCTTTTATCTCATTTACAAATAATTCAGCTGGATCTTTTTTTGGTTTTTCTTTTGACATAATTTAAAGTGATTTGGATGATACTAGATTATTTAAGCTTTCAGGAACAATAGAAACCACTTCATATAGTTTTTGAGGTGCACTTGTAAAAATTTTCATTTCACCATCATTCATATAACCAAATATGGATTCAACTGTTACTGTACCAGGTCTTTCTAATGTAATCCATATTTTATGTTTAATGACAAATTCATTTCCACTAGCTTCATCATAAATACCAGAATTAAACCAGTCTGTTTCTAAATACTCTACAGTAAGAAATCCATTAGCTGTTGAAGTGGTCATCCTAGTATCGGTAGGATTTAATATTACATATCCTTTTGATTGAATAAATGGGATAAAGGCATCCACAACCTTTTGAGAGTAAGTATTATACTCAATCTGCTTAGGAAAAACTACTTTAGTTCCACTACAAGCAACCAATAGCAATGATAAAGAAATAGTAAATAATATTTTCTTAGATAACATAATAGTTTTCTTTCGATTTTATGATTAATTATCAAATCCAATTTAGTAATGGTAAATAATATATAGAAGAGTGAAACTATTTATTTAATTGTGTAGTAATCTAGTGGCAATCTTTCTCCGACTCTTTCCCAAGCATTGTATCCTTGTTGCTCAATCATATATAGTTCAAAATATCTTCCATTTTTATCAAAAACAACAGAACCTTTTTTTAAAACTAAAAATGATGTTTGTGAACTTTGAACATAATTTTGTCTACGATCCATCGCATAATTATTTTCCTCAGATTCTTTATGATAAATAATTTTCATTTTACCTTTAAAGGATAATTCCAATTCACTATCAATTATAGTTCCTGTTACAAGTGTGTCGTTTTTTAAAAATCTATACAATTTTTCATTTGCATAAAATTCATTCGGGTCAAATCTTTTTGATAAAAGAACTGTATATCCTTCCTCCACTAAAGGGTCAAGCTTTCGTCCTTTAATGGATTTCCAATTTTCATTCTCTTTAAATCCTAATTCAGTTTTATAAAATCGCACATCGAATTGTTTACCCAAAGTAGCTAAAAAGTGACGCAATGAACCCAGATATGCTTTTTTTCTATTTTTCTCCCACTTCTGTGCTTGACGTTCATTAATTGGCTCCATTTCAACAAAGAAAAATTCACCTGCATATTTTGTGTACTTATTATCAATTGAAAATTCATCTAAATAGTAGGTTAATTGATAACCAAGTCGTCTATTTTCAATTTCAAGAGGTTGCAATGCTTCTGCTTTAAAGGTATCACCAATTCTTTTAAACGATAACACATATTCATTAATAATTCTACAAGACTCTCCATTAAGACTTGTACCTAAAAATTGTTTCTTAAAAATTTTATAATCTTTTTTCCATTGTTTATTTCCTTTTGATGAAACTTGAATCTCATCCATTTTAATTGGTTCCGGTTTCAAGTGGAAATTCATTGTTAATTGATCTTCTTCAAAGAGATTAACGTTTACTTTATCCATTTTATAACCTATCATTGAAACAACCATTTCATAACGACCTTTTGGAATATTTCTAAAGGAATAAAATCCGTTTTCATCAGTGGTAGTTCCCATTGATGTTTTAGAAAAAAAAATATTTACCCCTACAAGAGGTTCACGTGTTCTAGAATCAATAATACGTCCATCTATACGTGGTTGGGCGAGCAATAAAGAAAAAGAGAGAAAAGAAAGTATTCTTACAATAATACTACTAACCTTTTAAATTTGAGATTGAAGATTTAGCTGTATTTTGAATAATTTTTCTAGGGGATCTTTGAGGCAATAACTTTTCAATAATTTCTATATCTGATCTATCACCAATTAAACCTAATTGGCGAATCATTTCAGCCTGAACAATGTAACTATTATCATTTTTTAAATTTTCCCTTATTAATCTTAAAGCAATCTTTGGATAAAATTTACTCATCAATGAAATTATTGTTTTTCTAGGTTGAGAATGTTTTTCACGTTCATAAGCTGATTCCCAATCTTTGCCACTTAATTTAGTCGAAATTGACTGAAGGCTTGATTGTCTAACAAACCAAGATTTATCATATAAAGATGAACGTTTTAAAGTGTTTTTAACTTTAGGGAAATCAAGATGATTTGACAATAAAATAGCAGCATCGTGACGT
>JAAZYT010000034.1 GCA_014239505.1 Fidelibacterota bacterium | reverse complement strand
TTTCCATAATATCCAGTATAAAATATAAATAATCCACCAAGGCCTAAAACCCCTAGGCCAACTACACTCATTCCCATTACAGATCCACCTGTAAAGGCAACATTTAATGCTGAGGCTAATCCTGATCTCGCAGCATTAGTTGTTCTGTTATTTGCTTTTGTTGCCACTTTCATTCCTAAAAAACCCGCCAAAGCAGAAGCTATCGCCCCAACAACAAACGATAAGGATATCAATGCGCTAGAATCAGCTCTTCCAGAATTTGCAAAACCTAAAAGTATAGCAACGGCTATAACAAAAATAGAAAGAATTCGATATTCGGCTTTCAAAAATGCCATGGCTCCATCTGCAATGCTTGAACCAATAGATTTCATTCTATCCGTTCCTTCATCCTGTTTATTAATCCAAGCTGTTTTCCAAAACGAGTAGAGCATGGCTAAAATAGCAGCCCCAATTACAAAAATAAAATTGGAATTCATTATTTCAATTACTCCTTATTTAAGAATTAAAATGGTTCATCGTATGGTTTAGACCTCGAACTAAAATATTTTCTAAAGCATCAGCTCCATGTTTTATCATTGATTCGGCTTTAGATTCGTCATCTTTACGAAACGGTTTCAAAACAAACTTTTCAGCGGGACGTAAATTTTCATCGGTTGCAACTCCCAGTCGAAGCCTTGGAAAATTATCAGTTCTTAGTTGATAGATAATATTTTCCATACCTCTATGGCAAGCATCTCCACCTTTAGGTTTAATTCTAATTGATCCTAATGGTAAATCAACATCATCAAGAATAACATATGTTTCAGAAGGTAAAAGATTCCACCGGACCGTTACATCTTTTACTGCAACACCACTAAGATTCATTCCTGCTGTTGGCTTAACCAATAACAACTCTCTTCTTTGATGTTGAGCAAAAATATAATCACCCTTACCAGGTTTGAATCTCAACTTCTGTCGATTAGCTAATTCGTCTAACACCCAATAGCCTGCATTATGTTTTGTATTTGCATATTTATCACCAGGATTTCCAAGCCCAATAAAGGCAATCATGATTACTCGGAAGCTTCTCCTTTTTCAGGCTCATCTTTTTCTTCTCCATCACTGGAACCTTCACTAGACTCATCTTCTTCGCCTTCTTCGCCTTCTTCGCCTTCTTCTAGCTCTTCTACTTCAGGCTCAACTTCGGCCTTTGGTGGGCTACATAAAGCAATCGTAGTATCTTCCGGCGATATTAAAACAACATCTTCTGATAAATTTAATTCGCTTGCTGTCATCACTCCGTTAAGCTCTAAACTTGATATATCTAAAGTGATGTTTTCAGGGACATCTGTAGGAAAACATTCAATTTCAATTGACGAAGCAACTTGAGCTACAAGACCGCCTTCAGCTGCGCCAGCCGCTTCTCCTTCAAGTACAATAGGAATAGAAAAGGTCATCTTCTCCGTTCTTCTTACTCTCATTAAATCAATATGGATTACATCTTCAGTAACCGGGTGATATTGCGCATCTTTAATCATTACATATAGTGTTTCTCCATTTATTTCAACTTCAAACACTTTTTGTCCCGATTGAACGGCTTGGTTAAAAATCTTTCTATCAATAGCAATATTTTGATTGGATTCACCATGATAATAGTAATTGGCTGGTATTTTGCCATTTCTTCTCATTGATCGCGCAGTACTTGTTCCAAGCTCTGATCTTTGCTCTATAGTTAATTTATAATAAGATGCCATTTTATTTACCTTTAATTAAAATTCAAACAAGGCACTTACTGATTCTCCATCATAAATGCGTTGAATTGCTTCTCCAAATACTTTTGAAACTGTTACAATTTTCATATTGTCTAATTTTTTATCATCAGAAATAGATACTGTATCAGTAACAATTAAATTTTTAATCACCGAATCTTTAATTCTATCAATAGCTGGGCCAGACAGTACTGCATGCGTAGCTACAGCAGTTACGCTATTAGCGCCATTACTCATAGCCGCATCTGCCGCATTTACTGTTGTTCCAGCTGTGTCTATCATATCATCAATTATCAATACATCTTTTCCATCTAAATCACCAATAAGGTGCACTACTTCTGCTTTATTTGGAGCATACCTTCTTTTATCAATTAAAGCGAAATGCATTCCTAAATATTTTGCGTAAGCTTGACTCATGCGAGCCGAACCTACATCTGGAGATAAAACAGCAGAATTTTCAGGCGTTAAGTTTAATGCTTTAATTGCATCTAGTAAGACCATACGACTGTATAAATGGTCAAATGGTATTGCAGCAAAACCTTGAATCTGAGTTGAATGAAGATCCATTGTTATTATTCTATCTGCTCCCGTAGCTGTAATTAAATCCACCATAACTCTTGAAGATATTGGAACCCGTGGATTATCTTTTCTATCCTGACGTCCATAGCCAAAATAAGGCACAACAGCAGTAACTGTCTTTGCTGAGGCTCTTACCGCAGCATCAATAATTAGAATTAGCTCCATTATATTTTCAGCTGGGCTATTTGTTGGTTGAATTATAAAAACATCACAACCCCGTATATTTTCTTCAAATTTTATCCATAGCTCACCATCTGAAAAGGTTTTAATGGTAAGCTTTCCTAATTCTTTACCTAAAGATTTTGCAATCTTTTCAGAAAGAAGAGGATTGCTACGTCCACTGAATATTTTTAGTTTTTCTTTCATAGTAATCTTTTTTGCTGGGGCGCAGGGAGTCGAACCCCGACTGCCTGGACCAAAACCAGGTGTCCTACCATTAGACGACGCCCCAAAAATTATTTAAAATAATTCTAAACATGATTCAAGTATTTAACTGTTCGTTGGATTTGCCAGAATGGTCTGATGTGAAGTGTGGAATAATAACTCAGCTTCTTTAGCAGAAGCTTCATCGTCATAAACTCCATACACAGTCGAGCCACTGCCCGACAGACTGGCAAACCGAGCGCCTAAATTAAGCAACTTACTTTTAATGGCACCAATCTCCGGATATGCTGGAATCACAATTTGTTCAAAATCATTCTCAAAAATCTGCAACGAAGAATAATCTTCGTTGATAAAGCTTGAGAATTTAGCGTTTTTGTTTTGATTGTTCAATCTGTTTTTAATTACTGAATATGCCCATTCTGTACGTATCGAAATTTTAGGAATTACTAATAAGTAAGTCCCAATTATAGCTTTGGGTAATTGTGTTAATTTATCTCCAGTACCTTCTCCTAATTGGGTTTTACCTCTAATAAAAAAAGGTACATCGGCACCTACCTCACTGCCAATTTCTTCAAGCTTCCTTTCAGTTACCTCAAGTTTATATATTTTTTTTATTCCTTTTAATAGTGCCGCTGCATTAGCTGAGCCACCACCTAAACCACTTCCAATTGGAATTTTTTTATCAATTTTAATGTGAATTCCTTTTACCTCTGAAAACTCCTTTTTTATTTCAGTGTATGCTTTATAACAAATATTTGATTTATTTGTAGGAACCCAATCAACATTAGCAATGATTTTAAACCCATGATCTCTTTTTTCAATATCTATTGAATCGCCAAAGTTTAATTCTTGGAAAATAGTGTATATATTATGATAACCATCATCTCTTTGGCTTAGTACTTTTAATCCAATATTAACTTTACTGTATGATGGACAAATAAGTCCCATTTTTATTTATTTTGAATTGTTGATATACTTTGAGCCGCTAGTCCTTTGGATTCCCCTATATATCCAAGGTAATCAGTGGTTGTAGCTTTAATTGATATTTGAGATAGTTCGATATCTAATATATTTGAAATTTTAGTTTTCATTCCAGGAATGAACTCTGAAATAATCGGGGTTTGAAGAATAATAATTGAGTCAATATGTATAATTTCATA
>JAAZYT010000061.1 GCA_014239505.1 Fidelibacterota bacterium | reverse complement strand
TTTTGCAATAACTATTGAAGGATTTTTATCAAAATCTTTTGCTGGAATCAACCTTGAGTTAGCAGCTTTTATCGATCAGGGTACTCTTTCAGGTTCAAAATTTACACTTGGAGATAAAGGTTTTGATGGAAATACATTAGTTGATTATGGAATCGGTTTAAGAATATCAACTAGTGTATTTGGACAACCAATTTATCTTAGAATTGATAAACCTATTGATGCTACTATAGATGGTAAATCAATTGAAAAAATGAATGAATGGATTTTTAGTTTTCAAAAATCTATTTGATTTGGAACTAAAATAGCTTTACTGCATTAAAGTTAGCATTATGAAAATAGGAAAAATGATGAAAAAATTATATTTTACAATTCTTTTTATTAGTGGGCTATTTGCTCAAAATAGTGTCCTAAAACAATTCAGTGACCAATTTGCAGATATTGCTGAAAAAGCAAACCCGGCAGTTGTAACAATTCTTACAGAAAAGAATGTTGATTTAAGCCAAACGCATAGAAACATTCCTCAAGATAATGAAATGTTTCGCTTCTTTTTTAATCAACCACGTCAACGAGAATTTAAATCAACTGCATTAGGGTCAGGTGTTATTATTGATGGACGTAAAGGCTATATTATTACTAATAATCATGTAGTTGAAGATGTAGATGAAATTACAGTTCGACTATTAGATAAAATGGAGTATAGTGCGACTATAGTTGGAAAAGATCCAAAGTCAGATTTAGCCGTACTACAAATTGAAGCACGTGGATTATCTGATATGTCTTTTGGTGATTCAGATGAATTACGTGTTGGAGAATGGGTTATAGCAGTAGGAAGTCCATTCTCTGCAAATTTAAGTCATACTGTTACCGCTGGAATTGTTTCAGCCAAGGGTAGAGGTAATATTATTCAAGGTGACGTTTACGAAGACTTTATCCAAACTGATGCTGCAATTAATCCTGGAAATAGTGGTGGTGCCTTACTTAATTCTGCAGGTGACCTAATTGGAATAAATACAGCTATTTATACAAATAGTTTTGATCGAAGCAATAAAGGTGTTGGATTTGCAATACCAGCAAATATGGTCAAAAGAGTAATGTCAGATTTAATAGCTCATGGTAAGGTTTTGCGTTCATGGATTGGAGTTCAAATACAGCCAATAGATGAAACAACTGCACAAGCACTAAATTTAAAAAAACGAAGTGGAGCTCTAGTTGCAGATGTTGTGTCAGATGGTCCAGCGGAGAAAGCTGGTGTTGAAACTGGAGATGTTATTATCGAATTCAATAATATTGATGTGAATAGTGTAGATCACTTAAGAAATACTGTTTCTTCATCGGCTCCAAATAAACGTTATGATCTAGTTGTTATTCGTGATGGGCGGAAAAAAATAATTAAAGTAAATCTCGAAGAGTTACCAGGAGATGAAGTTCTTTTATCTAGCAATCGTACTGAGCCGACAAATGAGCTGGGAATTCAGGTGTCAGAATTATCACGTTCATCAAGAAGAGAATATGGTATTGGTTCCAGAGATGAAGGAGTTGTTGTTACTGCAGTGAAAGATGGTAGTGTTTCTGCTAATGCAGGAATTCAAGTTGGGGATTTAATAACGCGCGTAGGAACTAAAAAATGTAAGACACCGCAAGAATTTAAACGATTATTAGAACAAACAAGAAAGCGTGATATGGTGATGTTGCATTTAAAAAGAGATGGAGCTGCACGTTACATGACTTTAGAGCTTGAAGATTAATTGAATAATTAATAATAATCAAGATTTATGAATAGAAATAGATTAGAACTCATTGGATTTATTAGTGTTATAGCGTCATTAGTTTTTGTAGGGATGGAAATCAGTCAAAATACGACTGCAGTAAGAGGATCAACTAATCAGGCCATCTCAGATCAGGCCAGCGAGTTATACCTTACTATTGCTACAGACAGAAATCTAGCAGGTCTAGTAAAAAAATTATACGATGATGTACCAAAAGAAAATTTTGATTCTATCGATGAAATGCAATTATTTTTGACCGTCATGACTGGTCTTCGTAGGGTTGAAAATATATATCTTCAATTAGAGGATAATATACTCGATGATAGAGCATTTGATCGGATCGGTTTAAGTTTTTATCGTTCTAAGTATGGTCGTCAAATTTGGGATGAGAATAAACAGTTTTTTGATCGGAATTTTGTTCCTTTTTTTGAAGAATTATTAGATAAGAAATAATTCTATATATATTCTAAATTTAAAAAGGGCAGTATTTCTACTGCCCTTTTTTATTATCTATTCCTCATTGTTTGCACTAAAGAAAAAAGTTAATTTTTCAACCTTAATACAATAAATAAAATTTAATTATGATAAAACGTGTCAATCCACAAGTTGACTTCATTGCTATTGAACATGAAGTATTAGCTTTTTGGGAAGAAAAAAATATTTTCCAAAAAAGAAGAGATGCCAATGAAGGTAATACTAAATGGTCATTTATAGATGGTCCTATAACTGCTAATAATCCAATGGGTGTTCATCATGCATGGGGAAGAACTTTAAAAGATCTTTATAACAGATTTAAATCGATGGATGGTTATGAACTAAGATACCAACAAGGTTTTGATTGTCAAGGTTTATGGGTAGAAGTTGAAGTAGAAAAAGAACTTGGTTTTAAATCAAAAAAGGAAGTTGAAGAATTTGGTATAGAAAAATTTGTAAAAATGTGTAAAGATAGAGTTGAAAAGTACTCACAAATTCAAGCAGAGCAATCTAAACGACTTGGATATTGGATGGATTGGAATAATTCTTACTATACAATGTCAGATGAAAATAATTATACGATTTGGGGATTCCTTAAAAAATTATTTGAAGAAGGAAAAATTTATCGTGGCTCTGATGTGGTTCCATGGTCTGGACGCTCAGGAACTTCATATTCTCAAATGGAAATAATTGAAGGACGTAAATTAGTAGCTCATAAATCTGTTTTCGTACGTTTTCCACTTAAAGATAGAAAAGAAGAATATTTACTAGTTTGGACAACAACTCCATGGACATTAACCTCAAATGTTATTGCAGGAATAAATGGAAATTTAGATTATGTTAAAATAAAAGCTACTGATGGCTCTATTTATTACTTTGCAGAAGAAAACTTAAATTATAAAAGATTAGATAAACAGTTCAAAGAAAAGAAACAATGGATTGATGGAGTTCCAAAGTTAAAGACTATATCACAGATTTTTAAGGAAAGAGGAGGCTTTGAAGTCTTGGGTACAATTAAAGGTGAAGAAATGGTAGGATGGACCTATGATGGACCATATGATCATCTTGAAGCTCAAGATATTCCAGGTGGCTACCCTTACGTGGATGAATCTTTAGAAAATCAAGGGGTAAGTAGTAAATCACAACATCAAGTAGTTAATCCTGGAAAAGATAATATAGGAAATGATATAGTTATTGCTGGAGAAGGTACAGGCATTGTTCATATGGCTCCAGGTTGTGGTGATATTGACAATAAAGTTGGTAAAAAACTAGGAATGGTTAGCATTGCTCCTTTAGATGAAGAGTCAAAATTCACTGATAAATTTGGTTGGTTATCTGGGAAAAGCGCTACAGATAAAGAGACTGTTAAAGAAATTTTAGATGACTTAAAGAAACGTGGTTTTTTATTATATGTTGAAGATTATCCACATATTTACCCTCACTGCTGGCGTTCAGGGGACGAATTAGTTTTTCGTTCAGTTGATGAGTGGTATATCAATATGGATTGGCGCAAAAAAATTAAAAAAATTGTTGATGAAATAAACTGGATTCCAGAATGGGGACAAGAAAGAGAGCATGAATGGTTAGATAATATGGGTGACTGGATGATTTCCAAAAAGAGGTTTTGGGGTTTAGCCCTTCCAATTTGGATATTTGAAGATGAATCATATTATGTAGTTGGTTCAAAAGAAGAATTGAAAGAGCTAGCTGTTGAAGGTTGGGATGAATTTGAAGGTAATAGCCCTCATCGTCCATGGATAGATAAGGTAAAGATTAAGCATCCTGAAAGCGGTCTTATTGGCAAAAGAGTTGAAGATGTTGGAAATCCATGGTTAGATGCTGGTATAGTGCCATTTTCTACTTTAAAATATAACACTGATAAAGAATATTGGAATGAATGGTTTCCAGCTGAATTTGTTGTCGAATCTTTTCCAGGACAATTTAGAAATTGGTTTTATTCTCTTTTAGCTATGTCTGCTATGTTAGAAGAAAAAGCTCCCTTTAAAAACTTATTAGGACATGCATTAGTAAAAGCTGAAGATGGTCGCGAAATGCATAAATCATGGGGTAATACAATTTGGTTTGATGATGCTGCTGAAAAAATGGGAGTCGATGTTATGCGTTGGCTTTATGCATCTCAAAATCCTGAACATAATTTGCTATTTGGTTATAGTCATGGAGATGGAATTCGTAAAAAATTAATACAATTTTGGAATTCATATTCTTTTTTTGCAACTTATGCAGAAGTTGATGGTTTTGATCCAAGAAAAATTAATATTTCGGATGCAGATCTTAATATTATGGATAAATGGATAATCTCAAAACTTCATCTTTTTATTAAAGAAGCAAATACAGCTTTAAATGGTTTTTCTTCAGAAACTATGATGAAAAAATTTGAATTATTTCTTGATGAACTTTCAAATTGGTACATAAGACGTAGTCGCCGTCGTTTTTGGAAAAGTGAAGATGATACTGATAAACAAGCAGCTTATGTTGTACTCTATGAAGTTTTAATTAATACAATTAAAATTTTAGCTCCAGTATTACCATTTGTCACTGAAAATATGTATCAAAATCTTGTTAAAAACATTGATAAAACAATGCCTGAAAGTGTTCATCTTTGTAATTATCCAAAAAGTGATGAATCAAAGATAGATTTGTTATTAATGGGTAAAGTTGATGCTTTGCGAAAAATAATTGAGTTAGGTAGATCTGCAAGAAATAAAGCAAACATAAAAATTCGCCAACCTCTAGCTGAATTAGCTTTTACAACTAATGATGATGATGTATTTAACTTTGTAATTGATCAGCAGCAGGTAGTTTTAGATGAATTAAATATAAAAAAGATTAAACGTGTTGAGCACGAGACTCAACTTATAAAATATATAGTTAAACCAAACCTTCCTTTGTTAGGCCAAAAGTATGGAAGCGATTTAAAAACAATAAAGGTAAAACTAACCAATATTGATCAGGATGACCTTTTAAAACAAATTAGAAATAAAAATAAATATGAAATTGAACTTGAAGATCAAGTGATCTTTTTAGGCAGAGATGATCTAATTTTTATATCTGAATCAACGGATGGCTATACATCTTCAGGCGATGATAATTTCACTGTAGGTTTAACTATAGAATTAACTGAAGATCTGGTTCAAGAAGGAATTGTAAGAGATATAATTAGACATGTGCAAACTATGAGAAAAAATGCTAATTTCGCGGTCGAAGATAGAATTAAAATTTATTCCTTACTTGAGGGTACTATTGGTGATGCTATTTCTTCATTTGAAACGCTTTTTAAAAATGAAGTTTTAGCGGTAGATATAATTAAAGAGTCTAAAACCGGAGAGTATAGTGAAAATTTTAAAATTGGAAACCAAAATATTCAATTTGGTATTGAACGAATTTAGTTACTGAAAGGATTCTAGTTTTGGCTAAAAAATATTCAAAAACAAAATTAAAGAGTTTTAGAAAATCTATTGAAGAAAAAATGGGTAATGTTTCTGATGAAGTAGACACAATAAAAGAAGGTTTAGGAACTGCATCAAATAAAATGGGTGGAGTTACTCCAGATTCAATATTTAGTTTACATATGGCAGATGCAGGAACTGACTCTCATGAACAAGAGAAGAGTTTTATGCTTTTAAATAGAGAAAGTGACTATTTTAAAAAGTTAGAAATAGCATTGGAAAGAATCGATAATGAATCTTTTGGTGTTTGTAAAATTTGTGAAGGCCTTATCCCTGAAGAACGAATGATGGAAGTCCCAAATGCAACTAAATGCGTTGGTTGTAAAGAAAAAGAAAAGCTTGGATTAATATGAAGATTCTGTTTGTGAGTGTCTTGTTGGTATTCACAGACCAAATTTCAAAAACTTTGGTTCGGATGAACATGAATCTTTACGAATCAATACCAGTTATTTCCAATTTTTTTAATTTAACCTATTTAACAAATGATGGTATGGCTTTCGGAATTAACTTTCCATTTGGTATATACATTTTTACTTCTATATCACTTATTTTTACGATTTTTTTATTATGGTACCTCTGGACGATTAAAGATTCTGGAATAGTAATTCGCATAGGACTGGCACTTATTATTGCTGGAGCAATTGGAAATCTAATAGACCGAATTTTTCTTGGTGAAGTCGTAGATTTTTTAGATTTCATGATTAGAGATTATCATTGGTATGTTTTTAATTTTGCAGATTCTTATGTGACTATTGGTATGGGCTTTATTTTATACGATTCTTTCTTTATTGAACCAAAAAAAGAAAATATTCCAGATTGACATCTAAAACTCTTTCAGCAGTTGAGGGAGAGGGTCTTCGGTTAGATAAATTTTTATCAAATCAGCTCCCAGAATTAAGTAGAACAAAGATACAAAAAATGATTAATGACGGATTAGTTTTTCTTAATAATACAGAAGCGAAAGCAAGTTTGATATTAGATGGAAGTGAATTTATAGCATACACTGTTCCAGATTTAAATATTAATATAAAAGATATTAGCCCGCAAGAAATACCGTTAGAAATTTTATATGAAGACAACTTTATTATTGCAATAAATAAACAGCCAGGTTTGATTGTGCATCCTGGAAATGGTCACACTAGTGGCACATTAGCCAATGGTTTAGTTTACTATTTCGATCAATTATCCGATCTTAATGGATTTTTGCGACCTGGAATAGTTCATCGTTTAGATAAAGATACGTCAGGTGTGATTCTAATAGCTAAAGATAATGCCTCTCATAGAAAACTTGCTTCTCAGTTTCAAAATCGAACAATAAAGAAAGAATACTTTGCTATAACATGGGGAATATGGAAAGATTTCAAAGGCAGCATTAATAATGCCATTAAAAGAAAAAGGTCAGATCCGACTTCATATCATATTGATAAAGAGGGGCGTGAGGCAGTTACAAACTATGAATTAATTAAACAGGGTCAATATTTAAGTTCTATCACCTTCTATCCAAAAACTGGCAGAACACATCAAATACGTGTACATTCTTCAAGTATGAACCATCCTATCTTTGGTGACAATAAATATGGAGGTGGGGATCAAAAAATTAAAGGATTTACACCTGAAGTGAATAAGTTGTTAAAAAAATTATTAAATAATATTGGAAGGCAAGCATTGCATGCAAAAAAAATAGTATTTAAACATCCAGATAATGATAAATTAATTTCAATCGAAGCGCCAATTCCTTTAGATATAAAAAATATTGAAAATAACATTGATTTAACTAATGGATAAAAAAGAAAAAGTATTAGCAGATTTCTACCGTTATTTAAAAAAGGAAAGAGGTTTTTCTAATAATACGGTTAAAGCCTATCAAAATGATTTATCAAGGTTTTTAGCTTTTTTACCTAATAATATTTCTGGATTTGATAAAGTTAATAGAGAATCCATTCGTGGCTTTCTTGAATCAGAAATTGACAGAAAAGATTTAAAAACCCCAACATCAAGCAAAACTATTGCGCGTCGTTTGGCTTCGATTAAATCACTATTTAAATATTTGCTACAATCAGAACAAGTCATTAATAATCCAGCAATACTCGTAAAGACTCCAAAAGTATCAAAAACATTACCAAATTTTATAGATCAAAAAGTAATTGAGTCTTTAATGAAAATCCCAGATGAATCTACTAATAAAGGTTTGCGAGATAGAGCAATCTTAGAATTATTTTACTCAACTGGCATTAGGCTAAGTGAATTAATTGCGCTAAATATTCAAGAAATTGATTCAGGCAATCAATTAATTAAAGTCTATGGAAAAGGTAATAAAGAACGGTTGATTCCATTTGGAAATAGAGCGAAATTTTGCATTGAAAATTACTTAAAAAGTCGTGCGTTATCGATTAGTAATGCTCCTAAAAATGAGCCTTTATTCGTTAATAAAAAAAATAAAAGAGTTCCAAAGAGCACAATCCAAAGAAGGATTCGGAATTACATTAAACTTGTAGCTGAAGGTCAAAATTTGGGGCCTCATATTTTACGACATTCGTTTGCAACTCATTTAATGGATATGGGAGCTGATATCAGATCAGTAAAAGACTTATTAGGTCATTCAAGTCTATCATCAACTCAAATTTATACTCATATAAAACCTGAGAGGATGAAAAGTATATATAAACAAGCCCACCCTCATGGTGGAAAATAGGAGAATAAATGTTAGTCGCTGGTAAAGAACTCGATTTTGATAAACTTGGAATTAATAATGTAAAAGAAGTTTATCGCAACCTATCTGTTGATGAGTTGATTAAAGAAACTGTTGAAAATGGTGAAGGTGTTATTGGTCCAAGAGGAGCTACTATCGTGGATACTGGTAAATATACTGGCAGATCTCCAAAAGATAAGTATATTGTAGATGAATCAACTTCAACAGAAAATATTTGGTGGGGAGATGTAAATCAAAAATTAGATGAAAGTATTTTTGATGAGCTATATAATAAAATAATCAATTATTACAATACAGATGATTCTAAAACTTATTTGTTTGATGGTTTTGCAGGTTTTGATCCTAATCACAGTTTAAATGTAAGAATCTTAGCAAAAAGAGCTTGGCAAGCACATTTTGTAAATAATATGTTTATTAGACCAGAAGTTGAAGAGCTTGAAGGATTTAAACCAGATTTTACAATTATTAATGCTTCAAGTGTTTTTAATAAAGATTTTAAAAAGCATGGTATGAATTCTGAAACATTTATTGTATTTCACATGGAAAAGCGTATTGCAATTATAGGTGGAACTGAATATGGTGGTGAAATGAAAAAGGGTATTTTTTCAGTACTTCATTATATGCTACCTCTTAAAGGGATTCTATCAATGCATTGTTCAGCAAATGTTGATGAGGATGGAAAAAATGCAGCAATCTTTTTCGGTCTTAGTGGAACAGGAAAAACAACACTTTCAACTGATCCAAAACGACCATTAATTGGTGATGATGAACATGGTTGGTCTGACGATGGAATTTTCAATTTTGAAGGTGGTTGTTATGCTAAAACAATCAATCTAGATCCAAAGGAAGAACCAGATATTTATAATGCAATCCGTCATGGTGCTCTTCTTGAAAATGTTGTTTTTGATAAAGATACGGGTGTTGTTGATTATTCTGATAGTTCAAAAACAGAAAATACTCGCGTATCCTATCCATTAAACTACATTGATAACTCAATTTATGGAAAAGGAGAACCTGCAATAGCAGATCATCCAAACACCATTATATTTCTTACTTGTGATGCTTATGGAATTTTACCTCCTGTAGCAAAATTAACTCCAGAGCAAGCAATGTATCATTTCATCAGTGGCTATACTGCTAAAGTAGCTGGAACTGAAAGAGGTATTAAAAAACCAACGGCAACTTTTTCTCCTTGTTTTGGAGGCCCATTCCTTACTTTGCATCCATTGAGATATGCAGAACTTTTAAGAGAAAAAATGAATAATCATTCTGTACCAGCATTTATTGTTAATACTGGATGGGTTGGTGCAACTGCCCAATCTGGAGCAAAAAGAATTTCACTACCTGTTACTAGATCAATAATCCATACTATTCTTGATGGAAGTATTAATAACACAACTTTTGTAAAAGATCCATATTTTGGTTTTCTGGTTCCAAATACTTTAGGGGAAATAGATTCAAACCTTTTAATCCCTTCTAAAATTTGGAAAGATCAGATTATTTTTAGAAATACAGCAAATGATCTAGTAAGTAAATTTCAAGATAATTTTATTAAATATGATCTTGGTGATTCTACAATTAGAGATGCAGGTCCCAAATTAGTATTGTAAAAAAATAAATTCTTGTTTTCTTCATAACGATGTATCAAGTTAAATTCAATGCTTGATATTATTCACTTTAAATAGGTATTAAATTATATGAGTAAATTTGTATTTACATCAGAGTCGGTTTCTGAAGGGCATCCTGATAAGGTTTGTGATGCTATTTCTGATGCTATTTTAGATAATCTCCTTGAGCAAGATTCTGAATCTCATGTTGCTTGTGAAACATTAGCAACAACTGGAACGGTCATTGTATCAGGGGAAATTCGTTCAAAAGGCACTGTAGATGTTGAAAAAGTAGTTAAGCAAACCTTAGGTGAAATTGGTTATACAGATAAAGCTTATGGTATGGATAATAATAATGTTAAGATTTTATCTATGCTTGATGAACAAAGTTCTGAGATTGCACAGGGCGTAGATGAAGGATCTGGCCTTCATAATGAACAAGGTGCTGGAGATCAAGGTTTAATGTTTGGTTTTGCATGCAATGAGACCAAAGAGTTAATGCCAATTCCCATTCATTTATCGCATAGATTGGTCGAAAGAATGACAGACTTGCGTAAAGATGGTACTATACCTTGGTTAAGACCTGATAGCAAGTCTCAAGTTTCTGTTGCCTACCAAGATGGTAAGCCGACGTTAGTAACTAAAGTCGTTATTGCAACACAGCATGATGATATGTTAGATCAGTTTGATACAGAAAAAGCTGAACACGATTTTGTAGAATCAGAAATGATAAACAAA
Source organism: Fidelibacterota bacterium (assembly GCA_014239505.1). Taxonomy (GTDB): domain Bacteria; phylum Fidelibacterota; class Marinisomatia; order Marinisomatales; family TCS55; genus TCS55. The sequence goes on along the minus strand of JAAZYT010000061.1, from coordinate 104 downwards.
GTAATTATTCCAGTGTTAAATGAATGTGGCCTATCATATGAAAATGATTTTATTGTGAATGGTACTGGACGTTTTGTTTTTGGAGGACCTGAAGCAGATACAGG
>JAAZYT010000095.1 GCA_014239505.1 Fidelibacterota bacterium | reverse complement strand
GTGCTCCAGTTAAACATTAACCGTTTAGGATGAGACATTATTTTTCGCGTAAACTCAGAAATCTCTAGCTCCCAAGGAATGTAAACGTCTGGCGTAATCCCGCCGCCGCCATAAACAACACGACCGTTTCGCGTTTGAAATGGTGGCCGTAGTTTTTTCAATGAATCAATTTTTGATTCTCGATCTTCTTCATATAGCTCTCGATAATATAGTTCTGGGTCCGAGCTGTCAAACGGGCGCTGAATTAGTCTTCCGCTTGGTGTATAATATTGAGCAATTGTTACACGGACGGCTGACCCATCACTTAGTCCAATCTGTCTTTGAACAAGGCCCTTTCCAAAGCTGGTCTCTCCGACAACTAAACCACGGTCTAAGTCTTGAATCGCTCCGGCAACTATTTCACTTCCACTAGCAGAGCCCCTGTTAATCAAAACAATAAGGGAGAAGCCCTCTTTTCCTTTTCTGGGTGAAGCGATAAAGGCTTGTTCAGTTTGTTTGCTTTTACCTTTAGTATATACTAAGGTGTCTTTTTTTGCTATAAATAAATTGGCAACGTCGGCGGCCTGTTCTAATATTCCACCACCATTATTTCTGAGGTCAAGAATCATTCTTGTCATGCCTTGATCTAGTAATTTGTTTACGGCTAGTCGCATTTCTTTGCCAGATTTAGTTGAAAATCGCGTTAGCCATGCATATCCTGTGTTTTTATCAAGCATTGTACTTGCTCGAACACTATAAAGAGGAATGTCGTCACGAATTATTGTTACATCAAAGGGGCTGGTTCCCACTCGTCCAATTTTCAGGTCTACTCTTGTTCCTTTTTTACCACGCAGTTTTTTATAAACCTCATCCCGCTCAATCCCTTTAGCGCTTACCCCGTCAATTTCTGTAATCCAATCCCCAGATTGGATTCCAGCTTTTTCAGAGGGGCCACCCACAACAGGAGCAATAACCGTTATATATCCGTTTAAGATATCAAACTCTACACCAATCCCTTGAAATTCCCCCTTAAACATTTCATCAATGTTTTTTTGATCTTTTGCAGAAATAAAAATGGAGTGTGGGTCTAATTGTTCCATTATTCCACTTAAAGCTCCATCGAGGAGGCTTTCCATATCAACGTCTTTGTAATATAATTGATTTACATAATAAAGCATTTGGTTCATTACTTTGAACTTGCTTTCAATTATGGAATATGCATTGTTTTGCTTTGACGTTAGCTGCGTTAGCGGGACTGCAATCATAAGGCCCATTAGAAGGCCTGTAAATAAAGAAAGATTATTTCGAAAGAATTTTTTTTTCATTTAATAATAAATTATAAACCAAAATACAAAACGGTTCTAACAGTGAATCCGTGTAAAGATGACTTTGAAGAATCTCCAATGGGCATATGCCCATTTAATTTCATTTTACCTTCACCAATTAAACCTTTATTAAAACCTGCGCTTATTCTTAGTCCCATTCGATCTAAAAACTGCCACTTCACTGCAACATATGGTTGAAAGTTAAAAAAAGTTCCACTCATTTCGGTCATAGACCCAGCGAGGTTCATTTCACGATACTTAGCCTTGGTTTCGTTTGGGTCTGGTAGCGTATGGTCTTCAAAAAATTTAATGAAATCATCATAGCTCTTATCATTCTTATTAATATCTACATAAACTGTTTTGTCTTCTCTGTCATAATAAGCATGGTGAAGGTTTTTAGAAATACCATCTTCTAAACGAGACTGTTTTCCAATGTCTGCATATGATCTCACTTTTACATGTTGATCAATTGCAAGAGAGTATCCCCCCACACCCATTAGGGCACCCGTCGTTACCTCTAGGTCTCTATAAATCGGAATTACATATTCAACAGTCATCGCACCCATTAAAAAATTTATTCTTGCATTAATCGTAAGTCTATCCGTCAGCTGTTTTAGCGAGCTGGTTTCGTCAATGTTGTCTTTTTGATAGCCCGCTATATCGTTTTTTTCTTCATAAGTTTTTATATCGTACACGTTACTTACTGGTTGAGTGCCTATTCCCGCATAACCACCAAGCCTCCAAGGACCCGACATTTGTGCAAATCCTTCTCCGCCAAAAAACACAAGCGGTTTCGTGCCTAACTCGTCGGTATCAAAACCAAGACTGTTTAAAATAGATTGCCCTGGAATTGAATCTAAAACCATATACATTGAGCTGAATCCAATGCCACCACCATAGTTTGTTTCCGTAGGATAAATATTCCCTTGTGAAAAACTCAGAGCGTTAGCAAAAATAAATATTAGTAGTGTTTTTTTCATAAAGTTAAATAGACGCTAAGCAATAAGCTGTTAATTTATTCAGGATGCTTGTAAATCGAAATGATAATTCTAAATTTTGATAATGAAAATTTAAGGTGTTTCGCTTGATATATTTGACGGTGAACACCTATATTTGAACGAACCTCTAGGTAAGGGTATTCGTATTATATCAAGATCATCAAGTTATTTTACCACATTTAGTGTGTTAGGCGAACCTGTTGTCATATAGGCTGCCTATTCGTTTATTCGTTTTATGCTTTGGTTTTATTCTTGCAAAAGACCTTCACGTTTTTGGCACGTTTGACTTTAATCATAATGGAAAAAGTGAAATTTTTAAACTCAACGGCCTTGTGGCGCCCCTTGAGCTTGTTGAGCTTAATGAAGATGGTACGCATAGCTCTCTTTGGCGTTATACTCCTAAGAACGAAGAGTTGATTGTTGATATTAAATTTGCAGATTTAAATGGAGATAACGTAGAAGAGCTAATTGTTGCGCAAAAAGGGAATTCTCTGAATAATTGGCTTGTTGTTTTTGAGTGGAACGGAAAAGGCTTCACTCAAAACAAGCAATCGTTAAAAAATGAGGACGACCCCCTTGATTTGATTCGCCCCTCCAATCTTGCTTCTTTTGCAAATATTTTTTCTGCGGCATTTTCTACTCCAGATCGCAGTTCAACTGTTTTTTCTTTGGAACTAAAAGAAGGAGACCTTCTTAAGTCTAACTCGCAATTTAACACCGCGCCTCTAATCTCTAATGGCTATGGACCCGTTTATGTTGGAATGTTTAAAGTTAAGGGCGATGGTTATGCCGCTCTTATTAGCCCCGAGGGAAACATTCTCAAGGCTAGTGTGTTTTCTTTATCAGACATTAACCAAAATATTAATTCAGACATTTTGCCCCTAAATGGGGCACGCGTAATCTCCGGTCCAGACATTCAACCGTTTGATGAAAACAGTGATGGAAACCAGGAGCTTTTAATTCCTTTTGCCACGGGTGAAGTATATTCCTTAGCCTTAACTGATAGTGGAATAACATTTACAGAAAGCAAGTTAAGTGAGTCCGGACTTTTTGGAATGAAAGCCGCTGCTGGCGAAGATGAGATAAATAATGCAATCATAAGCCGCATAGAAAGCGGCCTTTACAGCCAGCCTCTTGGAGTTGATCCTTCAACGGTTGACGACTCTTTAATAATATTAGTGTCCGATACTTTGATGTTGGGTGATAGCTTAAGCCTTTTTGTTTTACCTGGCTCTATTGGTGAATTTTATAGTTTTAAATGGTCTGCAACTCCTCCTTCTGGCATGCGATTTAATCCGCTTGATTTTAAAATTGAATGGATCCCCAAAAGAGAGCACATTGGAGTTGTTGATCTTTCTTATTATCTTGAAGTCCGCTTAAATGAAGAGCTTAGAAGCGGGCAAGATGACTTTGGGGACACCCATCACATATATCCTGTGTTGCAAAACAGGGATTCTTCCATGGTTGTGCTTATTGGGGATACCATTAAGCCGCCTGAACCATTTGTGCTTATCCCGCCGCGCTTTCATCGTGTTGAAATTTCAACTAAAGATATTAATGAATCAGATCGTTTTTCTTTTGATGGCGAAACTCCCTTTAGCGCCACAACCGTTAATTCAAATGGAATAATCACAGTTGGTGTCGGCGCTAATTTGAGCTGGATAAAACAAGATAAGGCAGGAACTTTTAATTTTAAATCTTCATCTCAAAAACCTGACTCCATGATTACGCTTTCAATCATACACGACTTATCAAATAATATATTTTATGCATCGCTTTCTCCAACGCATGATTCTTTGTCACAGTCTTTTGACCCCGAAGGTTGGGATTCAAAGCTCTATAAGTTTCCCGAATATTTTTTTGAAGGCTTTCCTTTAAATATGGGGCTTGATTCTGCAGATACTCATAGCGACGTCTCTCTCTTTTCTTCTATTGGTGATGTTTCGGGGTTGATTTCTCTTTCGTCTCCACTTTTTGACCAGCAACATGATATCTCCATCTCCTATTTTGGTGGCAAGCCGCATGCTATTCGGGGTGATATTAGTGTAAAAGAAAATGGGTCTCATAAAACACTAACGGAGATTGATTTTGAATCTTCCTTTATCCCAAGAAACATTAGTGCTTGGATGAGCTCTGTAAGTCGCGATACGTTGGTTTTTCACGCTGACTCTATACCTGATACTTTAAAAGCTCAGGCCAGTTTTCGTTCCTTTTATTCTCCTGCAAAAATTATATCAAAAACAGCTCAAAAAGTTTTGCCTGATAGCGTTACAAGCGACAGCCTTTCCCTTGGTGGCTCTGTGAAGGCGGCCTCCCAGCCAGACACCTTGTCTGTTGAGCCAACTATATTACAGGTTGTTCCTGACAGTTCAACAAACACGACACCTTTAGTTTTGCCTGACAGTACAAAGTGAACTATAGAACACTCTATATCTTCGCACTCTTCTTTTCTTCTGTTTTTTCACAGGGGTTGAGAATAATGCACATGGAAGGAACTTATGATCTAGATGGAGACGGACTCCAAGAATTTGCAACTGTTGAACATGGGTCTTTAAACAATAACAACCTTTCCGTTATTCGTTATTATGAATTAAATGATGATGGGTATCAACAAATGAATTGGGAACTTCGAGCGCCAGATGGGCTACTTGGAAATTTTGTTGATGTTGAACTTGGCGATCTCAATGGAGATGGCGTTCCAGAACTAATAACCGTCTCGAATTTTGCAGAACCTGGACAAAATGAATTGCTACAACCCATCGCTTTTTACTATTCGTGGGATGGTGAAAAGTTCAATGAAGAAGCTGGAAGCGTTTTAAATCTTTCTGGTGGTCGCAATTTTATTCGTGGTCATAATTTTAGTTTAATGGATTATGATGGAGATATGGATCAAGAGCTTGCCGTGTCGCTTGGAAGTCCTCTTAGAGAAATTATAATATTAGACCTTAATGACGATGGTGATTGGCGCGTTGTTCAAACATTAAAGCTTAATGGTATGCGCTCTGGCATTGGTGCCATCTATGTTGCCTCTACCGATTGGAATCGTGACGGATATGACGAGGTGGTTGCGCTCTCTCCAGAGGGTGAAATTCTAAGAACACAGCCTTTTTATAATTTAGGCGGAGAGCTTGTAATGGGAAATAGCCAGGAGACTCCCATACCTGGGCTTGATGGATTAATTTCTACTGGAATTTCAAAATCAGATTGGGATAAAGACGGTGTTGAAGATTTGCTTTTACCCTTTTATAATGGGGACATTATTTCATTGTCTTTGTTTGAGGATTTTCTATCTATAGAAAAGCTCCCTGTTGAAGGTGGCCCTCTCTCTACTATTAAAATATCAGATTTTAATCAAGACTCCCACGATGACATACTTTTGGTTTCTGGTGATATGAATATTCTTTCTCTTAACTATGGGGGTGTCGAGGGGTTTTCCGAAATATCTGAATATTTTACGCTTGAAGATCAGGGGGGGTCTGGTGCGCAGATTTTTTCTGCGCTCCCAATTACTTCCTTTGGGATATATACTGGTCAGGTCGTTGCTGCAGGTTGGAATGGATATGAAGCCACAGTTTTTATTGCTGAGTTGGGCTTTGGTCCCGAGCCTGAGAGGCCCGTGATCGCAGATGTTGATGCAGAGCAAGAAGATGTTTTGGATGTCTTTCCATTAATAGAAAAAGAAGAGATTCTTCTTCCGAAGGTTCCCAAACCACTAGAAACGATGGGTCAGCCTTTACCAAGCGGTCTTTTACCAAAACATGTGCTTACCGTTAATCAAGCCTTTGCCTACACGCTACCTGAAGAAGAAAAAAAAGAGTTCTATAGTTTTCGCTGGCTTCAGCCCCCTCCCCAGGGAATGTTTTTTCATTATGATTCTCGCTCAATTCGCTGGGTTCCAGATGCGGCGCAGCTTGGCGCATATAAACTGTCTTACCATGTTGAAAGAAAACTTGGAGAGGAGGTTGTTCCAACCTCTTCAGAGCAAGACTCTTTAATTACTTACAAGGTTATTCCAAGCCTTGAAGGAGACGATGAGAGGTTCTGGCTTTACGTTAATGACCCTCCGGTTATTTCTTCTGAGCCTTTTGGAACTGAATTTGTTGCTGGAGATCTTTTTTATTACAAACCTTTAATTTTAGATCGTAATCCTGATGCTTCTATCAACCTAGACCTTGAAAGCAAACCAAAAGGAATGATTATAAACCAAGACGGTGCGCTTTCTTGGCAAACAGACTCTTCGCATGTCGATGTCTATGAGATAAGACTTGTTGCAAGTGACGGTTTTGACAGAACAACGCAAAGCTTCTCTCTTTTTGCTCGCGCTGGTGTAAAAATATTATCAGAGGCTAATTTAGAGGCCGAAATTGATAAGCAATATAAATACAAAGTGGATATTTGGCGCCCAGATTTAGAACATATATTAAAATTTGATTTATCTTTTGGTCCAGAGGGAATGACAATGAGCGAATCAGGCTTGGTAACCTGGACCCCGGGAGTTACTCAAATAGACACTCAAAAATTTATGGTAAACGTTAGCCATGGTATTGCAGTCGACTCACAAGAGGTTGCTCTGTATGTTAACCATCCACCAATTGTTGAGTCTGCTCCTTTAAAAATGAACGTTATTAGCCTTGGTGAAGAGTATCGGTTCCAGCTAAAGATAAAAGACCCAAACGATCAAGATAATTTAATTTACACTGCTATTGAAATGCCAAAAGGTATGAGGATGGATCCTTATAGTGGAATGGTGGTTTGGGAGCCGACGCGAGAAAACGTTGATTTTTCAGATTTAATTATAGAGGTAAGCGATGGGCGCTCTTCAAAGTTAATTGAGTCAACCTATTTTGTAAATGCTCCGATTGATATCGTTTCAATTCCTCCAATGCAAGGCGCGGTAGGAAATCAATATGAATATCAAGTTATGACGTCTGATCTAAATCGTGGAGCCTTGCTTTTATATGATGAGGTTGTTCCTCTTAGCCCTGTAGAAAACTACCGTATTTATTCTATTCAAATTAATGATGATATTTACGTTGAGAACATTGACCGTTATCTTTCAGATTGGCTAGGGGCTACTGCTGTTTATTTGACCGAGGGTGAACCAGCAGACAGTCTTTCTTTAGAGGTTTCTCGCCTAAATTTAAAAAAATATGTTCATTCTGTCTTTTGGGAAAACGACAGATTAAACATTGTTATTGAAGAACTAGACGATAGAACGGTTGCAATTAAAGATGTTTTGTGGGAGTTTTTTCAAGGAAACAAAGGCCGTCCGCCTAGAATTTTAGCAAGAAGGTTAAGCAGTATAAAATATACTCTTTTGGAGTTTCCGGACGGCATGGAGGTTGATGAATACTCTGGAATAATTTCATGGACACCCTCTCAAGAACAAGTCGACAAGCAATCCGTATCCTTTCTGGTTTCAGATGGGTATGCAAAAGACGAACAGTCTTTTGAGATTTATGTAAACCATCAACCTGTTATTGTGTCAAATCCACCCGTAAGTGCAATGGTTGGGGAGGTTTTTAAATATAATATCCAAGTTGAAGATAAAAATAAAGACGCTGATTTACTGTTTACGCTACTAAAAGGCCCTCAGGGTATGCAAATTAGTAAAAAAGGGAAGGTTGTTTGGATTCCAAAGGCTGCTCAAATAAATGAGAACCTGTTTTCTTTTCAAGTTTCTGATGGCTACACCAATGACAATCAAGATGGAAAAGTTTTTGTAAATATCAATCCAAATATAATCTCTACGCCGCGGCCCGTTGCCCTTACCGGCCACCACTACAAATATCGGGTCGTGGCGGAAGATTTAAACAAAGATCGTATAGCATACAAAGCTGTAAAGCTTCCAAAAAACTCTAGCTTTGATAGAAAAACTGGCGTGTTGTCGTGGAAACCAAGGCCAAACCAGAGAGGTCCAAACGATATTATTATAGTTGCTATGGATGAAAGAGGCGCGATTGCTTCACACGAATTTCAAATTCATGTTTTTGAAGACCCAAGCGCAAGGCAAATGATTAATACGGGCTGGCCATTGCTTGTTTCTTTTGTTGGCGTTGTCTTCGCCTGGGGAATGGCACAGATATAGTTTTTTAATTCTGAATTAATTTCAAAAGTGTCTTTTTATCTTTTTCCGGTAGATTGAAAGAAACGTCTATGCTATAAATTTTTAGCAGACCAACTCCTAAATTAGCAATCTTAACCATGTCTTTTTCTGTTGTTATTATAATTTCTGAGTCAAGTCTTTCCATTTGGCTTGATATTTGATCTACCTCTGATTGTTTAAAACTGTGATGATCTGCAAAGTCGAAATGCTTAATTACGTTTATGCCGAAATTTTCTATAGTTTTAATAAACCCGCTCGTATCTGCTATTGCAGACAGCGCAACAGCTTTAGTCCCTTTTTTAATTGATGTCGGGCGCCCATCAAGCGATGTAAACCCGATTATATCTAAGGTGCTTGACAAAACCGGTAGCTTTGTTGATTTGGCCATTTGCACTAGAAGCTGATCTGGCTGTGTTAGGTTTGTTTTTGTAAAGATTAAAACATTTGCGCGACGCAGGCTTGAAAGCGGTTCTCTAAGCAATCCATAGGGAAGCAGCTTGTGATCGGTTTTTTTATCTTTGCTATTAATCAAAACAATATCTAGGTCTCTCTCAATCGACCTGTGCTGGAAAGCATCGTCTAGGATAATAATATCCGGCTTAAAGTTTTCAACAAGAAACATCCCCCCCCGATGTCTTTTTGAGTCAACAACTATTGGCACTCCTGGCAAAAGTTTTGCCAGCAGGCTGGGTTCGTCTCCATAGTTCCGCCAATCTAAAACCGGTGTGATCCCGTCGGTTACAAGTTGCGTTCCTGCAGTTTTTCTACCATAGCCTCGGCTTAAAACTGCACACTTTATTCCTTTTTCAGACAAAGCTTTAACTATAAAAATTGCGGCTGGCGTTTTTCCAGTTCCCCCCACCGTAATGTTTCCAACGCTGATAATTTTTGTTGGAAGCTTTTTTGAAAGGAAAAACCCCCGCGAATAAAAAAAATTGCGGCAAGAAACCATTCCCCAATAAAACAAGGCCAGCGGCAATAAAATGAATTTTAGAGCTTTATTCTTTTTCCATTCTAACACGAGCGTTTGCCTCTTTTTCAAGATTGTTAAGAGCTGTTTTTAATTTTTCAACTGAGGTTCTAAAGTCGTCATTTTTATTTATAATAATTGGCTCTCCAAAAAGTTGAATGATCTTACCATAGGGCTTAGCTAAATAAAAAATATCCCAATTTTTAAAAGACCAACGTTTTGTTGATTGGCCTGCTGCTGGAATAATTATTGCGCCTGTTTTTTGTGCAGCTCTTATTGCGCCCGCTTTTGGTGTTTTTGCTGGCCCTTGGGGACCATCTGGAGTTATAGCAAAAACGGACCCCGGCGTTTTTAGCGACCTAATCATTTTTTCATAAGCCTCTTTTCCTCCGTCAGTTGAGGAGCCTCTAATAACCTTCCAGCCCAACTTTCTTCCAACGCGAGAAATAATTTCAGCTTCAGGATGGTGGTTGCCTGCCATTCCAAAATAGTTTTTATTTGCAAGCCCCATAAATACGGTTAACAGCGTTCCGTGCCATGAAGCAATAATAATTGATTTCCCAGATTTTATTTGGTCCTCTATGTAGTGTTTTCCAACAAATTCCCATTTGTTTGTATTATAAAGAAACCTGAGCGCTGGTGGGCCAATTAGCTCTCCAAGCCATACAAGAAAGCGGTTTTTTAACCTTCTTTCGTTTTTAGGGTTTGGCATGCGTTGTTCTTTTTATAATTGCCTCGGCTGCTCGTGCGTACGCTCCTGGCAAGCCAAGGGCTCGCCGAACACCATTAAACTCTTCTAACATATTTCTTCGTTCTTTCGAGTTTTCCAAAAGCGGTTGAACTGCACTTACAATTTCTTTTTTATTTACATCTTTTTGTATTAACTCAGGAACAATTTTTTTACCGACGACAAGGTTAGCCATTGAAATAAAAGGTGACTTATTTAGATGCCTTGCGATAGTCCCTGAGATTCTTGATAGTTTATAGCATACAATTTGTGGAGTGTCTAAAACTGCACATTCAAGACTAGCCGTTCCAGATGTTGTTATTGATGCTTTTGCAAAAGAAATGGCTGCCCTTATATTGTCCTCTTCGACTAAAATGTCATCATATAGGCTTGACAGGTTAACGCTTGGCGCTTTTGCTACTAAAACCTTTAAGTTTGGGTTGTGCTGTTGTAACTCTTTAGCCGCAGCAAGATAAACTGGAAGGTGCTTGTCTACTTCTTGTTGTCTGCTGCCGGGTAGTAAAGTTAAAATAATTTCGTCTTTCGAAATTTTGTGTTTAGATAAAAATTGCTCCTGAGATAAACCAACATCTTCAATTTCAGTAAAGGGGTGGCCAACATAGTTTGTTGGTACGCCTCTTTTCTCAAACCAGTCTTGCTCAAAGGGAAAAATGCTAAGCGCCTGATCGATGTATTTGTGAAATGATTTTATTCGATTTTCTTTCCAAGCCCAAAGTTGAGGAAGTATAAAATATGTTATAGGTATCTTTAGGCCGTTACAGTTTTTTGCCAATCTTAGGTTAAACCCCGGATAGTCAATTAATATTATTCTATCTGGCCTTATTTCTTTAAGCTTGCCAAGGGACTCCCCCATAACATTTAATAAAAAAGGGAGGTGTTTCAAGACCTCTGAAAAACCCATTACTGCCAGCTTATCAACATGGTAAATTATCTTTAAACCGCTTTTAATCATTTTGTCGCCACCGTGCCCAACAAAATTACTTTCGGGTAATATTTTTTTAATTTCGCTTATTAGTTGTGCTCCATGCATGTCTCCTGAAGTTTCTCCGGCAACAATGAAAAATGTTTGTGGGGCTTTATTTCTGCTCATCTAACCATATTTGTTATTAAATAAAGTTTGTCCGGAAAAGAATCAACACTAAAATAAAAACGACATTTTGGATGGTTCTTTTCTCTGTCTTTATTGTCTTAAATATTTTTTGTGGTTTTCTGTTGTCGGAGTTTTTCCATGGACTAAGCCTTGGAAAGATTGCAGGAACATTCTTTTCGTACTCCTTATAATTTTTTTCAAACAACCCGCGAAGCGTTTCTTCTTCTAAAGAAATAATTAAGCTATATTGTATTAAAAAAAAGGCGATTGTTGTTGCAGCCATTAAGTAAACATTTGCAGCGCCGGCTATAAAAACGACTCCCAAATACATCATCATATTGCCAACGTATAGCGGGTTTCTTACAAAAGCATACGGCCCCGATGAACAGATTTTTGGAGCTCCAACGTTTCGCGTCCTTGTTATCCCCCCCGCATAAGAAACTGCCCATATTCGTATAGCCTCACCAACAAACAACAGCAAAACGCCCAAAGAAAGGTGTAGGCTGTTTGGCCTGGCAAAGTAAACGATCATTATGCCAAGAGGTATTGGTGTGTAGCTTCTATATTTAAAGAAAAAGTTTCGAATATCCATCTACTTTAACCCTTCAAGTATTTTGTTTTGTATTTGTAGTGCAACTTTTAGCGCCTCTTTTCCCGCCAAGCCGCCAACAATTGGGGTAGCCGCACCTTGAATAGATTCAACAAAGTTTATTAATTCCATTTGTAGTGCGTCGTTTTTGATGATGTTTGGTTTTTCATAAACAATGTGCTTTTGCGTGCCCCCTAGGTCTATTGGCGCAGAAATAATATCTGGTGATTCTTGTTTTTCAGAATCCACTACACGGTATACTTCTGTAAGCCCAATTAAAAAGTCAATGGTTATGTATAAATTTTGCTGAAAAAGTTTAATTTTGCGAACCTTGTCTTTTGCAACTCTGCTTGAGGTTATGTTTGCTACAGAGCCGTTTTCAAAATGAATGCGCGCATTTGCAATGTCAACAGAGCTTGTCATTATAGAAACGCCGCTTGCTTCAATCTTCTTTACCGGTGAATCAATAAAGGACAAAACTAAATCAATGTCGTGTATCATTAAGTCTAAAACCACAGGTATATCGGTCCCCCGAATCATATACGGTGCCAATCTTTGAACTTCTATATATTTTGGTTTAACCCTATAGTCTTTTAATGGGCCTAGCGCTGGGTTAAAACGTTCAATGTGGCCAACCTGAAGGGTTACATTTTTCTCTTTTGCAAGAACGATAAGCCTTTCGGCCTCTTCCACGGTTTTACTAATTGGTTTTTCTATAAAAACGTGCTTCCCTTGCTTTAGGCAGGTTTCAGCTATTTTTGCGTGGTCTTTTGTTGGCGTAACAATAGATACGCCATCAACGCTTCTAAGCATTTCATCCAAGGATTTACACGCTTTTGTGTTCTGCTTTTTTGCTATTTTATCACATTGTTTACTATCTGTATCATAAACGCCAACAAGCTCAGCTGAGGCAATCTTCGTATAGTGTTTTGCGTGGTGTTGGCCAAGGTGCCCAACGCCAATAACTCCTATTCTAATATTATTTTTCATTTTGCTTTACCAATAATAACAAGAAATTTTGCTCTGAAATTACAGTAGATAATTTAAACGTTAGTAAAGGTATAAACCCTTGCATTTAAATGCTTAATGAGAGAACTTTGTTTAGTTTTTTGCAGTCTCTATCTATCTTTATCACAAAATTAATATGAATGATAACATTAAAATCGGCATTGGTTTTTTAATCCCCGCATCTGCAATAATAGCTTTTATTATATCTATATATACAGAGAGTTTCCTTTTTGCCGGCTTCGTTTCAATTTTAGGCCTTCTTCTTTGGTTTTTATATTCGGCTATCATGCAAACATCCATGCCAAACGTAACCGGAAATATAATTATTCTTTTTGGTGTTTTATTGTCAACCGCTACTTTTCTTAGTTTTGGTGTAAAGCGTAACATGTTTGGTGGTTATGAGCTTGTTCCGGAGGGTGGAGCTGGGTCTGCAATCTTATTGCTAATAATAGTTCTGGTTGGCATCCTCTTTAGAACAAACGCGCCCCCAACCTTTGTCCAAACTCGCGCTTTCTCAGAAAAACCCCACCCCGCTTCTTCAAAGGAACAACAAGCCTCTCCTCAGCAAAACGACGATGCTTCAGTCGAAAATGACCCCTATGAGGTGGCGGACTACAGTGACTACATTGATTATTATGGTGAGGGCGAGGGGGAAGACTATTACGAGGAAGACTATTATGAAGATGGCGAAGACGAATAAAAGCGAAGGTCTCTTACGTCATAGAAAAAGAAAGTTCGTTTTTTAATTCTCCAACTATTGTTGAAATACGCTGATCCTCTTTTGCTTTTTTTTCTATAACCCTACAAGCATGTAAAACCGTTGAGTGGTCCCGTCCGCCAAAATGCATACCAATACTAACAAGCGGTGTTCCTAAAATTTCTCTACAAAGATAAATCGAAACTTGGCGCGCTTCAGCGATTTCCATTTTTCTGCTCGCGCTCACTATGTCTTTTTCGCTAACATGCGTTATCATTGAGACGCGACGAACAATTTCTTCTATTGTTAAATCAGAGACAATGTTTGAGCCCATACGTTCTTTGATTACTTTTTTTGCAAGCTCATAGTCAATTTCTTGATTAGAAAGCGAGGAGTGTGCCAAAAGTCTAATAATTGTACTTTCAAGGTCCCTAACATTGTTTTTGATATGAAGGCCAATCAGTTCTATTATATCGTAAGGTAGGCTTAATCCGTTTATTTCTGCTTTTTCCATAACTATCGCAACCCGAGTTTCAAAGTCTGGTGGTTGAATATCAACCGCCAGACCAGACTTAAACCTTGAAAGCAGTCGGTCTTGAAGACCGATCATTTCACCAGGATAGCGATCTGCAGTCATAACTATTTGCTTGCCGGCTTGGAAAAGCTCATTAAAGGTGTGAAAAAATTGCTCCTGTGTTTGTTCTTTTCCTTGAAAAAACTGAATATCATCAATTAACAAAACATCGGCATTTCTATAAGATTTTGAAAACTCTACCGTCTTGTTTTTTTGTATTGATGATATAAAATCAAGGGTAAACTTTTCACTTGATGCACAAACAATGTTTTTTTGCTTGTTTGAGTTCGATATTTTATTTCCAATCGCGTGTAATAGATGTGTTTTCCCCATTCCAACTCCACCATAAATCACCAAGGGGTTAAACGATTGTTGGCCTGGGTTATCAGAAACGTTCAGCGCTGCTGCTTTAGCAAATTGATTATGGGTTCCTTCAATAAAGGAAGAAAACGTATACCGACTGTTAATGTTTAAGTTTTTATTCTGTGGTGGTGGAGATTGCGTTTGTTCGGGGTTTTTTGTTGTCTCTTCACTTTTCTCCGACCCCTCAGGAGAAACCGTATATTTAATCTTTGTCGCCGCGTTAAATTCTTTGTCTACTTCGTTTTTTATTGCCTCTTTATAATGCGATTGAATCCACTCGAAAAAAAACTGGTTTGGAACTTCAATAATTAGGCTGTTGTCGTTTAAACCAATACAAACCAGAGGCTCAAACCATGTAGCATAAGCATGCTGGGGTTGTGATTTTTTAAGGTTCTTTCTTACCTTGTTCCAAGATTCTGCTGGGTTCATTTAATAGTTTTCCACATGTTTTCCACAATCGGCGTTTCTTTAATTTATACAGTTTTTTTAATGCGTTACAATCCTCTTTTTGCTTTTTTATTAAAAATATTGTCAATTAATTAGAAAACCATTTCCTTTGGTATTTTGGGAGCATGCTTCTTATTTTCACTGGCTAAATTTGGAGCAAAAATGAAACGTACATATCAACCAAGTAAACGTAAAAGAAAAAACAAGCACGGCTTCCGCTCAAGGATGTCTACTGTTGGCGGGAGAAAGGTTCTTGCCAGAAGGAGAAAGAAAGGCAGAAAGTCTCTGTCTGCTTAGTGTTGCTTGGTTTAATCTTTAAACGTGTAGGTGGTCTTCTTGGAGGTGCGGCAACCCTTTTGGTTAAAGCTTATCGTTCGCTAATTTCACCGCTTTTTGGGCCCTCTTGTCGCTTTAGCCCAACATGTTCACAGTATGCGCTTGAGGCTTTTGCCGGTTATACTTTTTTAAGAGCCTGTGTGCTTATTTTTAAACGGGTTTCTCGCTGTCATCCTTTTTCGGCTGGCGGCTATGACCCTATAAAGAAATCAAATGGATAGAAAAACACTCCTCGCCTTTGGCTTAATTGCTGTTGTTTTAATTTTTACCCCCTGGTATATGAGCCTTGTTTCTCCACCAGCTAAAACAACTGTTCCTGAACTGCAGACAGCTAAGCAACCACAAAACGATCCCGTAAAATCAGTCCCAGCAGAAACCTCGCTTAAGCAGGAAAGGGTTGCAAGGCTTTCAGAAAAAGAAAGCTTTGTTGATGTAAGAAATGGTTTTTTCACTGCTCGATTAAGTAGTCGTGGTGGCGGGTCTTTTGACTCCTTTTCTTTTGATAAATATTCACGTTATGACTCGAGCCTAGTTAATATAATTGACGACCTTAATAAAGACAATCTTCTTTTAAGCTTTGTTTCAATAGACGGTGAAAACATAGAACTAACGAACAGCTGGGCGACGGTTAGCCGCTCTAGGTCGATAAATGCCGAAACAAGGCAGCAAACTCTTGTTTATGAAACGGTTTATGGTGGGCAAAAAATTCAAAAAACCTTTACCTTTTATCCTAATAGTTATGAGATTGATTTGGAGGTTTCTTTTGAAGAGCCGAATGCAGTTGTGTCGCGCGGTCAATACTCTCTCTCTTGGTCTGGCGGTCTCGCCCCATCAGAAAAAAACCTTAAAGATGAGTATACCCATTTTAAGGGCTATGCCTATTTGGGTGGTGAGCTACTCAAACCTGGCGCGCCAAAAGAAAGCTCGTCATTAGAAAAACAAACTGGAAACACTCTTTGGACTGCTGTTAAAACAAAATACTTTTTAGCCGCGCTAATACCTGAGACGCCCGGAACTGGCGCAGAAGTTGTGGGCACCACAAAAGAAGGTCGCCCTCTATACAAAACATCTCTTCGTCAATCGGTAAATAGCACCAACAGATTAAGGCTCTATATTGGACCTCTTGATTATAAGCGCATAAAGGCCCTTGGCAATGATTTAGAAAAAACAATGAACCTTGGCTGGGCTTTGTTTAGGCCGTTAGGGCAACTAGTGACTTGGTCGTTAACAAAAATGTATTCTATAATCCCAAACTACGGCCTCGTTGTTATTCTTTTTGCCGTGTTAATAAAAATTCTATTAAACCCGCTCACAAAAAAACAATTTAGTTCCCAAAAAAATATGCAGGCACTACAGCCTCAGATACAACGACTTAAAGAAAAATATAAAAACGATTCGCAAAAGCTTAGCCGGGCGCAAATGGAGCTTTTTAAGGAACAGGGCGTTAACCCAATGGGTGGGTGCCTTCCTCTTCTTTTGCAAATGCCAATCCTTATCTCTTTTTTTACTATTTTTCGCTCAACAATCGAGTTTCGAGGCGCTCCTTTTTTTGGCTGGATAACAGACCTTAGCGCGCCAGACACAATCACCACTATTGCCGGATTCCCATTAAATGTTCTCCCCTTTTTAATGGGGATAACAATGTTTTTACAACAAAAACTTATGGCCGCGCCAGACAGCGGCAGCCAACAAAAAATCATGATGTATTTCATGAATGTCTTCTTTCTCTTCTTATTTTATACTTTCCCATCTGGTTTAAATTTGTACTATTCTGTTTTCAACCTGTTATCAATTGTTCAGCAAAAATATTTTATACCCGACCCTCCTCAAAATTCGACTAAAAGTATAAAGCTTAAAAAGGGCAAATGAACTCCGGCGACACGATTGTTGCGCCGGCTACACCTCTCGGTTTTAGCGGGTTGGCTGTTGTTAGAGTCAGTGGTCCAAGCGCTTTTAAATTTGCTGAAATAGCCACTCACAAAAAGATACTTAAAAATCGATCCGCAACGCTTGTTACTTTTTATAATAAAAAAGGTGAAAAGATTGACCGCGCGGTAATTACTCGATTTGTCGCCCCAGCTTCTTACTCTGGCGAGGACATGGTTGAAATTTCTTCCCACGGCAACCCCACCATTGTCGACGCTGTTGTTTCAACTTTTTGTTCTCTTGGTGCTCGTCTTGCCGACCCGGGGGAGTTTACCTATCGCGCCTTCATTAATGGAAAAATGGATCTTGTGCAGGCCGAGGGAGTTGCCGCCTTAATTAAATCAAAAACAATTGAGTCCGTTAAGGAACAGCAGAAAATAATTTCCGGGAGCCTTTCTAAACAGATTAACAAGCTTAGGTTAAAACTTGTTGACCTTGTTTCTTTTCTTGAGTATCAAATGGATATTTCCGAAGAAGACCTAAGCGCAAAAGAGCAAAAAAACGTACCTAAAAAAATTCGCGCCTTACACAAAGAAGCTCTCGTCCTATCCAACACTTTTATTAGAGGTAAAATGTTAAATCTTGGCGTCACGGCTGTAATAACGGGTCCACCTAACGTTGGTAAGTCTTCACTGTTAAACGCGCTTTGCGGGGAAAGTCGGGCAATTGTCAGCCCGGAGCCTGGTACAACGCGAGACATAGTAAGGTCTGAAATGGTTCTAGGCGGCGTTCCTTTTGTTTTTTTAGACACCGCTGGAATAAGAGTGGCAAAATCTGCAATAGAGCAAGAGGGTGTCGCAAGGGCAAAAAAACTCAAAGAAAAGGCGGATCTTATAATCTCTGTTTCAGATGACCCCCAGGCTCAAACCAACAAAACAGGTTCGCAGCCACATATTTTCGTTGTTAATAAGTCCGACCTTCACTCAAAAAAACCCAACAAGGCAATTATACATATCTCCTGCAAAAACAAAACAGGCCTTGAGGTTCTTTTGCTAGAAATAAAATCCGCGCTTAAAATTGGCCCAATCTCTTCTGACGTCTCTCTCCTTTCAACACCAAGGCAGAGTGCTGCAATTAACGCTTGTGCAAAAAGCCTCGAAAGAGCACAAAATGTTTGCAAAACCGTTGGGTTGGAGTTAGAGCTGGTTTCTTTTGAGCTGCGTAGCGGTATAAACGCGCTTGATGTTTTACTTGGGAAAACTACGCCAGAAGATATAATTAATAATATTTTTAACAATCTCTGCGTCGGAAAATAGTTTCACGTGAAACACGATAAAAGTTTTGACGTGCTTGTTTGTGGTGGGGGTCATGCCGGCATTGAGTCGGCGCTAATTGCGTCAAAGCTTGGTTGCTCTGTTCTTCTTGTGACTCTTGATACAAAAGCAATTGGAAGGATGTCTTGTAACCCCGCCATTGGCGGTCTTGCAAAAGGACAAATTGTAAGAGAGATTGATGTGCTTGGTGGCGTTATGGGCCTTGCCACAGACCATAGCGGTATACAGTTTAAAATATTAAACCAGTCAAAGGGTAAGTCTGTGTGGTCGCCAAGAGCTCAGGTCGACAAGCGAGAATACGAGTCTTATGTTTCTAGCCGGGTTTTAAACAATAATAAAATTGAAGTTTTGCAAGGAGAGGTTGTTTCTTTGCTTTGTTCAAAAGGTCGTGTTCAGGGCGTTGTTTTAAGGAGTGGGGCTCGTGCGTTCGGCAAGGCAGTTATTTTAACCTGTGGCACTTTTTTAAACGGGTTAATCCATATTGGTCAGAAAAAAATTCGAGCAGGAAGAATGGGTGAAAGTGGCGCCGAGGGGATAACAGAGTTTCTTCTTTCTTTGGGTTTTGTTGCTGGTCGCTTAAAAACAGGAACGCCTCCAAGGCTAGACGGCTCTTCGGTTAATTGGAATAAAACCAGCACAACCCATGGTGACGAGCTTCCTCTTCCTTTTTCTTATGAAACAAGCTCTTTTGATCCGCCCAACGTTGCGTGCCACACAACCACAACAAACTTAAACTGCAAAGAAGTAATTCAGGAAAACCTAAAGCTGAGCCCAATGTTTTCCGGGGATGTTGGCGGCGTTGGTCCTCGCTACTGCCCCTCCATAGAAGATAAGGTTTCTCGCTTTGCGCACCACGACAGTCATACGCTTTTTCTTGAGCCTGAGTGGTTAAGGTCTGACCAAATATATTTAAACGGTTTTTCAACAAGCCTTCCTGAGCACATACAAATAAAAGCCTTACGGTTGGTTCCGGGCTTAGAGCATGTTCGCTTTTTTCGTCCTGGATATGCAATAGAATATGATTTTTTTTCTCCTGCTCAGTTAAAGTCAAGCCTTGAGACAAAAAACCTCTCTGGTCTTTTTTTTGCTGGACAAATCAATGGAACTTCTGGCTATGAGGAGGCGGCGGCTCAAGGCTTAATAGCAGGAATAAACGCAGCAAAACTTATACAAGAGAAAGAGCCGCTGATACTTAAAAGAAGTGAGGGTTATATTGGGGTTATGGTTGACGATTTAATCACAAAAGACACTTTGGAGCCTTACCGGATGTTTACCTCTAGGGCAGAATATAGAATTTTATTGCGTTTTTCTAACGCTCACACAAGACTGTGTGCGCACGCTGATAAAAACAACCTCTTGAGCCCCGCTCGAGAAAAAAAAATTAGGGCCTCCTTGGCTTTGATCGACAAAATGCTAGAAAGCCTTAACCGCTCTGTTTTACCTTCTAAGATAAACAGCAAGCTTCTGGCGCTTGGGGAAAACACTATAAACCAAGCCACACCTTTAAAAAACATTCTCAAAAGGCCCTCTGTTACTCTTGATTCTCTTGCGTTAAACGTCTTAAGCGAAAGCAACAAAGAAGCCACAGCAAGAGAGGCAAAGATTGAAGTAGAGGCAATTATTAAATACGAGGGGTATATTAAAAGACAACAAGACCAGGTTGATAAAATGAAGAAAAATGAGTCTACCCCCCTTCCAAACAATATTAACTATTTTGAAATAAAAAGCATTTCTAATGAAGCAAGAGAGAAGCTTTCTTTTGTTCGGCCAGAAACGTTTGGTCAGGCGATGAGAGTGTCGGGTGTTACGCCCGCAGATATTTCTGCCTTATCTGTTTTATTTCTTAAGCGCACCTAGTTTCACGTGAAACCCAATATAAATAAAATAATTGATACGATTAGTGGCGCTGATGAGCTAAAAAGCTCCGTTCGTTCTTTTTGCGCAGAAAATACAAAAATAAAAATTCAACCTCCTTCCTTGCAGGCTTTTTTTGTCGCCGCTTGTTTTAATCATCTTCGTAGGCCGATTGGTATTGTTGCCGATGTTTCTAGTAAGCACCTTAAGTCATTAAAAGAAGACCTTTCCTCTTTTCTTGGCGATGGGGTTGGTTTTTTGCCTGACTATAAAAACGAGGGGGTTGCGGTTTCTGGTTTTGTTTCTAAGTCTAAACAGACGTTCGACCGAACATATAACCAACTAAGAAAAAAACAGGGGAGCATTTTTTTAACAAACAAGCGTTGCTCTGAGTACACCTTTTCGACAACAGACGAACAGACCGAGACAGTCTTGCTTCTTGTTGGTGAAAAGAAAGGCCCTGGCGAGTTATTGGAAAAACTAATAGCGTGGGGATATGAAAACGTTGATCGCTGTGTTGCTTCAAACATGGTTTCTTTGCGGGGGGGGATTTTAGACTTTTTCCCAACCTATTCTGAAGACCCTATCCGCGTTGAGTTTTTTTCCGACACAATAGAGTCAATACGGTTTTTTAACCTAGAAACACAAAGGTCAACAGCTTCAAGGGAGCGGGTTGAAATTCAACCTCCACCAAAGCTGGCTAAAAGTAAAAAAGGCAAAACGCTTTCTTCTTTTTTACGCGGTGGTTGTGATCTTCAATTATACATAACTCAAGAACATATAGTCTCTGGCGGAGAGGCTCTTTCTTCTTTAAGCCTCTTTTATGAAGAGGTTTTTTTTAATCGTGTTGATACGCCTATTATAGAAAATAGGCTTGACGAAACATCAAAGGAAATTGAACCGTTATTTTTGTTTGGTGGTTTTAGCCCTAAAAAAAGAAACCCCTCTTCTTTTTTTTATTTTTCGTCAAACCTGTCATCTGGTTTTATTGTTCCTTCTCTTGGGTTGGCGTGTTTTTCTTTGCTTGGTGCTGGTGACCGCCCTCAGCCGAAAGGTCTTGAGAAAAAAAGCGAGCGCATAATTGGTTCTTTGGCAGAGATTAGTTGGGGTGACTTTCTTGTGCATCAAGACTTTGGGGTCGGTGTTTATCGAGGTTTAAGTCTCGTTGGGGAAGAAAGCTGCCGCGAAGAAAACATAAAAATTGAGTTTGCAGATGGGGGTCTTGTTTATGTTCCTCTTGGTCGGTTTGATCGCGTTCATAAATATTTAAGCGTTGGTGGCGTTGCTCCAAAAATTTCAAAACTAGGTACCGGCGCTTGGGAAAAACAAAAAAGGCTTGCTAAAAAAAGCATTGATGACGTTGTTGACCACCTTGTTTCAATACATGCCGCACGTTCTTCTCCTCGGGGCTTTAGCTATATTAAAGAAAGCGATCTTTTTCAACAACTGGAAGAGGGCTTTCCTTACGAAGAAACATTAGACCAAAAAAAAGCGATAGCCGATATTTATAAAGACATGAACTTTGCAAACCCAATGGATCGCCTTGTTTATGGTGATGTTGGTTTTGGTAAAACAGAGGTTGCTCTTCGCGCAGCTATGCGAGCGGTGGTTTCTGGACGAATGGTTTTTTTTCTAACACCAACAACCATTTTATCAGACCAGCACTATATAACCTGTGAGGGCCGTCTTGGCGCTCTCGGTGTTGAGGTTGAGTTGCTTTCTAGGTTTAAAAACAAGCGCGAGCAGTCTGCTATTATTGAGAGAATACACAAAAACAAAGTCGATGTTTTAATCGGGACACACAGAATATTAAGCGAAGACGTTCCAACGGAAAGGTTGGGCTTGTTGATTGTTGATGAAGAGCATCGCTTTGGTGTAAAACACAAAGAAACAATAAGGCGGCTAAAAAACCGCGTTGATGTTTTGACCTTAACAGCTACACCAATACCAAGAACACTACAACAGTCTTTAGTTGGAATTCGTGATACTTCAAAAATAACAACTCCGCCCAGGGCGCGCCTTCCAATTGAAACACAAATACAGCACTTTGATTGGGGTGTGGTTAAAACCCTTTTAAAAGAAGAGTTGCTTCGAGGTGGTCAGGCTTATTTTT
>JAAZYT010000083.1 GCA_014239505.1 Fidelibacterota bacterium | reverse complement strand
GGTCTTCAGAAAATTACTGTTCAGGCAACAGACAATAATTTTGATAAATATTTGGAAGGCGATCCTTTCTCTCAAAATATATTCACGTTACCTGGATCAAATATTGAAGGAGGATATGGGATGTTTTCTTCTGATATTTCTGAATCGTTTTATGTCTATTTAAAAAGAGGTAAAGACTACTCAAAAGACTAATAACTTTTATTATATATTTCTTATATAAAAATGCTATCTTCCTAATATTATTTTTATCATAAATCAAACAGGAAGATTAATGAAAAAAATCACCTTATTTCTATTATTTCTCATAGGATGTGATAATAACCCGATTATAAATAAAAATGGTTTAAAAACACAAAATGTGATTCTTATTACCCTTGATGGTGTACGATGGCAAGAAGTTTTCCAAGGAGCAGATAAAAGAATTATTAATAATAATATTAATGATGATATCAAAAAAGAGTCCACACTCAAATCTTTCTGGGTTGATAATGAAATACAAAGAAGAAACCTTCTCATGCCTTTTCTATGGAATACAATAGCATCAAAAGGGCAACTTTATGGAAATAAAACTAAGGGCAATGTTATGAGGGTGACCAATCCATATTTCTTTTCTTATCCTGGTTACAATGAGTTACTTGCAGGTTTTAATGATGATAGTGTAAAGAGTAATTCTAAAATTTATAATCCCAACTTAAATATCTTAGAATTTATGAATTCAAAAGAAGAATTCAAGGGACGGGTAGCTGCATTTGCCTCTTGGGATGTATTTGATTGGATAATAAATAAAGAAAGGAACGATTTTACCATTAATTCTGGTGCTTTTCCACTTAAGGATAGTCTTCTAACAAAAAAACAAAGGTGGATGAATAATTTTATCTCAGATTTACCTTATGAAGGATATGGAACAGGAGTACGATGGGATGCCTTAACACATGAATATGCTTTCGAATATTTAAAATTAAATAAACCTAGATTACTTTATATTGCATATGATGAGTCAGATGAGTTTGCTCATCAAAAAAAGTATAGTGAATATCTTTCAATTATCAATCGTTTAGATAATTATATTTCTTCAATTTGGACATGGATACAATCACAAAGTATATATCAAAATAAGACTACTTTAATTATTACAACTGATCATGGACGAGGCGAATATTTAAATGATAAATGGGGAGATCATGGACAAGGTGTTCCAGGCGCTGAATTTGTATGGGCAGCCATAATTGGTCCTGATACGCCATCTATGGGAGAATTAAGTAATATAGATACTGTTAGTACGAATCAAATAAGTTCAACGATAAGTCATTTACTAGGTTACGAATTTAAAAGTGATCGTAATGTTGGATCTATTATAAAAAGAATGATAAAATAAATTAGTTAAGGTGTACCTACCCCATAAATCCATACAAGTTGTCCTCCAAGATAAGCAGTAAAGAATACACAGCAAGTAAGAATAAATAGAAAAGCAAAGGCTAATTTATCCATACGTTTATCTTCCATATTTTTAAAAAATACGTTTAACCAAACAAAAAAAACTAATGTAGAACCCCACGTTACAATATTTCCCATAGTTTCATGTAAATTAATAATTTCTAAAACTTTCATATCATAGCCTATCTCTCCAGCTTTTGTTAATTCCCATTGCCCTGTAATTGCAGCAAAAATAGAAAAAAAGGCAGCAAGACCTAAAAGCCACATTCCTACAACCCTACAAATCCAATTAGATTTATAAAGGTGCACTCCTTGTAAAAAGAATGCCCCCAATAAAAAAGCAATTGGAAAATGGACTAAAACAGGATGATATGGAAAGTTCATAATATAAAATTAAAACAAAAAACCCTGCTTTTCAGCAGGGTTTTATATGTAGCCCGTAGGAGAATCGAACTCCTGTTGCATGGATGAAAACCATGAGTCCTAACCACTAGACGAACGGGCCAAAGATTATTTTATTTATCAATAAAGCGATGGAAAAGTTATGTTTCTATAGTAAAATCACCAAATCAATTATAATTGATTTATGATATATCTAGAATATCTAAGAGTTCACCTTTTTGGTGTAATTCCATGGCTATATCAGCACCACCAATTAATTTCCCTTTAACAAATAGTTGAGGAATTGTTGGCCATCCTGACTCTTCTGATAATTTTATTCGAATTTCAGGATCTTCTAAAATGTTGATATCTTTATACTCAACACCATAATGGTTTAATATTTGAACTACTTGATTTGAGAATCCACACATAGGCATTTCTTTAGTTCCCTTCATATAAAGAATAATTGGGTTTTGAGAAATGTCATTTTTAATTTGTTCAGATAATTCCATGATAATTTCCTATGAATTTTGTTCTGCCCATTTATTGGGCGAGTATGTTTTTAATTGTAGTGCATGAACTTCTCTGGTCATAAATGCTCCTACTGCTTTGTAAACTGATTGGTGTTGTTCTACTAAAGATAGGCCTTCAAATGCTTTACTAATTACAACTGCACTAAAGTGATCTTTTGTCCCTGTAGTGTCAACTACTTCTACTTTAGCATCCGGAATGCCTTTTTCTATTAATGCTTTTAATTCGTTAGGTTCCATAATAATTAGTTTAATTCAGAAAGTAAAATTACAACTTGTTTATTGGAAAAATATTAAAAAATTCTATACTAAATTATAAGAAGACGATTCTTTCTTATCTCATGAATTTTTCTCAATTTCAAACCTTTAATTTGAGGAAAATATGAAATTATATTCGTGGAATGTTAATGGAATTAGAGCTGCTGAAAAAAAAGGGTTTTTGGATTGGTTAGATCAAGAACAGCCAGAAATAGTATGTATTCAAGAGACTAAAGCTCAAGTTGAACAATTAAGTTCTTCATTAATAGAAGACCATGGATATTATACTTATTGGCATTCTGCTCAAAAAAAAGGCTATAGTAGCGTTGCCACTTTTTGTAAAAAGGAGCCTCATAATATACAGATAGGCCTTGGTTTAGATCGTTTTGATGCAGAAGGTAGAGTCTTAATAACTGAACATGATAATTTTTTCCTTTATAATATTTACTTTCCAAACGGACAGAAAGATGAAATTCGATTAAAATATAAACTAGATTTTTATGATGAACTCCTACCTATTATTAATGAACAAGTTGATAATGGAGCTAATGTTATTGTTGCAGGAGATTGGAATACTGCGCATCATGCTATTGATCTAGCACGACCAAAAGAAAATGAAAAAACTTCGGGTTTTATGCCTATTGAGAGAGAAAGATTAGATACATATGAGTCTCATGGCTGGGTTGATACATTCCGCCATTTTCATCCTGAGCCAAATCGTTATTCTTGGTGGTCATATCGTACAGGAGCTAGGCCTCGCAATGTTGGTTGGCGCATTGATTATTTTTTTGTGAATGAAAATTTTATTGATGAGATACTTGATGCAGATATTCATGATGATATTATGGGGTCCGATCATTGCCCTGTATCTATAACATTGAAAGATGGGGGATTATAATAATAAATCAATTGCTACAGCATCAGCAAAAGCATAGCCTTGTTCTGTTAATCTTAAGTGGTTACCTTCTCTAATAATAAATTTATCCCACTTATTTTTATTTTTTTCCAATAATACTTCAAAACTATGTTTGAGTTCTTCTGAAATTTTATCAAGGTTAATTCCATTACTTATTCGTAAACCAAATCCAATTAATTCGTTCGTATAATTTTTATTTGATAGTTTTTCTTTGTGAACTTGTGGATGCTCACCCAATTCTATTTTTTTAATATATTGATCTAAATTGCTAATATTTGAAAAGCGAGATTCACCATCAAATCCATGCGCTGATGGTCCAAAAGCTAAACAAGGTTCAATTTCCCAATAATGAAGATTATGTCTGCATTCAAGTTTAGGTTTTGACCAATTAGAAATTTCATATTGTTCATAACCATAATCATTCATTATTGATTGAGTATAGCTATAAAGTTTGCTACTATTATCATTGCTGGGCATTTGAATTGTTCCGCTATTAACATAATTATAAAGTTGAGTTCCTTTTTCAACAGTCAAAGAGTAACAAGAAAGATGTTCAGGCCCTAGTTGTAGGACCTGTTTTAGGTCATGTCTCCAAATTTTTAAAGTTTGGCTAGGAATGTTAAAAATTAAATCGCAATTGATATTATCAAAGCCCACTTTTCTTAATGCTTCAAATGTTTTGAACACTTCATCTTTTCCATGTATTCGAGTTAAAAATTTGAGTAAATCTTTATTTAAAGATTGCACTCCCATTGAAACGCGATTTACGCCCAGACTTTTAAATGATTTCAGCCTTTCCTTCGGAGCTTCACCTGGATTAACTTCGATTGTAAATTCTTTTACATTACTAAGATCAAAATTAATATCTAATTCTTTAATTAAACTTTCTAATTGAACAGGGCTCATTAAACTCGGTGTTCCACCACCAATAAAGATTGTATCAATAGTCCAGTTTTCAGTTTCTATTTGACACATTTTAATCTCTTTAATAAGAGAATCAAAAAAAATTGGCATAGCTTCATCTTTATCAGCAACTGAATAAAAGTCACAATACATACATTTTACCTTGCAAAAGGGCATATGAATGTAAATGCCAGATTTATGCATTAATTATTATTTTGCTAGTCTGTGAGACTATTAAGATCATCTCTAATTAAAATAAGGATGGCGGACTGAGGCATTATGAGATAATCTTCACTCTCAATTTTAATTTCAATGGAAGCTTTGTTTACAAAAAGTGCCATATCACCAACTTCGGCCTGTGGTGGAATGTATTTAACTGTGCCACCATCATTTACTGACCAAGGTTCATCCATGTTATCTTCAGGGTTTCCTAGAGGAATTCCAGGGCCTACTTCTACTACAATACCACTTAAAACTTCTTGTTTTTCTATTACACTTGGAGGGAGGTAAAGTCCTGCCTTAGATTTTCTTTCACCTTTATCAGGCCGAATTAAGACTCGGTCACCAACTACAAGAATTTGTTTATTTTTACTTTTCATAAAAGAAATTAGCTGATTTTTAATAGTTTAAACAAGTATGATGAAACAATTGGAATTAGAAAATAATCGAACGAAATTTGTCAAATGGATTTTAATGTAAAGATAGTGAAAAGTAACTCAGAAAAAGAATTAGTGCTATCTATTAGAAAAGAGGTCTTTATTAGAGGATTAAATATTCCAGAACATATGGAAATTGATCATAATGAAGATTTGGCTACATATGTTTTGGCTTATATTGATAATATCCCTGTTGGGACGGCCCGTTGGCGTGAAACTAAAATAGGTATAAAACTAGAAAGATTTGCAGTTTTAAGTGAATATAGATCTAATGGAATTGGACAAAAAATGACAAAATTTATTTTAAAAAATTTGCATAAATCAAAAATTATTTATTTATATGCTCAAAAATCTGCTATTAAGTTTTATGAGAAGTTAGGCTTTAAATCTGTGGGTAATCTTTTTGAAGAAGTTGGAATAAAACACCAAAAAATGATATATATTTTTGATGGTAAGTAAGCAGATATTTCCTTCTTAAATTATCTATAAATTATTGTGATTGTAATCATCAAAAACATTAATAAATAAGCATAATGTCAAGTTCAATATATAAGCGTATGGCTCAACTACTATTTCACTTTTGGCCATATATTCTCATTTCATCACTATCTGCAATTGTTTTTGTTTTGCTTAATAGTACTTCAATGTGGCTTGTAGCTTCATTAATTAACAATGTTTTAACTGATTTTGATAAAATTGTAGAGTCTCAAATGGAATGGGCATCAAAATCAACATTGACAATGAATGAAAAACTGAAATATTGGACAAATATTCTTATCCTTCGTGATACACCCGCCAACTCCTTAAAAGTTTTATGCATTACTCTATTAAGTGTGTTCTTTACAAAAAATTTATTTCTGTATATTAAAAATATTCTTCTTAGGATTGTAGAATTAAAACTTGTTAAAGATATTCGAGACCGCTTATACAAGCATATTCAAACTCTTTCATTAGGCTACTTTCATAAAAAACAAACTGGTTCAATTACTTCAATTGTGATGAATGATGTAGAACAACTTCAAGTTGCTCTTGCTGTAGTCTTTCAACGCTTATTTGTTGAGCCTATAAATATACTAACATTTGTAACTCTTCTTTTTATTATTAGTTGGAAGCTAGCCTTGATTGCAATTGTAATTATTCCTTTAGCAGGAATTACTATAATTGGTATTGGAAAAAGTATTAGGCGTAAATCAAGAAGAACTCAAGAAAAAATTGCAGAAATCATGCAGATTTTAACAGAAACATTAACATCTATTCGCATTGTTAAAGCGTTTGTTAATGAAAAAGAAGAAGTGAAAAAGTTTACTGGTGAGAGTCAAAATTATTTTAAGCTTTTATTAAAAAGAGCTCGTCTAGATTTAATTTCTGCTCCAGTAACTGAAAGTTTTGGTGTTATTATTGGTGTTGTACTTCTATGGTATGGTGGATTAGAAGTTTTATCAACTCAAGGTGTTAGCGCAGAAGACTTTATTAGATTTATTGTGATTTTATTTTCAATTCTTGGACCAATAAAGCAGATGAGCAATGTTAATTTAAAAATTCAAGTTGGTGCAGCATCAGCTGAAAGAATTTTTGAACTTTTAGATACTCCGCCTGAAATTGTTGAAGACTTAAACCCTGTAGATTTAAAAGTTTTTAAAAATTCTATAGAATTTGACAAAGTCCATTTTGAATATAATGATGGTGATAGTCTTGTTTTAGATCAAGTAACTTTTTCTATAAAAAAAGGTGAAGTTGTTGCGATGGTTGGTCCAAGTGGTTCGGGTAAATCTACAATAGCAGATTTGATTCCACGATTCTACGATGTTACAACAGGTTCGATTCGAATAGATGGGCATGACCTTCGTAAGGCCACTTTAGCTTCAATACGAGGGAATATGGGTATAGTTACTCAAGAAGTAATTTTGTTCAATGATACGATTAAAAATAATATAGCATATGCTCAACCAAATGTTAGTGACGATGCTATTAAACAGGCTGCTGAAGCAGCCAATGCTTTAGATTTTATTGAAAAATCACCAGAAGGTTTTAATACTTTGATTGGTGAAAGAGGGGTCAATTTATCTGGAGGTCAAAAACAACGTTTAGCGATTGCAAGAGCTCTTCTAAAAAATCC
>JAAZYT010000051.1 GCA_014239505.1 Fidelibacterota bacterium | reverse complement strand
CCAAGTCCATCTAAAAATGATTTCCAAGGGCCATTTTGCATTGCAAAGGCCTCTGCACGACCCATAATTATACAATTAGTTATAATTAAGGAAACAAATACGGTTAACTGTTTACTGATATCATACATATAGGCTTGTAAAACAAGATCAGTTAAAATTACCATCGAAGCAATAACAGATAACTGCACAATGATTCTTACTTTTGATGGAATTAAGTTTCTTAATAGTGATATGACGGTGTTTGAGACACATAGTACAGCAATAACTGCTAAAGTCATTACAAGCGATATCTCTAAACTTGTTGTAACTGCAAGCGCTGAACAAATTCCCAAAACCTGCAAAGTAATAGGATTATTACTCATTAATGGATCAGAAACAGCCCTTTTTGATGATTTACTAAGTATTGCCATTAGCTTTTTATACTCTTTCTAATTTGCTCAAAATAAGAGTTGTAATACTTTAAATCTTTTAATAAAAATTTATTTAATCCTCTTGAGGTCATTGTTGCCCCAGTTATCCCATCAACCTGATGGTAAGCTTCATCAGATGAGTTATCAACCTTACCCTTTACAGTTTGAATGCCAATGAGATTTCCTTCCTTATCAATGAATCTTTTTCCAACAAAATTTTGCTGAAACCAAGGCTTGTCAACCTCTGCTCCAAGGCCCGGCGTTTCAATATGTTTATAAAAAGTGATACCTTTTGCAGTAGCACCATCAGGTTCAATAGAAAAATACCCATACATGGATCCCCATAAGCCTTTCCCTGATATAGGAATAGCAAATCCATCTACTTGACCATCCACAATTTTTTTATATAAAGGATAAAGGTCTGTGTCAACTTTAGGGTCAAGATCTTCAGGTAATTTATCTGGAATAACATTACCTGATTTATTAATTACAAATGAAACTATCGATTCGTTAAAAATCTGTTCCACTTTTTCTGTGGTCCATGGATCTTCATTAGATGGTGTAAATCCCAATGAGCTCAAAATATTCTTTTTAATATCTGCTTGAATATTGTTATAGGTAATATCTTCAAGAGAGGAATATGCTGATGACAATACAAAGGCAAGGATCATTGTGATCAAGGTGGTAAATATTAATGTATAGCGATTACTATGCATGTCGTGCTTTTCTTCGATTAATATTTGACTGAATGACAAACCAATCAATTAGAGCAGCAAATGCATTAACAAATAATATTGAGAGCATAACACCTTCCGGATAAGCAGGGTTAATGGAGCGAATTATCACAGTTAAAGAACCAAATAATATTCCATATACCCATCTGCCTTGATTTGTATGACAACCAGTAACGGGTTCTGTAGCCATAAAGACTGTCCCAAATAGAAAACTACCCATAACTAAGTGGTAATGTGGGGGAATTGTAAACATAGAATTAGTTGAAAATGGAGAAAATAGATTTGTTATAAGCGCCATCGAAACTAATCCTATCAGAGCTCCGAAAATAACACGCCAATTTATTATCTTGATATATATCAAGAAGATTGCTGCAAAAATAATAAGTAGTTTATTGGTTTCTCCTATTGATCCGGGCACCCAGCCCCAAAAAAGATTCCACCAAGAATAATCAAATTGAGTTACGCTATTTAACATTGATAAAGCATTTTGGCCCAGTTCGCTTGCTGGTATAGATAATGCAGTTGCGCCTGAATAACCATCGGGCCCTGCAACCCATACTTTATCACCAGAAATCTTAGTTGGATAAGTAAAAAATATAAACACCCTTGCCAATAGAGCTGGATTAAATATATTCATACCGACGCCACCAAATATTTCTTTTCCAATTACAATTCCAAAACTAGTCGCAATTACAATTTGCCAAAGAGGTATTGCTGGTGGCATCGTTAAAGGTATTAAAGCACAAGTAACTAGGAATCCTTCACTAACAGGATGTTTCCTAACAATAGCAAAAAGTAATTCCCAAAATGCTCCTGAAGCAAAAGTCACAGCTATAATTGGTAAGATTTGGTTTAATCCAAACCAAAAATTTTGAAAACCTGTCCTCTCTATCATCGAAGCAACCGCATTTTGATAGCCAATATTAATTGATCCAAAAATGTAAAGTGGCAAGAGTGAAATAACGACAAGAATCATTACGCGTTTTGTATCTATACTATCTCTAATATGTGGACCAGACTGAGTAACTTCATCTGTGCTAAAAAGGATAGTATCAGTTGCTTCATAAACAGGATGCAAAGATTCTAAAGCTCCACCTTTTTCAAATTTATCTCTATACTTATCTAAAATTTTAAGTAGAAAAGATAACATTTAGCTTTCTTTCTCCATTAGATCTAATCCAGTTCGAATGGTAGAACCTAAATCAATTTTACTTGGGCAAGCAAAAGCGCATAAAGCAAAATCTTCTTCATCACATTCAATAATACCAAGTTGCTCCATTTCTTCAATATCTTCAACTAATATAGCTCGATATAAAGAATTTGGAAGTATATCCATTGGTAAAACATTTTCCCAAGAGTTTATCGGAACCATATAACGTTCACTACCATTTTTTAATGTACTAAAATTATACAGTTTTTCTTTAAAACCTAAAAATGCATTTGTTAAACTATATCTTGTTTGCGATGAGCCAGGCTTCAACATACCTAAAAATTCCCTATCACCGCCTTCAGGTAAAACTGATACAGTTGAGTCATAAAATCCCAAGAAACCTTCTTTGTCAGACTTTTTACCAGTAAGAACATCTCCAGATATAATTCGCTGATTACCTTCATTTAAATTATCACGAATTAAAGTTTCAATTTGTACTCCCATACGAGACTTAATATGAATTGGATTTTTTATTCCTGGACCACCTATAGTAGTAAATAGAGTCGTATCTAACTTTCCAGTTAAAAAATAATTTCCAAGCCTAACCACATCTTGAGCATTAATTGTCCAAACAATATCATTATTTGATAATGGTGCAATATGATGAATTTGTATTCCTACATTTCCAGCTGGGTGCGGCCCACTTAATAAGTGAGGGTTTACATTCTCGACTTCTAATAAAGTATCT
>JAAZYT010000172.1 GCA_014239505.1 Fidelibacterota bacterium | reverse complement strand
GTTTTAGGCCTTGGTGGATTATTTATATTTTATACTGGATATTATGGAAACGATGGAGTAAATATTAAAACGGTTTTAAATGTAATATCAGGATTCTCATTAGGAGCCTCATCAATAGCCCTATTTGCTCGCGTTGGCGGTGGTATATATACTAAAGCTGCTGATGTTGGAGCGGATTTAGTCGGTAAAGTTGAGGCAGGAATTCCAGAAGACCATCCCTTAAATCCAGCGACAATTGCTGATAATGTTGGTGACAATGTTGGAGATGTTGCTGGTATGGGTGCAGACTTATTTGAGTCATATGTTGGTTCAATTATTGGCTCCATGGTGCTTGGTGCAAGTATAGTTGTTATGGGTGGATTTGATTTCAATTTTGTATTGCTCCCTTTATTAATTGCAGCTGCTGGTATTATTGTTTCTATAATTGGAACATTTATGGTTTCTGTTAAGGAAGGTGGAGACCCTCAAAAAGCCCTCAATCGAGGTGAATTTGGGAGCTCAATCCTTATGGTTGTAGTAATTTATTTTTTAATTCAAAAGTTTTTACCAGCTAATTTTGACCAGGGTCTACTATCATATACAAGTATAGGTGTTTTTTATGCAACAGTAATTGGGTTAGCAGCTGGACTTGGAATTGGTCTAATTACTGAGCATTATACAGGGACCGGAACTTCTCCTGTTAAATCAATTACAGACCAATCTGTAACAGGAGCTGCAACAAATATCATAGCTGGATTAGGCGTTGGTATGCAATCTACTGCAATCCCTATTTTGATTTTAGCTTCTGCTATTATGGGTGCTCATTATTTTGCTGGTCTATATGGTATAGCAATGGCTGCCTTAGGAATGTTGGCTAATACTGGTATTCAGCTAGCAGTTGATGCATATGGCCCAATTTCTGACAATGCAGGAGGCATAGCTGAAATGGCTGAACTCCCAGCAGAAGTTCGTGAAAGAACAGATAAATTAGATGCTGTTGGTAACACAACTGCTGCGATTGGAAAAGGTTTTGCTATAGGCTCAGCCGCATTAACTGCCCTTGCGCTCTTTGCTGCATTCATGGTCCAAAGTGGTATTACAAGTATCGATATTTCTAACCCAAAAGTTATGGCAGGTTTATTTGTTGGGGGAATGTTACCATTCCTTTTCTCATCAATGGCTATGGGGGCTGTTGGTAGAGCAGCTATGTCAATGATTGAGGAGGTTCGACGTCAATTTAGAGATATCCCTGAACTAAAAGCAGCTTTAGAGATATTGAATAAGGGTGATGCTTCATCTTGGTCAACAGAGGATAAGGCTACTTATGAATTAGGGCTTGATAAAGCTGAGCATGGTAGATGTGTAGAAATTTCAACCCAGTCAGCTATCAAAGAAATGGTTTTACCTGGAATTTTAGCTATCACGACGCCTGTAATAGTTGGATTTATTTTTGGTCCTGAAACATTAGGCGGTCTTTTGGCTGGAGTCACAGTTTGCGGTGTGCTTATGGCTATTTTCCAATCAAATTCAGGTGGTGCATGGGATAATGCAAAGAAAATGATTGAAGAAGGGATTGAAGTAAATGGGCAATCATATGGAAAAGGATCTGATGCTCATAAAGCAGCTGTGGTTGGTGATACAGTTGGAGACCCATTTAAAGATACTTCAGGGCCATCATTAAATATTTTAATTAAACTTATGTCAGTGGTGTCATTAGTAATTGCACCACTAATTGCTTAAGAATTGAGGAGAATTCTATGAGATACTACGAAAGTCTATATATCGTAAATCCAAATTACGAACAAGAACGACTTGATGAAGTCATTAAAGCGGTAGCTGATAAATCGATTGAGCTAGGTTTTTCAATTATTAACCATCGTGTGTGGGGTAAAAAAAGATTAGCATATTCTATTGAAAAACATAAATATGGTTCGTTTATACTGCTTCAGTTTGAAACAGAATCAATCACTAATTTAGCAGACTTTGAACGTTTTATGATTTTACAAAAGACTATATTAAGAAATCAAACTGTAACGTTGAGTGTTAAGCCTGAAGTACAGATTGAAGAAAAACCGGTAAAAAGTGTAGAGCAAAAAGAAACCACTGAAGATTCAGCGGTGGTTAACGAAACAAAAGAAGACTCTAATGAAGAAACAAATGTTGAATCTGAAGAAGACTCTAAAGAAGTCCCACCAGTAGAAAATGAAATAGTGGTAGAGACTAAGGACGCATCAGCTGAAGATGGAGAATCAGAAGAAAAAGCAGAGCTGCCTATTGAAGAAGAAGTAACAGAAGAAGTAACAGAAGAAGTAACAGAAGAAGTTCAGGAGTAAATTATGGCTTTTCAGAGTAGAAAAAAATTCTGTTTTTTTAAAGAAAATAGTATAACTGAAGTTGATTATAAAGATGTCAAATTGCTAAAACGGTTTATAACAGACCAAGGTAAGATTATGCCACGTCGTATTACGGGAACAAGTGCAAAAATGCATCGAAAATTAGTAAGAGCAATTAAACAAGCTCGCAATATTGCATTAATGCCTTATACTAACATAAGTACTGAGAGTTAATAATGGATATTATTTTATTACAAGATGTTGAAACACTGGGAACTTCTGGCGATATTATAAAAGTTAAACCTGGATATGCGAGAAATTTTTTATTTCCGCGCGGATTGGCCGTTCGTTCTTCCAAGCGAAATAGAGCTTTGGCGGATGAAAAAAAGAACTCTGCAAAAGCGAGGAAATTAAGAGAAACTCAAGTATATGAAGAATTAGTTAATAAGTTAAAAAATACGGAAGTAACAATTGAAGTACAAGTAGGTGAAGAAGATCGTCTTTTTGGCTCAGTTACGACTCAAGATATTCACAAGGCGCTAATTGAGAAAGATATAGAAATTGATCGACATTCAATTGAACTTGAAGAGCCAATAAAAGCTTTAGGTATTTATGACGTTAACATAAAGGTTGCAAAAGGATTACTTCAAGAGTTAAAAGTTTACGTCATTCAAGCGTAATTTTTTTTATATAAGTTTGAACCCTCTCTGGATATCTTTTCAGCGAGGGTTTTTTATTTGAGTTAGATTCTATTAACATGATTATGCAATCTATAAAGTATTACAGCCACCTCCTTCTCTTCTGGTTAACTTTTTTTACACTAGATCGTATATTATTCATATTATATAATGTAAATGAATTAGAAATTTCTATTTTTAAAAAAATAGAACCAATATTTCAAGGTTTTCGACTTGATCTGGCTACAGTATGTTATCTTACATTACCCATATTTATATTATGGCTGATTAGCTTATACATCCCCGTAAAAAAAACTCAAAAACTGATTAATATATATTTTATTTTAATTATTCCTGTATTGGTTTTTGGTATCATTCTCAACTTAGAAATTTATAATCAATGGGGACATCAAGTTGATAGAGACACTATTTCGTATTTAAAATACCCTAAAGAAGCTTGGGCGTCATCACTTAACTCTCCCCTATTATTATTGATATCTCTTTTTATCGCAGTTACATATTTTTTTTTAAAATGGAGCAAGTATATTTCAGAATTAAATTGGCAATTAAAGGGGAAAATATCAAGGTTTAACATAAAAGATATTTCAATTAGCACTCTTAAGGGGCTCGTTGCTTTTATAATATATGGCTTATGTATGCGAGGCGGGATTCAACTAGCGCCAATTAATCAGAGCTTTGCTTATTATTCAAAAGAACCTGTACTAAATGCAACAGCAGTAAATACTGTTTACAATTATTTTTATGGTTACACTCAAAAAGAACATATAAATCCTTATAAGTACTTTACAGAAAAGGAAGTAGATAGCCTCCTATATAAGGAAGATAGTGAAAAAAATAAAAAAATAAATATAATTTCTAATAAAAAACCTAATATCATTCTTATAATAATGGAAGGGTTGGTTGCTGAAGTATTATTTGGAGAAGAAAAATTAACTCCCAATATGAATCGTATAATTGAAAAAAGTCTATATTTTGAGAATATTTATGCAACATCTACCAGAACTGATCGAGGTCTAGTTTCGATTTTAAGTGGTTACCCTTCATTGCCAAATATATCTGTAGTAAAAGAACCAGATAAGGCAGCTCGCCTTTCTTTTTTACCAAAAGAGTTTAAAAGCAATGGATATTCAACCCGTTTTATCTATGGGGGTGAATCTGAATTTGCTAATATTAAATCATATCTTTTGAATTCAAAATTTGATAAGATAATAGATAAAAATAATTTTCAAAAAAATGATATGAATTCAAAATGGGGCGCACATGATCATGTGGTTTTTAATAAAAGTATTGAACAATTAAAAAATACAAAAGAACCGTTTTTTACAACCATCTTGACACTTTCTAGTCATGAGCCCTTTGAAGTGCCTATGGAAACAATAATAAAAGGTGAAGATCGTCAATCTTTATATAAAAATTCAATAATGTATTTAGACAGGTCAGTTGGTGATTTTATGGATAAGGTTTCAACTGAAAAATATTATGATAATACAGTATTTATATTTATTTCAGATCATGGATTTAGAGTTGGAGATGCAAGCAATCGAGAGAAAAAGCGATATCATATACCTTTTTTTATTTATGGTGTGCCACTTAATAATAAATGGGTAGGAAAGAAAATAGCAAAGATTGGAAGCCAATCTGATTTGCCTAAAACAATATTAAATCAATTAAATCTTAATTCAGACACCTTTGACTTTTCTAATGATATATTTATAAATAGATCTTCTTTTGCTCAGTATACTTTTAGTCATGGGTTTGGGGTAGTTTCAGATAACCAAAGCCTAATATTTGATTATGATACGAAAGGTGTCAAATATTCTAATAAAAACTCAGATATTAATAATGACTTACTTTTTAATGTTGGTAAGGCTTATTTGCAAAAAGCTTACCAGGATTTTATTGATAAGAAATAATTATGTTTGCTGAAGTTTCATTCCCAATCTCAAGCTACCAAACTTTTTCATATAAAGTTCCTGAACATTTAACCTCACAAATTACAGTTGGAATTCGAGTGAAAGTTCCCTTAGGAAATCGTAAGGTTAATGGTATCGTTGTTGGTATAAGTAACTCATCTTCATTCAAAGGTAAAATAAGAGAAATTCACGACCTAATTGATGATCAGCAAGTATTAAACGATAATTTATGGTCTCTTATCAAATGGCTTTCTAAATATTATAATTCACCTTTAGGACTGGCGGCCAAAGCTGTCCTTCCATCAAATCTTTCTACAAAGTATAAACCAAAAGTAGAGGTTTTAGTCAAAGCTTTAGCTGTAAAAGACTTTAATGATTCTTTAGGAAGAGCCCAAAAAACTGTTTATGACCACCTTAAAAGCTTTGACGATAGCTTACCGGTCAAGGCTTTATCAGATTTCTGCTCTAATCCAAAAGATATTTGTAACAAATTAGCTGAAAAAGGATTGGTGTCGTTATTAGATAGGCCGATAATTCCTGATCTAAGTGAATTTGCTTTTAATACTAAAAATAAAAAGATTGTGTTAACTCAGGAACAAAATGTAGCACTAGATAAGATGGTTAGTTGCATGGATGAAAATAAGTTTAACCCCATTTTACTTCATGGTGTAACGGGTAGTGGTAAAACTGAAATTTATATTGAAGCAGCTCGACATGCTATAAAGATAAATAAGACAGTTATTATGCTACTTCCCGAAATTTCCTTAACGCCGCAGATAGCCGGTAGGTTTAGATCAGCATTTGGAAATGATGTGGCTTTATGGCATTCTAAGTTGAGCCAAGGTGCAAGGGCTTGGACATGGAAAGAAATTTGTGGAGGAAAATTTAAAGTAGTGATTGGAGCCCGCTCAGCAATTTTCGCACCATTAAAAAATGTGGGATTAATTGTAGTTGATGAGGAGCAAGAATCATCTTATAAACAAGAATCTCCAAATCCCAGATATCATGCAAGAGATGTTGCGCTCATGCGAGGAAAGTTAGATAACGCCTCTGTTGTATTGGCAAGTGCTACTCCAAGTATGGAGTCTTATTACAACTATCTTAACGGTAAATATGAATACATACATTTAAAAGAAAGGTTTGGTAGTGCAAAGTATCCAAAGGTGCATGTAGTTGATATGATTAAGGAGTCAGAAGAAACTGAATTATACGGAAACATTTTTTCAAGATTACTTTTAGAAAAGATTGAAGATCGTTTGTCCAAAAAAGAGCAAGTCATATTATTCCATAATCGTAGAGGTTTTGCACCTATTTTAAGATGTGAAGATTGTGGGGAAATCACTATGTGTCCCCATTGCAATATTGCTTTAACCTATCATAAAAGTGGTAAATATTTACAATGCCATTTCTGTAATCATACTAAAAAGAGCATTCCTTCTAAGTGTTCTTCTTGCCAGAGTTATAACCTGAACCTCTCTGGTACTGGAACACAAAAAGTTGAAGATGAATTGTCAAATAAATTTCCGGACTCAATAGTTAAAAGACTGGATGCGGATTCTGTACGATCAGGGATTAATCTTACAAAAACACTCCAAGAATTTTATGATAAAAAAATAGATATATTGATTGGGACTCAAATGATAGCCAAAGGGTTAGATTTTGCAAATACAACATTAGTAGGTATTATAAATGGTGATACAGGATTATTTCTACCAGATTTTCGTTCCGGTGAAAAAGTTTTTCAGTTAATCTATCAAGCAGCAGGCCGATCTGGAAGAGGTGAAATCCCAGGAGAGGTTGTCATTCAAACTTATAGTCCTGAAAACCCTGTAATTAAATGTGCAACCGAACTTAACGTAGAAAAATATTATAATATTTGTTTAGAAGAGAGAAAGGCGCTTTTATATCCACCATTTAGTTGGCTGGTAAAAGTTGAAATACGTGGCAAAAATATAACTGAACTTGAAAAATCTATTAATAATATAAAAAATAGAATGATTGACCCACCAAAAGGAATATCTATTCTTGGCCCCGCATTATGTTATCGAGAAAAGCTGCGAGACTATTATCGAATGCAATTAATATTAAAATCAAATAAAGAATTAGATATAAATGGTACTACGCTTCACAAATATTATAAATCAATTATGTCTAAACAGTTTGATTCAGAAGTCACTTCAAAACAAAGATTAATAATTGATATAAACCCTGTCTCATTATTATGAAAATTCTATTCTATTATTTTTTTAGTATCAGTATTTGTTTTGGTCAACTTTCTTTTAATGGAATAAATACTTGGACACAAAGCAGTGAAATAAGCTTGGCTGGTGGAGGGTTTTTAATAGACTATGAAAATAATTTTAAAAATCCAGGAACGCTAAAAAACTCAAAACGTAAAATTAGATTTTCTTCAATAAACTACCCTGCTGATATTACCGCACAGTCATTGATTGCTAATGGCGATTATAAAGAGCATACTTTTGGAATTAGGGTGAGTCGAATAAACTATGGTGTTTTTGAAGGGAGAACTATTGATAACGAAGTAACAGAAAGCTATTCTGCAGGAGATATTAATTTTGAAATAGCATATGCAAACTCTACACTTTCTAAGAGAATTAATTGGGGTGTAACTGGCGGAGTATTTCTAAGTAGATTAGAAAAATCTAAAGCAAGGACAATAATGTTGTCTCCGGGAATTACTTTTAATACTAAAATATTTACGTTAGGTATGATGCTAAAAAACTTTGGGAAAGTAACTAGTCAGTATGGTTCAGTTAAAGAAAAAATGCCATCTTATCTTATTGGTTCGATATCTCACAAACTATCTATTATACCTTTAACTATTGAGTTTGATCATTCTTATTTAATTAATGGAAGCCATGCATATTCTGTTCTTTCTGGTATTTATAAATTCGACAGCAATTTATTTATTAAAGCAGGAACCTCAACTAATCGTTTTGACCAAACTATAAATTCTTCCTTTGGCCAAAATATTTTTTCTGACTTAGGAATTGGTCTAGTGTATAAAATTGAAGATATAATAGTTGATATAAATTCTTACTCATACGGTACAGGTGGTTTAGTCTTTGCAATTGGAATATCAGTCTACTATTAATTAATAATTAAGGATTTAATTAAATTAATGTATTATTTAATTAAATTATTAAGCTGATAAATGCTATTAATTAAAATATTTAAGCAATCTTTAATGTTTAATAGAAAGTAAATATGTTCGATAATAGAGATATTCAAATCCTTGACCTTTTGCAAAAAGATGGAAGGGCTACCGCAAGTAATATAGCAAAAAAAGTAGACTTATCTATTCCTGCCGTTGGGGAAAGAATAAAAAAATTAAGTGAAAATGGAATAATTGATAAATTTGTGACAGTGCTTAATCACAAGAATGCTGGTCTTGATGTAACAGCGTTTATTTTTATTGTAAGCGAGCATTCAGATCATTACAGTGCATTCATAAATAAGACTAATGAATGCAAGGCAGTTATGGAATGTCATTCAATCACTGGTGGTGGGTCTCATATTTTAAAAATTCGTGCTAAGAATTCTCAAGGGCTTGAAGATTTACTATATGAAATTCAAAATTGGCCAGGTGTTTCTAGAACACAATCTAATGTTGTTTTATCTTCTTATAAGGAGACTAGAGATATTGACCTCCTCCCCTTCGCCCAACAAAATAATATATCTTAATTTATTTAATAACCTTATAGTTTATATCTAGTTAATTAAAGTTGATTTAACTGATATTTTTTATTAAAAGTATTTGCCTAATTTTGGCAGTTTGATATATATTTTATAGTGATTTTATATTAAAACATTAATATTTTAAGTTAAAATTAGTTTATACCTAAATAAATTAAGAGGAAAGTAAAATGCTTGGGATGAAAAGTATAAAAAGATTAGAATATATATGGTTAGATGGATATCAGCCTGAGCCATCATTGCGTAGTAAAATAAAAGTAACTAAAGATGAAACACCGCCGAATTGGTCTTTTGATGGATCTTCCACTCAACAAGCAGAAGGTGGTAGTTCAGATTGTTTACTATTACCAGTTCAAACTTATGATGGTCCTTTATATGCTGACCACCTAGTTCTGTGTGAGGTTCAAACTGGTGAGCATGAAACACATATTACTAATACTAGAGCCGCCGCCGCCGCAGTTGTTACTGATGAATGGTGGTTTGGTTTTGAGCAAGAGTATTTTTTTACTAATAGAAATGGTGACCCTCTTGGATGGGAAGAGGGAACCCCTAGACCACAAGGTGACTATTATTGTGGTGTTGGAACTTTAAATGTTGAAGGGAGAGAAATCTCCGAAGTTCATCTTGAGGCTTGTTTAGAAGCTGGAATAGAAATAACAGGAACAAACGCAGAGGTTGCTTTAGGTCAGTGGGAGTATCAATGCTTCGGTAAAGGTATAAAAGCTGCAGATGATCTTTGGGTTAGTCGATACCTTCTATATAAAATTGCAGAAGATTATGATGTTTGTGTTAATATTCATCCAAAACCTAAAACTGGCGATTGGAATGGATCTGGCATGCATGCAAATTTTTCAAATGATGAAATGAGGACACGTGGGACAGAAAAACTTTGCACTTCTATTTGTGAAAAATTAGGGAAAGTTCATAAAGAAGGTATTGAAGCATATGGATCAGATAATGATATGAGGCTTACTGGTCTTCATGAAACACAAAGTATTGACCAATTCTCATATGGTGTAAGTGATCGTGGCGCAAGTATTCGAATACCTATATATACTGTGGAGCATGATTGGAATGGATATCTTGAAGATAGACGTCCAGCATCTAACGCAGACCCTTACAAAATCATAGATCATATCGTTGGTACTTTAACAAAATAATATAAAAAATAATTAGAATTGTTTAATTCATTAAACGATTTATGAACAAACATTGCTTTTATAAAGAGCAGTATATCTTATTAGGTTTTATTACTTTAATTTCGGATGTTAATTAAAGAATGATAATGAAACGCATTTTATATTTTATAATCATATTCTCAATTTTTATTGGCTGCGAAGAAGTTGAAAAACCTGATCGCTCAACGTGGAATATTATTCAAGAAGAAGTCCTTCTGTCTAGCTGTGTTAACTGTCATGCCTCTCAGACTGCAATTACAAAACAATCAGGTTTAGATTTATCAAAGAATGAAGCTTATAGTGAAATGGTTGGTGTTTCGCCAAAAAATATTGCTGCAAAAGAAGATGGTTTGGTCATAGTTAGTAACGAAGGTGGAATGAAAGGATTAGCTAAAAGTTTTTTATGGGAAAAAATCAATGCATATGATCGGGAGCATTATCTTAGCGATCACCCTCAATATGGTCAAATGATGCCTCCAGGCGAAAACTTTTTATCCGATGGCCAACTAAAATTTATTAGATCTTGGATTGAAGCTGGAGCGCCAGAATCTGGAATTGTAGTTGACGAAAAATTATTATTGGATTCAAATCGATATTCACCACCTGAGTTTACACCTTTAAATCCACCAGAAAAAGGGATACAGCTACACATTAAGCCTTTTGAAGTAAAGCCAAACTATGAAAGAGAATTTTTTCAATATACAGATTTAAATATTGATGGAGATATATATGCAAATCGTATTGAAATTGAAATGAGATCAGGAAGTCACCACTTTATTTTATATTCGTTCGATAAAAATATAAATAATTCAAACATACCCGAATATGATATTAAAAGAGATTTGAGGTTTGAGGATGGAACTATGAATGTCCAGACTCTTAGAACTATGCAATACCATGAATTTTTTAGTGGAACACAATGGCCAAGGATGGATTACAATCTACCTCCAGG
Organism: Fidelibacterota bacterium; assembly: GCA_014239505.1. Taxonomy (GTDB): domain Bacteria; phylum Fidelibacterota; class Marinisomatia; order Marinisomatales; family TCS55; genus TCS55. The sequence continues at coordinate 11,363 of JAAZYT010000172.1, read as the reverse complement.
TGTAGCTTTTAAATTAAATTCAAAATTTGGGATAGATCAAAACGCTCATTATGTTAATCGTTCTGACTCCATCATAATTGGAGAAGTTTTTACAAATATTCATACGATTGATCGTTCAGAAGTTGAAAAAGTTGCAAATATAATAAATTGGTCAAATCAAGAAATTTTATTACCACCAAGAAAGGTCACCACGCTTAATAAAAGTTTTATTACGGATGCTCCAATTTATATAGGTCAACTTTTTTCACACGCACATGAAAAAATGACAGAGTTTGTAGTTAAAATTAAAGGTGGTGAACGTAATGGTGAATTAGTTTATTGGACAGATGATTGGGAGCATCCACCCATCATTAATTATGATCCACCTATCCAATTAAATAACGGTGAAGGCCTTGAACTTATTGCTACCTACGATAACCAAGAAGACAGATTTATTACATTTGGCTTTTTGTCTACGGATGAAATGATGATTTTATTTGGTTGGTATTATAAGTAAATATTTATGCGATTTAAACCTTTTTTTTATTTAATAGTTTCCATTTTAGTCTTAATTACGCAACTTTTTTCTCAAAATAAGAATCCTGTTATCTTAGTTCATGGATTCATGGGGTGGGGTCCAGATGAAATGGGCTCATATAAATATTGGGGAGGAAAATTTGATATTGAAAAAGAATTAAAAGCAAATGGATTTGAAGTTTATACTGCGAATGTTGGGCCAGTCTCATCAAACTGGGATCGCGCTGTGGAATTATACTATCAAATTAAAGGTGGCCAGGTTGATTATGGAAAAACTCAGGTAGAAAAATATGGTATCATTCAGAAACCAAATAATAAAGAATATATAGGTTTATACCCTGAATGGAGTGATGAGAACCCAGTTCACCTTGTAGGCCATAGTATGGGCGGGCAGACAATAAGGATGTTAGATTACCTACTTAAAACAGCAATCACGGATTCCTCTCTAAAATATGAAGAAAGTCAGCTTCTTGGACAAATAAATGAAGGCTGGATAAAATCAATAACTTCAATTTCAACGCCACATAATGGAACAACTCTTTCAGATATAGTTACTTCAGGAATACCTTTCTTACAAGATTTTATTGGTCTAGCAGCAGTAGTAGGGAATTCATTCTACAACTTTGATCTTGAACATTGGGGTTTTAAAAGAGATGGCGAAGAAACTTGGGGAAGTTATTTTTCAAGAATGCGAAAACACCCAGCTTGGCGGACAAAAAACAGTGTGGCATGGGATGTCAGCGTTCAGGGTGCTCGCGAAATGAATAGCCTTTGTATTGCAAACCCAAATATATATTATTTTTCATATGTAACTAGCAATACAATATTAGATTCAACATCAAACAGACATGTGCCTGATAAAAACATGTCATATATAATTAGAGCGAATGCAAGACTTATGGGTATGAAAAAAGCATATTATTCTGATGGGTCAGAAACTGACTCAACATGGTTTGAAAACGATGGAATTGTAAATAAAAAATCAATGCTAGGTCCAACTACAGGAATAAATGGATCAGATCCAATAAGTAATTATAGAATAAATGATATATTAATTCCAGGACAATGGTATGTTATGGGTGAATACAAATCAGATCATAGAAAATTTGTTGGTCATAGTATTCGCAAAGAAAAGTTTGAAGAACTAATTAAAATTTATGTAGAACATTTGTTGTTATTATGGACATTGCCAAAATAAAATGATTGATATTAATAACTTTAATAAATTAGAAATACGTGTAGGTGAAATATTAAGGGTTGAATTATTTCCTGAGGCAATTACACCTGCATATAAATTAAAAATTGATTTTGGTGATTATGGGATAAAATGGTCAAGCGCACAAATAACTAATAATTATTCAGTAAAAGAACTCCAGGGTAGACAAATTATTGCAGTAATGAATCTTGGCATCAAAAAAATAGGTTCTTTTAAATCTGAAGTTTTAGTAATGGGCGCTGATGATCAAAATGGGTTTACAAGATTGCTAGATGTAAATAAAAAAATTAAGAATGGAGCAAAAGTTAATTAATAGCTTATTGTAAATAGGTTTAATTATTTGTAATATACAAATATGGAGTTTGGTGAATTATTAAAGCAGTTTCTAATTGATCTTCAGTCGCTTTTTAGAACAAGCACAAAAAAATTAAATCTTACTCTACCTCAAATTACACTTTTATCATCAATTCCAATAGATGGTATAGATATGTCAACTCTTTCAAAGAGGATAGGGGTTGACAATAGCACTTTAACTAGACTAATAGATATTTTAATAAAAAATAATTTTGTACGAAAAATTAAAAATCCAAAAGATGGTAGGTCTTTTATTATTTTGTTAACGGTAAGTGGTGAAAAATTGCAATTTAAAATAGAGCAACAAATTGATCATTTTGGATCTAAGATTTTTAGTAAAATACCAATTGAAGATCAAGATGAAGTGAAAGAAACTTTATCCACTTTACATTGGCTCATTTCAAAACATCGTTTAAATTCATAATAATTGTATAATACAAATATTAATAAAGCATTATTGTTATGGTACGATGTGCATAAGCGAAAATTGCCATGGCGTGAAATTAATGACACTTATAAAACATGGCTCTCTGAGGTGATGTTACAACAAACTCAAGTAAATACTGTAATTCCGTATTATAAAAAGTGGATTAAAAAATATCCGACATTATTAAGTGTTGCAAACTCTGATATTGATGATCTTCTTAAGTTATGGGAAGGTTTAGGCTATTATTCTAGATGTAAAAATTTTTATAATGCCTGTCGAATTGTAATGAATGATTATTGTGGTGAAATTCCATCAGATATAAAAAAGTTTAATTCACTTCCAGGTGTTGGCCCTTATATTGCAGCTGCTGTAATGTCAATTGCATTTAATCAATCACACCCTGCAATTGATACTAATATTAATAGAGTTATGTTTCGTTATTTAGGATTAAAGAATAAAACCAATTATAACAAAAAAAGAATATATTCAAAACTTGCTACTTTTAATAATTTAAGACCCGGTGAGATTATTCAATCAATAATGGATATAGGTAGTTCAATATGTAAGACAAATTATGTAAACTGTGAAAATTGTCCACTTTCTAATTCTTGCAAAGCTTTTATAAATGGGAATCCACTTTTATATCCTAATCCTAAGTTAAAAAAAGCAATACCAATAAATTATTTTATTGCATGTTTTATTCAAAAAAATAAATCAATGTTAATAGTAAAACGAAAAAATGACGACGCTTTAGGTGGACTTTGGGAATTACCTATGATTAAAGTTGATGGATTAAATAATAGATCATTATTCAATGTGTCATTAAAAAATAAATATAATATAAATTTGAATATAAATTATAAAATTGGAAATATTGTTCACTCATTTTCTCACTATAAAATGAACATATCATTTTATAATTGTGAAATAAAAAATTCAAAATTTTATTCAACCTCAGATACTAATTATATTAAATGGATAACTCGAAAAGAAATAAATAATTATGCATTCCATAAAGCAAATCATAAGTTATTTGACTTATTAGAAAAAAATAATGTTTAAGGCAATTATTTCAATAATTATTTGGCCATTTTGGGCAATAATATTTCTATTTGGTACGATTATATATTCTTTAGCAATTATTTTATTTCCAGCACATAAACTTCATAAATTGGCACAGATAATAGCACGAATTTGTATGATATTTGGAGCACAATGGTTCAAAGTTGAAGGTTCAAAGCCGGACCAAAGTAAAGGTCCTTACTTGTATTTAATGAATCATCAATCACTATTTGATGCTTTTATGATTGTTGCAGGAGTACCGCATTACTTCACAGGAGTGGGTGCGATTGAACAGTTTTCTTACCCTGTTTGGGGCTATTTAGTAAAAAAATATGGAGTAATTCCACTAGTGAGGCAAGAGTTAGGTTCAGCAATTACAAGTTTAGAAAAATTAGAGGAAGTTATTAATAACGGAACATCAGCAATGATTGCACCTGAAGGAACAAGAAGCTTAAATGGTAAATTAGGTAATTTTAAAAAAGGAGCTTTTCATGTTGCAAAAAACACAGGCGTTACAATTATTCCTGTAGGTTTAAAAGGTGCATACGAAGCAAAAAATAAAAATGATTGGCGAATTAAGCCAAGCATCCTAACAACAGTTTTTGGCAAGCCAATAACGCAAGATCATTATGTGAATATGACAGTAGAAAGGCTAAGTGAAAAAGTTAAGATAGAAATTCAAAAGATGATTGATTAAAATATGAATATTGAAAATCTAACATATTATAATGTGGTTAAGTTTATTCACTTAATAGGTATGGCTGCTTGGTTTGGTACAGCATTAACAGTATCTATTATTTGGTCAAGAAAAAATACAAACGATAAAGCACTCATTTTAGATTTAATAACAAAAGTTGAGATGCCCGCATCATTTTTTATTCCACTTTCTGGAGTATTAATGTCAATTGATAGAATGTATTGGCTTACTATAGGCTGGATGCAAATCAAGATTTGTATTGGATTATTAACTGTAGTATTTACTCATCTTTCGAGATCTAAACTGATTCATAGCGATATGGGAAATGATTATATTAAGCAAAAATTTACCATGAATAGAAATCTCGGGTTATTAGGGTTGTCTCTAATAATAGTAATTGTTGGGTTCAATTAGTTTGGGTATAAACAATAATCATGTTCCAATAGAATTGATTAATGTAAAAAATGAACAATCTATTTTAACTCTTCTTAAGCCATTAAAAAAAATACACTCTAAAATTCAAATATTATCTTATTTATCAGAATGGTGTCCTGATTGTATCAATCAAATAAGGTCCTTAAGTAAAATTTATGATGATTATAAAAAATTTGATTTAACAATGAGGATAGTAATGGATTATGCTCAAAAAAAGGCTTCAGAAAAATTTATAAAAAATAATGATATATCGATTCCTTATTCATTTGGTGAATTATTTGAAAAAGATGAATTATTAAGATTAAAGACTGAGTTTTACAAATTTAGAAAGACTGTAAATGATAATAGAAAGTGGGGAGTCCCTTTCCATTTTATAATTTTTAATAATCAAATTTCAAAAGTTGGTATTATTAAAGGCGAATTTAATGATGCAGAAATAAGAACTTATTTTTTGAAAAACTTATAGTTTACTTCAACTTACCCTGATAAAGGCAAATCATATATTTCTTCAAATTCTTCAGTTTTTATCATTCTGATAGCATCCCATGTTAGTTTTGTACAGGCTTTTGCACATATTTGACAACCTATACATTCATCATGACGAACTTGAACAGGTGGTATTGGAATCCCATATTTTTCTTTGGGGACTGGCTCAATGCAATCAACTGGACAAAAAGGTACACAAACTTGGCATCCAGTACAATTATCTTCGTCAACAACTGCAATAAGTTTAGGTTTTTTCTTTTTGTAGTTAACTTTTTCTGCAGGATCAGGTACAGTTTTATAATGATCGTAATTTGTTTTGTTTGGCATTTTTTTCTTTATTCTATCAGGTAAGAATTTAATAGAGATAAAGAAATTAAAAGAATTTATTTTTTATGATAAAAGCCTTTTTGTCATTTAATAAAAGTAGTTTAATTTTAGTAACGCTTTGAAAACATTATTAGGAGAAAACAATGGCTTACATTATAGCTGAACCTTGTGTTGGAACCTGCGACACAGCTTGTGTAGAGGTTTGCCCGGTGGATTGTATCCACCCCAAAAAAGAAGATTGGGACGCAAAGGGATATGATGAAAATAATTTAGAGGACAAATTATTATATATTGATCCGGAAGAATGTATTGACTGTGGGGCATGTGAACCTGAATGTCCAGTTGAAGCAATCTTTGAAGAGAGTGAAGTTCCAGAAGAATGGAATAAATATATTAAAATTAATTACGATTATTTTGGTCGCGAATATTCTGGTTAATTTTGTTAAAAAAATACCTAGTGAAACGGCTGTTACTAATTCAACAGCCGTTTTTTTTGTATTATTATGAATAAAGAAAAAATACTCAATTTATTAAAAAATATAAATTATCCTGGTTTTAGCAGAGATATTGTATCCTTTGGTATGGTAGATGAAGTTAAAGTTGAAGAAGATTCTGTCACTGTAGCTTTAAAAATAACAACTCAGCAAGAAGAGAAAAAGAATTCTGTAATTAATGAAGTAAAAAAGCTTCTCAAAAGCACATCAAAATTTAAGAATATTTCTGTGGATATCATTGAAAGTAAGACGGAATCTTCGCCAAGTGTAGGCCCGCAGGCTCCTCAAAAGCAGCCTATTAGTCCATTAGAAGGAATAAAACATGTTGTTGCTGTGGCAAGTGGAAAAGGTGGAGTTGGAAAATCTACTGTAGCTGCTAACCTTGCTCTTTCATTAAAACAATTAGGTTTTAATGTAGGTCTCCTTGATTTAGATATTTATGGTCCTTCATTGCCAATAATTTTAGGAATTAATGAGCAACCAAATCTTACTCAAGATAAAAAACTAATACCCTTGGATCATATGGGAATGAAAATCATGAGTTTTGGTTTTATTAGTGGCAATAAATCTCCAGTTATATGGAGAGGTCCATTAGTAGCTCGAATGACAGAACAGTTTTTTAATGATGTATTGTGGGGTGAATTAGATTATTTAATTTTGGACTTACCTCCTGGTACAGGCGATGTTCAACTAACACTAACTCAGAAATTAAAAATTGATGGCGCTATTATTGTAACAACTCCTCAGGATATTGCCTTAGCAGATGTTAGGAAAGGTGCTGATATGTTTAGAAAAGTACATACTCCCGTTCTTGGTGTTGTTGAAAATATGTCAGGCTTGTTTTTAGAAGGGGAAGTTAAGAATGGAGATAATATTTTAATTGAAGGACAACCTGTGGATATTAGAGATGATGGAAAATTTGCAATAAGAATTGATTTATTTAAACGTGGAGGAGGTAAATCTGAGAGTGAACGTTTAAATGTACCATTATTAGGAGAGATTCCTATATCACAAGATATAATGGAAGCAACTGATATTGGAAAACCAATTGTAGCTCAAAGTCCTGAAGCGCACGTTTCAAAGATTTATCTTAATATTGCTGAAAAGGTTAAAGATGTCTTGAACTGATGTATAGTTTTTTTATAGACACTATTGTCATTGTTTTCTTAGGATATGCTATTTCCCACCCTTTATTTTTATGGCTAACACCAGTAAAAAAAATTGATACGAGCTTTTACAGGTTTAATTTAGGTTTATCCTGTATAATTGGATCTCTAGGTGTAATAGGATACATTGGTATAGAATCAAATTTTATTTCAAAAATTTATATTTGGCTTTGGATTAGCTTAGTATTGATTATTACTGCTTATTATTGGAATTCTAAGAGAATAAATAATTTTATCATTACTATTATTTCAATTTTAGGGTGTTTTGCTTTTTTCCAAATTATCATTCAAATTTCACCTAAATCAAATTATCTAATTCTTTTTTTTATGATATTATTGGGGTCAATGATTACGGCATCAGTCTTCTTTTCAATGATTTTAGGTCACTGGTATTTAAATGTTATTAATCTTCCGATTACACTACTCAAAAGATCAATTGTAGTTTTTTCATTGCTCCTAGTGGTTCGTACCTTGTGGGATGTAATTTATATGTCAATAGAAAGCGTAACAGATTCGTATGGTATAAGCTACAATCTTTGGGCTTTTACATTTGAATTTGATGGTTTTTTATTAGCAATAGCAATGTTTATGGGGAATGTCGTTCCTTTAATATTAAATTTATTTATTTGGAAGACTTTGAAATTACAAGCAACACAAAGTGCAACAGGTTTAATATACGTTTCAGTTCTCTCAATTCTTTTTGGAGATCTTTTATTCAAATACTATTTACTTAAGTTTGGATTTTTACTTTGAGTCACTTTGAATGCGTAAAATGTAATAGAATTATATCTTTTGAAAGAGTGGATGAATGCAGTCATTGTAAGCGCCCAGATTTATTTAATTCAGATATGGATTTTTCTTTTTGTCCAATTTGTGAAAGTAAACATTTATATAAAAAAAAAGATTTTAACCAAGCATTAGGGTGTATAATTATTTTGATTGGTGCTTTATTTGTTCCTTGGACATATGGCTTAAGTTTAATATTTTTATCTGCTCTAGATTATTTTCTATATCGTAGAATTAAAGACTCCGTAGAATGTTATAAGTGTAAAACAGAATTCAAAAATATTAATGTTCCTACAAGTTTGGAACCTTTTGATCATCATATAGCAGAATTATATGAGAAACATAATATTTGATTATTTATTGATTGAGTATCTCTCAAATGGTAACTTCGCCAGCTGTTTTTATACTATAATAAATACAAATTGAATTATGTCTAAGTTGCTTAGAAAACAAATATTAGAACAAGGTGATATACCCAACCATATTGCAATCATTATGGATGGTAATGGTCGATGGGCAAGTTCAAAGAACTTACCCAGAATTTCTGGTCATCAAGAAGGAATCAATTCTGTACGCGAAATTGTTCAAATTTGTGGTGAATTAGAAATTTCTCATTTAACACTTTATACTTTTTCAAGTGAGAATTGGAATAGACCCAAAGTTGAAATTAAAGCAATTATGAAGTTATTATTACGAACAATAAATAAAGAGATAAATAACTTAAATAAAAACAATGTAAGATTGTCAATAATTGGTGACTTAAATGATTTGCCAAAAGATCCACAACAAGCAATGATTGAAGGAATTAATAAAACAAAGAATAATACAGGTCTTAATCTTATATTAGCTCTGAGTTATGGAAGTAGGCAGGAACTAATAATGGCTTTTAAACGTATTGCTAATAAAGTTGAAAAAGGCAAAATGAAATCTGAAGATATTTCACAAGAAATCATAACAAGTGAACTTTATACTTGTGATACTCCTGATCCAGATTTATTGATCAGAACTGGAGGAGAACATAGAATAAGCAACTTTTTATTATGGCAATCAGCATACACAGAATTATATATGACAGATAGTTTTTGGCCTGATTTCAGAGAAGATCAATTATTGAATGCAATTATTGACTATCAAAATAGGCAAAGGCGTTTTGGCCAAACAAGTGAACAGGTTTCATAATGAGAAAGTTACTATTTTTATTTATCATAGCAAAGGTCATCGCTCAGGCGCCACCATCGTTTAAGCTAAATGAAATAAATATTGATGGGAATTTTGCAACAAGCGAAAACATGGTTTTATACACTGCAGGGCTTCAAAAAGGGCAAGAAGTTTCAAGTGAAGACTTTCGTCGAGCAGTTAAGCGTCTTTGGGAGCTAGGAGTTTTTAATGATATCCAAATTCACTTTGATGGTGAAACACCCGAAGGAATAATAATAACTATTGAGGTTAAAGAAGCCCCGGTACTAGGGCAGGTGATTTTTAAAGGAAACAAAAAATTAAAAGATAAGAAATTTAAAGAAGAAATAACGTTTCAAAGGGGTATGCGTATAAAGCCAAATTTTATTACTAAATCAATTAAGAAAATGAATCAACTTTATATGGAAGATGGATATTTTCTAGCAAATATTTCAGCAAGTATGGACTCTGTTGGCTCTGGGAAAGATCAAAAGCAAGATATAACTTTTTCTATTAAAGAAGGTAAGAAACTAAAAATAAAAGATATTAAAATTGAAGGTCGCAATAATAATTTTGGTTGGATTGCAACAAAGGCCTGGATTCCTTTACCTGATTTTGTTAGAAAAAAACTATCTTTGTTAAAATTAAGGTGGCAACTAAAAGAGACTAAGATTCGTTCTTGGTGGCGAATTTGGGCTCCTGCTTATGATCAAAAGAAATTTGATGAAGATCTTAATGTATTGACTACTTTTTATCGTGATGAAGGTTATAGAGATTTTAGTATTCTTTCTGACTCAGTTTATTACGAGCCTAAAAAACGTGGCCTAGTTGTTCTCCTTAATGTGGATGAAGGAAATCAATATAAATTTCGAAATTTTAGTTGGGAAGGCAATGAACTTTATACTACAGAAATATTAGATGGTGCATTAAATATAAATCAAGGGGATCCCTACAGCCAGGCAGGTTTTGAGAAAGCAGTCTTTCAAGATGTTCAAAGTCTTTATATGGATCGCGGTTACCTATATAGTAGTATAGAACCATATTTTACGCCAGTTGGTGAAGACTCTTTGGATGTGCATTTTTCTGTAACTGAAAATAATGAAGTATACATTCGAAATATTAATATTTATGGGAATGATAAAACACGTGAGAATGTTATACGTAGAGAGTTAGATGTTTTCCCAGGTGATTTATTTCGTAGAACTTTATTGCAAAGAAGTATGCGAAAATTAAGTGTGCTAAATTATTTTGATCCTACTTCATTAAGTCCAAATGTAATTCCAGTAGATGAAGATGAAATAGATTTAGATATTTCATTACAAGAAAAATCTTCTGATAAAGCAAGTGCAAATGTAGGATTTACAGGCATATATGGAATGACAGGTGGTGGAAACCTTGAATTCAATAATTTTTTGGGTAAAGGGCAGGTTTTATCTTTTGGCTTTAATGTTGGGACACAGGTTTCTGTAATGAATAATTATGGTACACCAGGTAAATACGAGAGCTTTAATATTAGATTTATGGATCCAATGTTTAGAGACACTCCAAACAGAATTGGTTTTTCTCTTTTTTACACATTTAGAGGACAAGGTAACTCATATTATTTTTATCCTTTTGATCAATTATCAAAAGGTGGTTCAATTGAATGGGGTCGAAGATTAAAATGGCCCGATGATTATTTTAGAGCCTATTGGTCTTTAACATTACGTAGAGCAGAATATATGGGTGATGAAGAAGTATTAAATGAATATTTAGGAAGTTTCAGAAAATCTACAGGCATTAACTTATCTCAAACTATTGTTAGGGATAGTAGAGATCAGGCTGAATTTCCAACCCAAGGATCAAGCGCAACACTTGTATCAACTTTTTCTGGTGGTTCCCTTGGTGGTGACGAACATTACCATAAGCATGTTTTAACATTAGACTGGTATACTCCAACCTTTTGGAAATTTGTTCTAACTAGTTCATTAAAAATGGGTACAATTCGTCAGTTAAATGTTGGCGGTGGATATACCTATATTCCACCTTATGAAAGATTTATTATGGGTGGGAATGGGATTCCTTATGGAACTATGCTTAGAGGCTATCCAGATAATTCTATTGGACCATTAACAGCTCAGGGTCGTGGTATTGGCGGTAATACCATTATGAAGTATTCAACAGAATTTAGGTTTCCTTTTTCTGAAAATCCTGTAGTTTATGGAATGTTATTTGCTGAAGC
>JAAZYT010000109.1 GCA_014239505.1 Fidelibacterota bacterium | reverse complement strand
CATTATAAATATTGTTCTTAAAGAAAATAAATTTGCAGGATTAAATGGTAACTTAAATACTGGTGGTGATTCACAGGGTGGAACAAATCTTTCTGGTCAAGTAAATTACCGTACAACTTCATTTAATAGTTTTATAAATCTAGGTATGAATGAAAGAAAAAGAATTTCTTCAGGTAATAGTCTTCGAACCATGGAATTTGCAAATTTTAATAATAGACTAAATCAAGATAGTGAATCAAACTCCGGTGGACCAAACCTATTCATCAAAACTGGTTTTGAATATTTTATTGACCCCTCTCAATCACTGGCAATCTCCACTACACTTAGTAATGGTAATCGCGAGAATGATGGCGAAACATACACTTTAGATAGTGGTCCTGGAGAGCGAAAATTCATACGTACTACGAGTGGTAATAATGATAGAAATGGTTATGATGTTAATTTGAATTACGATAAAAAATTCAAGAACCCAAAACAAAAGTTGACATCTTATGCACGTTTCTCAGATGGTCTTAATGACGGTTTGAATGAATATTATAATACTGATAGTGGTGGATCTGACTATGTTGATTTAGATAGAGCTATAAATGGACAAGATGGAACAAGTAGTGGTTACGATTTCAAATTAGATTACGTGCATCCATTTAGTGATGATAGCAAACTCGAAGTAGGATTTTCCAGCAAATCAACCGATAGAGGGGATTCACAGATAGCTGAAATATTTAATGAAGCTACTAATTCATTTGTTTCAGATAGAGAATTCAGTAATGAATTTGTTTATAATGAAACAGTTAATGCAGCATACTTGCAATATGGTGGAAGTATTGGTTTTTTTGGAATTAACGCTGGAGGTAGATACGAAACGGTAGATATGCTATCCGAAACAATTAATAAAACTTTTAAAAACCCCTATTCCAGCTTTTATCCAAGTCTCTCAGTATCATTTGGAGCGCCACAACTTTTACAAATACAAACCAGCTATTCAAAACGAGTGAATCGTCCACGCTCTCGAATGTTAAATCCTTTTAGCTCAAGACAAGATAATAAAAACCTTCGTGTGGGGAATCCATTTTTAAAACCAGAATACACGGATTCGTATGAAATTAATTTTAGTCGTTTTTCTAGTGGTTTTTCATTGAGTTTAGGTGGCTATTACCGTCATACAACTGATAAAATGCAACGCCATAAAGAAATGCGTGCAGATGGTGTATCGGTTGCAACTTATGAAAATATTTCTGATCAAAAAACTCAAGGTATTGATTATAGTGTTGTTGGATCGCTTGGACGAAAACTAAGACTAATGTTCTCTGGTAGTATTTTTTGGGATGAGATAAATACAGATTTATATGGTTCAGATTATGATAATACTGCCCAGGGACAGCGCTTAAGATTTACCACAATGTGGAATATGAACCCTACAACTGAATTTTCATTTTTCATGTTTTATATGCCAGCTAGAGATATCGCCATCGGTAAAATGGATGCTATGTCTTTTTCTTCAATGTCATTAAAAAAGAAATTTATGGAAGAACGTTTTAATCTAACTTTAAATGTAAGTGATCCCTTTAATCTTTCAGGCTTTAGTTTTTATACTGAAGGGGATAATTGGCAACAACAATCAAGTAGAAATTGGAGTAGCCGTACCGTCCGTTTAACTTTAGAATACAGGTTTGGTAAAATGGAAGATAAAAGTCGCTATAGCCGTCAAAGAAATAGCCAAGGTATGGATATGGAAGAAGGAGCAGGCGAAATTTTTTAATAGTATT
>JAAZYT010000078.1 GCA_014239505.1 Fidelibacterota bacterium | reverse complement strand
CTATTATTATTGAAATCAATAATAATGGTAAAATTAAAAATTTTCTTTTGTTCATTTACAATACCTCCTATAATACATCCCCATACTCAAATAGACGCTAAATATACACAAATTATATTTTAAAAATTAATTCTTTAACTTTTTTTTTTTTTTTCTCATCATGCCTCCAGCTTCATCCTTAGGGTTTAAGATTAAACCGCGATCTAATATTCTTGTTGCCATCTTATAATCTTGAAGACGAATTTTTGTGGCAGCTAAATAAATGTATGCCTCTGATAGAGAAGGATCTAAATCTATCGCTTTTTGTAAATGCATTTCAGCAAGATCATTTTTTTTCATTTTGAACAGTACATTTCCTATTCCTAGATGGGCTTTAGGATTATATACATTGATTTCTAATGATCTCATATAAGCTTCGACCGCTAAATCTAGTTGATTTAAACGTGTTTGCGTATTTGCGAGTCCTGCCCAGCCCTGCCAATCCATAGCATTTGATTGAATGATTTCACCAAAGGTTTGTATTGCCTTTGTGAAATCACCAATTGAAATATAAGCTTGAGCTAGTCCTTTTTTAGCTCTAACGTTTCTTGGCCAAATTTTAATAGCCTTTTGATAAAGGTTAATTCCAAAAATTAACATCCCTCTTTTAATTTGATCTTCAGCTCTGTAAGAATTCGCCGTGCTCCAACGGGTACGAACTTTTGTTTGATCTTTTCCGGATTCAGCTAATGACTTAACTATAAAATCATTTAAAGATGAATCATCCAACCGTAACAAGTCTAAATAAGCTAAGGCAAGGCCTTTAATATCAACATCACTATTACTACTTAAGTGTTTTAGTCTGTTAATTATTTCAGAAGTTTCTTTTGGTTGATTAAACATAAATGCTTTTGATAAACCTGCAAAAACTTGAGGGGGAGGGTCTGAGTTGGTTCCTAGCAAATCAGCTAAATTATCTGAATTACTATTTTCATTGAACTTCATCAGGATGGCTTCCAAAGGATGTAATGGTTTTAACTCTCCATACCATTCACTCATTTGATTGCTCACTTCTGCAATACTCATTTCAACATGACATTGTTGACAAGCATTTTTAATATTTAAGGCTTGGTCAACCAATGGCCGTGGAATTGAAATTGTATGATCTGCTCGTTCAAATTTTATTTTATTACCTACAGCTTTATGTTGCATGAAGGGCATATGACATGAAGTACAAAGGCTACCTTCAGATTCTAGTTTATGAAAAGTATGATCTACAATATTTGATGCTTTTGCCATATGACAAGAGGTGCACTGGCCATTGTCAAACTTTCCTTTTAAAGGAATACGGTTTACATCTTGATACTCGTTAGAGTGAGGATTGTGGCAATCTACACAGGTCATTGAACCATTAATATAGCAATCACTAAAAACATGGTTTTGTTGATAGCCAAAGGCTTTTACTCTTCCATCAGGATAATAAGGGTTCCCTCCAAGCATTGCAAATTTAGTGCTAAAGTAATCTTTAAAATCTTTCCCTGGAGTATAACCTGGTCTTATCATATCCTTCAAAGCATGGCATTGAGCACAAACTTCAACAGATTCTTGCTTCGATAGTGTCTTTAATGACTGTATTCCTGTGTAGCCTTGAATTATAGGTTCTCCATATTGCATAAGATTCGCGTGCTCTTTTCCTGGACCGTGACACGATTCACAATTAATAGAAAGCGCAGTTTTATCTGATATATATTTCCCTTTATCATTATAAAATGATGTTCTAATCTGACTCCCATGACATTGTTGGCAGTTTTGTTTTTCTTCAAGAGCGCCTAAAACTCTTGAAGGTGGCCATTCAGATGCTCTTCTAAAGGATAAACTTTCTGAAACAGGAACCCACCCAGATTGATCATTTGTTTCAAAAAACCAAGTGTTGCTTGCGGGGTGATAGTCAAATGGAAGCAAACGCATTGTTCCATCAGGAAATAATCCAAAATATGTTTGTGTTCCACCTCCATAAATGTGTCCTCCACCAACAACGCCTATAACTTCATATTTTTTTTCTGGGAAGCCATTCTCTTTTGCTCTGAAAAAAAATCTGCCATTTTCTGTAAAAGGAATAAACCATCCATTTTCTAGGTTTATTTTTTTACCGTCAAAGGATGCCAATACTCGCCTTTTATTAGGCTTTCCTCCTGCATTCCCATGAGTTGATTCTTTCCATGTCCCAAACTGGTCTGGATGACAATTTTGACAAGCCTTAGAGCCAATAAACTGATCTTGGTCAGCATTTATAATATTTATTAAAAATAAAGCTATACTTATAGACCCAAATTTTTTTAGCATAGCTTCAATTTAATTTTTTGACCATTCAGGGGGGCTACATTCACAAAATTTTCTAATTTGCGACACATGGTTTACAATTTCTTCACGGCTAAGTTTTTCTCCCCAACCTGGCATAAAATGGCTTTTATTCATTATTCGACCACCACCATATATTGTTTCAAATAACGTGTGGTCAGCTCTTTGTCCAATTACATTACCATCTGCAAGATTGCCTGGAGCCACATGTAAATACTCTGCATTAAAGCCCTTTCCTTGCCCATTAAGGCCATGACATGGAGCACAAGTTGATGAATATTGATTTGAAATTGGATAAGGTTTGTGTTTGATTAGATTTAAATATTCAACCTGTTCTTCATTAGTTCTATTAGAAAAATAAGACTGAATTAAAGGCATAAGTTTTGGGTCCATAGCTGTTTTTGGCATAATACTTTCAGGCATAACCATATGTGGAGCTTGAATTGCCATTTTAATATATCCATCAAATAGTCTATTTCCAGTATTTGATAAACTTGGTCCAATTTGACCTCCCTTACCATTCAATTCATGACAACCTAAACATGGAAGAAAATCATTTAGTAACCGCTCAACCTTGCGTGTTTGAAATGCTGATATTGGTTTTAATTTTGTTTTTAATGAAGCTGAGCCTAACCATTGACTAATTTCTTCAACCTCATTTTCACTTAAATTAAAATTTGGCATCCTGCTTCCAGTGCCTGGGAAATATCCATTTGGCCTAATCGGGGAAGGTTGATAAAGATACTTTTTTAACCAGTCAGGTTTGGTTTTCATTTTCTGAGCACTTAGGTCAGGCGCATTATGACTAAAGAACCACGATTCTTCAGTCTCCATATTGTGACAAGCCATACAATTTTGTGATAAAAATATATTTTGACCCATTTCTAATGTAATTGTTGAATTTTCCTTAGACACTTTTTTATAATGAGAATTAAGCTTATCCAAGCTTGGGCCATCCAAGTCTTTTAAATAACCAACTATCTCTGAAATTTTTTCATAGGCTTCTTTATCTTCATTAAAGAAAGTTGGCATAGGCGAAGCTCTTGGCACGTAAGCAGATGGTTTTAAAATAATATCAAATAACCATTCTGGTTTTAAACGTCTTCCCGCTAAGGAAAGATCAATTGATTTATTATTGCCTGAACCATTTAAACTATGGCAAGCAGTACATTGATATTCTGTATTAATAAGTGCAAAAGTATTTTCATTGCTTTTATATCTACGCTTTTTTAATACACGTTCCTTTGGTAAGGAAACTTTACTCATAAGAAAAATAGTTAAAGCATAAGCTTCGTCATCAGAAAATTGAAAATTTGGCATTCTAGAATTTCCAATGTGCTGCCTGACTGTTTGAGGTGATTTTAAATAGTCATAGAGATAAGCTTCATTATATTTTAATCCAGAATAACTAAGGTCTGGAGCATTTTTATTGATTACTGTAGAGCCTTGGATGCCACTATGGCAATTACCACAACCAAGCGCGTTTACTAAATCATTTTTTGATAGGCCTGATTGTCCCATCAGAGGGATAGTAATTAACAACGGGATCATAAAAAACTTGAAAAGACTACCAGCCAAATTGAATATCCAACGCTGGTAATAAATGCGCTTGAGAACCAAATGGGTATTCACCCGCAATCAGTTTGTAGCCTGTCAATATTCTAAACTTTTCACTTTTTGACCAGATTAACATCCCTTTATGTTCAAAAGAATAACGACCTCTTCCTCCTGGCATTAAGAACATATCATAGTCAATTAAATAAGACCAGCGACCTTTTGTTTGACGATAATATTCACCACCTACTTTTATAGCTATACCATTATAATATACAGAAAGGCGCGGATAAATAATTGGTAAGTCTATTGTCCCATCTTCTGCCATTTTTTCACCTAGTGATAAAGCGACTCCACCACGAATAGAGACCCTCCCTGTTTTTTCTGTCCCTCGAGTACCAATTAACTCTGCATAAGCTGAAACCATTTGTGGAATATCAAATTGTGGTGAAATTAACGCAAACATATCTGGCTCACCTAATTCCATTCCAAGAGGGCTTTGAAGCCATTTAAGTCCTATTGTAGGATATTCAATCTGGAATTTTTGTGCCATTTTCCATTGACCAATTAACGCTCGTTCCTCCTTAAGAGAGATGTTTGGCATAAGTAAAAATTTGTTTATACTCAGTTCTTTCCCATTATTCAGACCAATATAAATTGGAGAGAATAGACCAATTTCTTTTCTACCAGGTTCAATTAGATTCGCCGATCCACCAGTCCATTGCGCTGTTAAAATCCCAAAAAATAGAATAACTGTAAAATATTTCATTTAACCTCCCAGACAGCACTTATGGGAATATGGTCTGAAAGCTTGGTCGCTTCTTTATGTGTTATTGAGCTTACCCATTTTGTGTTGGTCCAGAGATAATCTAATTTTCGATCTAATTTTAGATTGTTATCAGGGCTATGAGTAAAATAATCCGACTCATTATCTCCATAATCTGAAAGTGTTATTGCGGGAGAATATGTATTATAAAATGGACTTAGCCAAGTGATCTCAGGAGTAAAGTATGCTCCTTCTTTATGCTCGGATTCTCCGCCCGTATGATATGACTCATTACTACACTGGTCTTCAAGACAGTAATCTGTCTTTAAAGCATTCGGTGGCAGCTCATTAAGATCTCCTCCTGCAACAAAGTATTTTCCTTCAGCTGTAATATTATCAAGAACGCTTTTAAAACCCTTAATGTGTTTTTGCTTTGTATCATCTGTTGCAAATGCAGTAAGGTGAGTATTAACTGCATAAAATTTGTTGCCGGGCATATCTACCACGACTTTTAGTACATTTCTTCGAAGATAAAAATATTTGGTAAGTCCATCCTGATCGCCTCTTAATGGAAGCTGAATTCGTTCAGCATTTTCTAATTTCCATTTAGAAAGAATTAGGTTCCCTGTATTCACTCTTCCAAGGCCATCAGCAAGGATTGCTTGTGCTTGCCACATTGAACCATATGCTCCATAATTCATATCTGTATTGTCTAACAACCATTGTGCTTGATCTATATATGCTGTTTTTTTAGACTGGACATCAACCTCTTGCAATAATAATATATCCGGATCTTCTGCTATTATCTTTGCTGCCAAACCCTTGAGGCCTGTTGTCACTTCTGACTTTGTCATTATAACCTTGTCTCCACAACCATCCCCAAAAAATCGTAATCGAGCAACGCCAAATCGAATATTCCATGTCATTACTTTTATGGTTTTTTTGGGACTGAATTCTTTTAGGCTAGCTGATTGATACATAACAGCATCTTCAATATCATCAAATTCAGTAGCAATTGGTTCGCATGCAAAAAACAATAAACTCAAGAATATAATACGCGTATTTTTAAAATGGTTTTTCATAATCCTTTTTCTTATTGATTCATTAATTTAGCAACGCTCTATACCAGTGGCAAATAAAACAACACTCTCCTGATTATTTATCCAATCCATTTTTAATAATGTATTATATGCATACCAAACTACACCAGCTTCAGCGCTTGAATTTATACCGGTAATATCATTCATTTCTTTTGTTGAGGCTACCAACTCTTCTTCAGGGACAGCTATGGCAATACCATTACTTTGTGATAAAACATCTAGAATCCATCTTCCTCCTAATGGACCGGGGACATTAAGACCTAGCGCAATGGTATGGCTATTTTCCCAAAATTCTGTATCTTTTTCCATTCCTTGAAAAGCTTTAACCACAGGAGCACAGCCATCAGATTGTGCTGCTACCATTCGCGGCAATTTTCCTTTTACCCAACCCATGCCTTTCATTTCTTGGAATGCTTTCCACATCCCTATTAAGCCAGTTCCACCGCCAGTTTCATAAACAACAACATCAGGGAATTTCCAACCTAACTGCTCTGCAATCTCATACCCTAAAGTTTTCTTCCCTTCAACTCTAAAAGGTTCTTTTAAGGTGGAGATATCAAACCATCCATCTTCTTTATTATTAAGCATCTGCTTAGCTGCATCAGATATAGTATTTCCACTCAAAGTTAAATTTGCACTATACTTATCCGTTTCTTTTTTAAATGGCTCAGGAATGGTCTCGGGTAAAAAGACATTACATTTAATTTCTGCTGCTTCGCAGTAAGCGGCTGCTGATATTCCAGCATTTCCTGCAGATGGGAGACAAATAGTTTTAACTCCTTGCGCTTTTGCCATTGTAACAGCTAGAGCCATCCCTCTATCTTTAAAAGATCCGGTAGGGTTTAGCGTTTCATCCTTTACATAAACATTATTACTAATTGGAATTAATGGTGTATGACCTTCTCCCAATGAAATTATTGTTTGAATGTCAGGAAGAACGCTTTT
>JAAZYT010000157.1 GCA_014239505.1 Fidelibacterota bacterium | reverse complement strand
TTCATTTAGTGTGGAATATTATGAATCACCAGAACGTGTGGCTCCAATTAATATTGGGACAATAAAGGGTGGCGAATGGCATTCGACAGTTCCTGAGTCGGTTATAGCTGAAGGTAGATTAGGAGTGTTCCCTGGTGAATCAGTATCAGATGCACGAATGGCATTCAGCCAACATTTAAAAAAAGTTTCTGATTCAGATTTATGGCTAAAAGAAAACCCGCCAATCCTTGAGTGGTTTGAGGGACAATTTGAATCAGGTAAAACTGATGTGGAACATTCGATAATAAATAATTTAGAGATGGCATATAAAGAGGTTAATAATTCTTCATCCAAAATTGAAGGCGTTACTTATGGTTCAGACTTGCGTTTATTTACGAATCATGCTGATATTCCAGCCGTACTTTTTGGCCCTGGCGATGTAAGACTTGCCCATTCTGCTAATGAGTATGTTAAAATTGAAGAAGTATTAACTTGTATTAAAATCATCTCAAATTTAATTATTAACTGGTGTGAAGAATAAATTGAATAACGATTTTGGCTGTCAAAGTATGGTTGGAGAAATAAAGCGTGTTTTAGTAAAGCATCCCAAGGATGCTTACCAAAATCAGTTAAAAATTGATGATCAATCAAAAAAACTAAATTATCTTGGTAAACCAGACTACAAAAAAGCAAGCTCAGATTATGAACAATTAATTAGTTTTTTAAAAACTAATAGTATTCAAATTCACTATCTGCCAATAGATGAAGATACTTCTCTTGATTCAATTTATACTCATGATCCATGTATTATATCAAATAGCGGCGTTATTCTTTCAAATATGGGAAAGAGAGATCGACAGACTGAACCTAAAGCAATTGCTTCCTACTTTGATTCAATTAATGTACCCATACTTGGTCAGATTAAATCTCCAGGCACATTAGAAGGTGGAGATGTAGTTTGGATTGATGAACGAACCGTAGCCGTTGGTGAAGGATATAGAACCAACGCTGAAGGTATACGTCAACTTAAGTCTTTATTGAAAAGCGATGTTGATAAGGTTATTACTGTACCTCTTCCCCATTGGACAGGACCTGCGGATTGTCTTCATTTAATGAGCAATATTTCACCAATTGACTATGATCTATATCTGGTTTATTCAAAATTATTACCCGTATCATTTAGACAGTATTTACTAGGACGAGGAATTAAATTGGTTGAAGTACCCGATGAAGAATACGATTCTATGGGATGCAATGTTTTAGCTGTTTCACCCAGGAAAGTGATTATGATAAAGAATAACCCAATTACCCAGCAAAGACTTGAAGCTGAAAATGTTGAGGTTCATACATATGATGGTAGTGAAATATCAATCAAGGGTTCTGGTGGCCCAACTTGCTTAACTAGACCTTTTATGAGGTCATAATAATGTTTTATGAAAATAAATTCACTGCGAATACACAGCTTAAGCTTTCTCCTTTTTTTGAACGAACTTCTAAATTAAATGAGTCTCAAGAATGGCGTAGGTGGGCTGGCTATCTTGCTGCTACCAGCTATGAGTTAACTCATGAAAATGAATATTTTGCAATTCGCACAAAAGCAGCCTTGTTAGATATTTCACCCTTAAAAAAATATATTATTGAGGGGCCTGACTCACAAATTCTATTAGATAGACTCGTCACACGAAATATTGCTATTTGTAAAGTAGGTCAAGTTATGTATACACCATGGTGTGATGAACATGGTAAAGTTATTGATGATGGAACCGTACAAAGACTTTCTGAAAACAAGTTTAGGATTACGAGCGCAGAACCAAATTTAGAATGGATTGAAAGTAACTCCACTGGTATGGATGTGATCATAAAAGATGACTCTTTCTCAACTGCCGCACTTGCCCTTCAAGGTCCAAATTCTCGAGCGATACTAAACTCAGCTTCGCCTAAATCTTTAGATAATCTAAAATTTTTTTGGATGATGGATACGACTTTTGAAAATATTCCAGTAACCATTTCAAGAACTGGATATACAGGTGATCTTGGATATGAAATATGGATGGATCCCAATGATGCTTTAAGTGTTTGGGATATTCTAATTGACAAAGGTAAAACATTTGGAATTACCCCAACAGGTCTTCACGCATTAGATATAGCGAGAATTGAAGCAGGCCTTATTCTTTTAGATGTAGACTATATCTCTACGCGCCATGCTTTAATTGAATCTAGAAAATCATCACCCTATGAACTAGGATTGGGTTGGGCTGTCAAACTGAAAAAAAGAAATTTTATTGGAAAAGCACCTTTGCTTGAAGAGTTAGATAATGGCTCAGGTTGGAGCTTTGTAGGAATTGAAATAGAATGGCCAGGATTTGAAAAACATTATAGAGATGCGGGTTTAGCTCCAGGGCTACCATCTACAGCATGGCGAACTAGCACACCACTTTATAATAATAATGAACAAGTTGGATATGCCACTAGCGGCACATGGTCTCCCCTTCTTAAGCGCTATATTGCTTTGGCTCATATTAAATCCAAGTATGCCAAAGAAGGTTCTGAATTGATGTTTGAATTAAAAGTAGAACACTTTAGAAGATTAACTAAAGCAACTGTTGTAAAAACTCCTTTTTTCGATCCAGAAAGGAAGCGTTCGTGTCCAAAATAAAAAAATATGATGCTATTGTTATTGGTGGTGGTCACAATGGATTAACAGCCGCAGCTTACTTGGGGCGTGCAGGAAAAAAGGTTTTAGTCCTTGAGAGGCGACATGTTTTAGGTGGAGCTGCAGTAACAGAAGAAGTTTTCCCAGGCTTTAAATTTTCAGTTTGTTCTTATGTGGTTAGTTTAATGAAGTCAAATGTCATGCGGGAACTTATGTTACCAAAGTTTGGCCTAGAGCTCCTACCTTTGGAAAGTACTTTAACACCATTAGAAAATGATTATCTTATTCGTACAGCAGATTCAGATCAAACATATAGAGAGATTGCGCGACATTCAAAAAAAGATGCTGAAAATTATATGCGTTTTGGACCTGCAATGGGCCAAATCGGTATGGCTGTTAGACCCATCCTAGAGACTATTGCGCCTAATCCTATTCGACCCTCAATCTCAGATATCTCAGCGACAAAAAAAATATTAGATCATGTTAAATCTTTGACATCAAAACAATTTGAGTATTTAACAAAACTTATGACCATGAGCTCAGCAGATTTTCTAGATGAGTGGTTCGAATACGAACCCTTAAAAGCAACAATGTCTGCAAGTGGTATAATTGGAACATTTATGGGCCCTCGTTCACCCGGATCTGCTTATGTGATGCTTCATCATTACATGGGTGATATTGATGGTGCTTTTAGAGCTTGGGGATTTCAAAGAGGTGGGACTGGTGCAGTAAGCATGGCAATCGCAAGATCCGCTGAACATTTTGGAGTAGATATAATGACCGAAGCTTCAGTTGAAAAAGTGATTGTTAAAAATGGTCGCGCAGTTGGAGTAGCTCTAGAAAATGGTGATGAATACAATTCAAATATTGTTATCTCGGGCTTAGACCCAAAACTTACTTTTTTAAAAATGTTAGATGAGCCAGATCTACCTTCAGATTTTGTCTCTGCCATTAAAAATTTTAGAATTCGTGGATCTTCAGGAAAAGTTAATTTAGCTCTAGATGCCTTACCTAATTTTACATGTCTTCCTGGAGATGGTCACCATTTACGTGGTGCAATCTCTATAAGTCCATCTTATGATCATTTAGAGAAAGCATATGATGATGCAAAATATGGAAATTTTTCAGAATCACCTTTTATGGATATTATTCTTCCATCTGTTTTAGATCCTGACATGGCACCACCAGGCAAACATGTTATGTCATGTTTTGTCCAATACGCGCCTTATGATCTTAATGGTGGCTGGAATGATCAAAAAAGAGAAGCTTTTGGTGATGCTGTAATAAATACTATCGCAAGGTATGCTCCAAATATCAAAGATATTATTTTGCACCGTCAAGTACTAACGCCTGCAGATTTAGAGTCAACATTTGGTTTAACAGAAGGCAATATCTTCCATGGTGAATTAACGCTTCAACAATTATTCTCTCTACGTCCAGCTGTGAAATGGGCTGACTATACAACGCCAATTAAAAACTATTTCCAATGTGGATCTGGAACCCATCCTGGAGGTGGAATTACAGGTTCACCTGGTGAAATGGCGGCAAAAAAGATTTTAGGAACTTGGTGATGAGCAATTATGATGTAATTGTAATTGGCGCTGGAATAAATGGTTTAGCAACTGCCTCTATTCTAAGTAAAGCAGGAAAACGTACTCTTGTTTTAGAATCAAGGGATACAGTTGGTGGAATGGCATCATCAATGGAATTTACTCCTGGTTATAAATGTAACGTATTTAATGATACTATTAAATGGATAGATCCTCGAATAGAAAAGTTATTAGATTTAAAAAGCAAAGGCTTGGAATTAGAACAACCTGAAATTCTTAGAATTGCTCTTGGGGAAAATAAAGAGCACATTGCTTTTCACAAAGAAAACTCTAAAACCGTTGATTCAATTGCAAAGTTTTCTGAAAGTGATGCTAAAAAATGGAAAGATTTTAGTTCTTATATTTCAAAGCTATCTCACTTTTTAGAAAAATTATATGGATTAACGCCACCGGGTTTACCAAATGCTGGAATAAAAGAAATTTTAGGCATGCGATCTATGTTCGGACCTATTCGTAAGCATGGTACTCGGGGGATTGTGGACCTATTACGAGTTGCCCCAATGATGATGCCTGAATTAGTTGATGAGTGGTTTGAAACTGAATTACTTAGAACTTCAGTTGCCTCTTCAGGAATACACCATCTATCATTCGGGCCTTTTGCAGCAGGGACGGGCTACAACCTTTTGCATCAACATGTGCATGCAAATGGAGTTTTTCATAATGCGCAATTTGTTAAAGGTGGTACAGAAAAATTTGCCATAGCTTTAAAAGACTGTGCTGAAAGCTATGGGGCAGAGATTCAAACTTCTAAAAAAGTTCAATCTATTGATACTGACGAGCACGGATGTATTGGTGTTACTCTTGAAAATGGTGAGCAAATTATTGCAAAACAAATTGTTTCAGGCTTAGACCCTAATAATACATTTATAAATCTAGTTGGCCCATCAAATCTTACTCCTGATTTTAAAACGCAACTGAATAATATCAGATACCGAGGAAGTACAGCTCGAATACATTTTGCTCTCAAAAGTCTTCCTAAAATTGATGGTATTTCAAAAGATCAAATGAAAACTGTTTTCTCAATCAGCTCATCAATCGAATATTTAGAACGAGCATCCGATGCTGTAAAATATGGTCGTCTTGCTGATAATCCATATGTCGAGTTTGTTTTACCTACTTTATTCAATAGTGATTTTGCTCCTAGTGGGGAGCATGTACTTTCTGCTACAGTTCAGTATGCTCCTTATCATTTAAGAGATACTGAATGGTCAGACCAATTAAAAGATCAATTAAAGACTAATGTCATTGATACTCTAGAAAAAGTTATCCCAAGCTTTAGATCAATAGTTAAAGAGACTAGTATTATTTCACCCCTAGACATGGAAAGAGAGTTTGGAATTACGGAAGGAAACTTAAATCATGGTGAAATGACTCTTGATCAATTTATGTTTATGCGACCAACAATTAGTTGTTCTCAATATAAAACTCCAATTAACAATTTATATCTTTGTGGACCAGGCACACACCCTGGGGGAGGTTTACATGGTACCAATGGATTTAATGCAGCACGAGAAATTCTTAAAGGATGAGTTTTAAAAAAACAGCAGAAACACTTAGAGAAGGTGCTCACACATTAGAGCGAGATTACTATATAAATCCGCAAATACTCATAATGGAGTATAATAATATTTTTCTAAATAATTGGATTTGTGCTGGAAGGTCCTCTGAGCTTTCTAAAAATGGTGATTATAAAACTGTTAATATAGATACTGAAAGTGCAATTATTTTAAGAGACTCTAGCGGAAACTTAAAAGCTCATACTAATGTTTGTCGTCATCGAGGTACTCGAATTTGTGACAAATTATCAGGAAAATTTTCAAACTCAATACAATGTGGTTATCATGGTTGGACTTATAATTTAGATGGTGAATTGATAGGTGCACCTCATATGGATTCTGTTAATAATTTTAATAAGAAAGACTATCCTCTACACTCAATTTCAATCGCAGAATGGGAAGGATTTATATTTATTAATTTTAAAGATCATCCAGAAAAATTTGAGAATACCTTTTCCCCAATATTAAAAAAATTTGAGAATTGGGATGTTTCTAATCTGATTTCTTTAGAAACAAAAACATACAATGTTGCTGGTAATTGGAAATTAGTAATACAAAACTACTGTGAATGCTACCATTGTCCTATACTTCATCCGGAACTCGCGGCTATAACTCCTTATTTAGGTGGTCTAAACGATATGCATTCTGGTCCTTTTTTAGGCGGATATATGAATTTTAGTAAAGATAAAAAAAGTATAACTGAAAGTGGAGAATTGTGCTGTCCACCATTAAATAGTATTGATAAAGTTGATTTAAATAGAGTTTACTATTATTCAATTGCTCCAAACATGTTGATAAGCCTGCATCCTGAATATGTAATGTATCATACTGTTTGGCCTAATGGTGTTGATAAATGCATCGTTAATTGTTCATGGTTATTTAATGAAGATGTTATTAAATCTGGTAATTATAATACAAGCGATGCTGTTAATTTTTGGCATAAGACCAATAAACAAGATTGGCATATTTCTGAATTATCACAATTAGGTATTCAATCTAAAAAATATTCCCCGGCTCCTTATTCAGGACAAGAGAGCTTACTTGCAGCTTTTGATCAACATTATAAGGACTCACTAAAAGGATAAAATAATCATAAATAAATTCTTCGAATTGCTTATTATTCTATTGGTCATAAATACTATCTCCTTTCTAAATTTGTTTCCTAAATAATCTAATTATATTCTTAATTCTAGCTAATAATAAATGCCTAAAGACTTAACACAAAATTTTTCTTTAAGACACATTGGTCCAAGACCATCTGAAATAAAAGAGATGCTAGAAGCTCTTAAATTAAATAATCTAGAAGAGCTTGTAGAAAAAACTGTTCCAAAGTCAATTCATGTTAAGTCTAAATTAAATATTGGTGATGGGCTGGATGAATTCTCCCTTTTAAAAAAAATTAAAGGTATCGCATCAAAAAATAAAGTTGCGAGGTCCTATATAGGAACAGGTTATTATGGTACAATCACTCCACCAGTGATTCAACGAAATATTTTAGAAAATCCTGGTTGGTATACTGCATATACTCCTTATCAAGCAGAAATTTCACAAGGTCGATTAGAAGCTTTACTCAATTACCAAACTATGATAACAGAAATGACAGGCTTAAACATTTCTAATGCATCACTTCTAGATGAATCTACCGCTGCTGCCGAAGCAATGGTTATGATGCTTCGTTCAACAAAAGAAAGAAACCAATTTTTGGTTGCCAGTGATTGTCACCCTCAAACTATAGATGTATTAAAGACTCGGTCAGAGCCTATTGGTGTGAAACTCATTATTAAACCTATTGAAGAATTTGATTTTAATGATAAAATATTTGGCGCTTTAATTCAATATCCAGCTACAGATGGTAAAGTTTTTAACTTTCGTAATCTTTGTAATCAAGCTCACGAATCAGGGGCGCTTATAGCCGTAGCAACAGATTTAATGGCTCTTGCCCTTATTCCAACACCTGGAGAAATAGGTGCTGATATAGCAGTTGGTAATTCGCAAAGGTTTGGAGTGCCAATGGGATTTGGTGGTCCTCATGCCGCATTTATAGCAGCAAAAGAAGATTTTAAACGAAAAATGCCAGGTCGTATTATTGGTGTCTCTATTGATAGTAATGGGAATAGAGCACTTCGTATGGCTCTTCAAACACGTGAACAGCATATACGTAGGGATAAAGCCACATCAAATATTTGTACTGCACAAGTGCTGCTTGCTGTAATGGCAAGCATGTATTCAATATATCATGGCCCATCTGGCATTAAAGCGATTGCAAATCGTATTCATAACAAAGCTAAAGCTCTTGCAAATAGCCTCCAATCTTCAGGTTACGAAATTGTACATGATCAATTTTTTGATACAATACGTATATCAACAAATAAAAATTCAATTGAAGAATTAAGAAAATCTGCAGAGCTAAATAATTTAAATTTTAGATATTTTGAAAATGATGATGTTGGAATATCTCTTGATGAGACGGTTTCTGACCAAGACCTAATTGATATCCTTTCTATCTTTAAATCAGAAATTTCACAAAAAAATAATTTTAATTTATCCTTAAATCGTGAGTCTTCTTTCCTTAGCCATGAAGTTTTTAATCAGTACCATTCTGAGACAGAGATGATGCGATATATTCATAGATTAGAGACAAAAGACCTAACCTTAAATACAAGCATGATTTCTCTTGGATCATGTACAATGAAACTTAATGCTGCGGCTGAAATGATGCCTATAACCTGGCCAGAGTTTGCTTTTTTACATCCATTTGCCCCCTCAGATCAAACACAAGGATACAGTGAGTTATGTGATTCACTATCTGATTGGCTAATTGATATAACAGGTCTCAGTGGATGTTCTCTCCAACCTAATTCTGGTGCACAGGGAGAATATACTGGTCTTCTTGTTATTAGGGCATATCACTTAGATAATGGAAATTCTCATCGAAATATATTCTTAATCCCATCATCTGCACATGGTACAAACCCTGCAAGTGCAGTAATGGCTGGTATGAATGTTGTCGTTGTTAAATGTGACGATGAAGGAAATATAGATTTAGAAGATTTAAAGATTAAAGTTGAAGAAAATAGTCAAAATCTAGCAGGAATCATGGTTACATACCCTTCTACTCATGGAGTTTTTGAAGAAGCTATTGGAGAAGTTTGTAATTTAATTCATGATCATGGAGGTCAAGTATATTTAGATGGTGCAAACTTAAATGCCATGGTTGGTCTTACTCGATTAGGTGAATTTGGCGCTGATGTTTGTCATATAAACTTACACAAAACTTTTGCAATTCCACATGGAGGTGGAGGTCCTGGCATGGGTCCAATTTGTGTTGCTAAACATCTCATTCCATTTTTACCTGGACATCCTAACTTAGATAATTCAAAAAAAGCAATTCATGCCGTATCTGCAGCACCAATTGGAAGTGCAGGAGTCCTTCCAATATCATGGGCATATATTGCCATGCTCGGAAACGATGGATTAAAGATGTCTACTGAAATTGCAATATTAAATGCTAACTATATGGCACATAGACTAAAAGATTATTTTCCAATATTATATCGTGGCGCTAATGGATATTCAGCGCATGAATTTATTTTAGACCTTCGACCATTAAAAAGAGATCATAATATTTCTGATGAAGATGTTGCAAAGCGGTTGATTGATTATGGCTATCATGCACCAACAATGTCATTTCCTGTTCCTGGGACATTAATGATAGAACCAACCGAAAGTGAATCTAAAAGAGAACTTGATCAATTTTGCGATGCGATGATCTCAATTAAAAAAGAAATTGAAGATATTATTAATGGAAATCTTGATCAAGAAGATAATCCTCTTACCAATGCTCCACATACTGCTCAAGTTGTTACAAATGACAATTGGGCTCATTCTTATTCACGAAATCAAGCAGCATATCCAGCTAAGTGGCTAAAAGAATTTAAATATTGGCCATCTGTTGGTCGTGTTGATAATGCTTTTGGAGATCGTAATTTAATTTGTACATGCCCTACTATTGAAGACTACGAAAATGAATAGCCTCGTAAGTTGTTTAATCAAGAATTATGGACCCACTTAAATATTATAACAAATAGATAAAGATTAAGATAGAAGAAGTTCATGCTCTTCCATCAGCTCTAAATATTCACTTTCTAAAGCATTCATTTTATCCATTGCATTTTGTAAAGTTTCATAATTATCGATGTTTTCAGGATTTTTAGTAATTAATCTTTGTTCTTCTAACTCATTTTCAATTCTCACAAATCGTTTTTCTAGCCAAGATACTCTATTACGTTTTTTCTTTTTTGCTGCATATTCTGATTTATTTTTTGATATTTTTTTAGTTTTTGTAGAAACAATATTATTAGAATCTTCTATTTTTTTCCATTCATAATATTCATAGTTCCCTTCATAAACCTTAATTGTATTATTACCAACTTCAACAGTTATGTTAGTAACATTATTAAGAAAATGACGATCATGAGAAATACAGACAATAGATCCGTTAAATTGAGTTAAAGCATCTTCAACTATATTTCTAGAGATCATATCCAAGTGATTTGTTGGTTCATCTAATAATAATAAGTGAGATGGCTCAACTAGCATTCTACCCATTGCAAGCCTAGCTTTTTCACCTCCCGATAATACTTTAACAAATTTATCAATCTCATCTGATTTAAATAAAAAACTTCCTAGATAAGTTCTGATTTGAGTTTCTCCCCACCCCGGGCTGACTTTTTGAATAGTTTCAAATATTGTATCATCTTTATCAAGGATATCAAGTTGGTGTTGGGCGTAATAGGCTGTTTCCACTTCGCTACCTAATAAAATATCACCTGAGGAAGGACTTTCTACAGCTGCTAACATTTTAAGTAAAGTTGATTTACCTGCACCATTGTGACCCACTAGTCCAATCTTGTGCCCTCTTTCAATAGCCAGATTCATTTTATCAAATACTTCAATATCTCCAAAATTTTTGCTCACATTTTTACATGATGCAATTTTTAATGGTGGTCGTGTAGGCTGCGGTAATGATAATTTTAATGCATTATTATCTTCAAATGGTGCAGAAACTTTATCCATTTTATCTAACATTTTTACTCTACTTTGAACCTGTTTTGATTTAGTACTTTTATATCTGAATCGATCAATAAAGCGTTCTGTCTCTTTTATTTGTTTTTGTTGGTTTTTATAAGCATTTTGATTTTGCTCTAATCGTAGTGCTTTCTCAATTTTATATTTTGAATAATTACCATTATACAAAGTAACTTTTTTAAGGTCAATTTCAACAATATGATTAACAGATTTATCTAGGAATGTTCGATCATGGCTAATCATTACCATTCCTCCTTTCCAATCTGTTAAAAATTTTTCTAACCAAATAGTAGCATCTAAATCCAAATGATTAGTGGGTTCGTCTAAAAATAATATATCTGGTTCTTGAAGAAGAATTGAAGCTAAAGCAACGCGCATCCGCCATCCTCCTGAAAGAATGCTCATTTGTTGGCTTAATTGCTTATCTTTAAAGCCTAAACCATATAATATTTTTTTTGCTTTTTTTTCTATTGTCCAACCACCTAAAGCTTCAAAATGGTTTTGAACTTCACCTAATTCATTTACTAAATGATTATTATTTTCATCAATAGCAATTGCATTTGTTAATTCATGCATTTTGCTTTCAATTTCTTTCAATTCAGGAAAAGCATTAAGAACTTCTTCTAAAATTGATTGATCATTACCTACTATTATATCTTGAGCTAAATATCCTATTGTTGTTGATTTGTCTAATTGAATATTCCCAGCATCTGGAGTTTCTTTTCCAAGCATTATTCTAAGTAATGTAGTTTTACCAGAACC
>JAAZYT010000092.1 GCA_014239505.1 Fidelibacterota bacterium | reverse complement strand
ATATGCTTTAGGAATAAGGAATGTAGGCTACCATCTTTCAAAAGTTTTAGAAAAAGAATTTAAAGGGAATATTGAAAGTTTTAGAAAAAGCAGTATTGAAAATCTAGAATCAATTGATGAAGTAGGTCCAATAGTAGCAAAGACTATTATAAAGTTTTGGAATGAATCTTCTAACGTTCAAATAGTTGATTCATGCTTATCTTTGGGGGTTGAACTTGCTCCTGTTTCCACACCGATAAGTAAAAAACTTAAAAATAAAGTATTTGTATTCACTGGAACTTTAACAAAATTTAATCGAAATGAAGCAAAAGATTTAGTAACATCAAATGGGGGCAAGACTAGCAACTCTATTAGTAAAAAAATAGATTTCTTAGTTGCTGGTCCCGGAGCTGGGTCAAAATTAAAAAAATCTGAAGATTTAGCAATAACCATATTAACAGAGCAAGAATTTTTGGATATTATAAAGTAAAGGCAATTACATGAAAAAGATACTTATCGCAATTCTACCCTTTCTTCTTCAAGCTGAAGAGCTATCTTTATCTTCTACTTTGATAGCAGATGGATTCAGTAAACCACTCTTTGTGACATCGGATCCAACAAATTCTAGATTCCTTTATGTTGTTGAACAAGCGGGGAAAATTGTAATTATAAAAAACGACGAAAAATTAAATGAGCCATTTTTAGATATTAGTGATAGAGTTGTTAATCCAGGTCGACCTGGTGATGAGCGTGGTTTGTTAGGCTTTGCCTTTCATCCTGACTATGAATCAAATAATAAATTTTATGTTAATTACATAAATAATGATGGATATACTATTATATCAGAGTTTTCCGCACAAAGTAGCCTTGTTGCAAACACCTTATCTGAACGAGTCATATTTGATCTTAAACAACCTTATGGTAACCATAATGGTGGCCATATGCAATTTGGACCAGATGATTATTTATATATCTCTATTGGTGATGGCGGTAAAAGAGGAGACCCCCTTAATGCAGGGCAAGACCTGAACACTCTATTTGGAAAAGTAATAAGAATTGATGTTAATAAAACACCATATGGTATTCCAAAATCTAACCCTTACTATGGACAAAAAGATAAACGTGGAGAAATTTGGGCTTGGGGACTACGAAACGTTTGGCGTTTTTCTTTTGATAAAAAAAATGGTGACATTTACTATGGTGATGTAGGGCAAAATAAATGGGAAGAAATAAACTATGAACCTTATACTAGCAAGGGTGGTGTTAATTATGGATGGCGAATTATGGAAGCTTCTAAATGTTATAATCCTGAAAAAAATTGTAACAAAACAAATTTAAAACTTCCTATCCATGAATACCCTAATGATGCTAATTATATGGTTGTTCTTGGTGGGGGCTCACAAATGAATTCAGATGGCTGTTCGGTTACCGGTGGTTATGTATACCGCGGAGAGAATATTAAAAAATTAAATGGTTATTATATTTTTGGTGATTACTGCTCTGGTAATATTTGGACATTCAAAGTTATAAATGAAAAAGCGGTAGAGCTTACAAATCGTACTGAAGAAATAAATTTAGCAAATGGAGAATTCACAACTTACATATCTTCTTTTGGAGAAGATGCTGATGGCGAGATTTATATTGTTGAGTATAGTGGTGGAATATATAAACTAAAGCAAGGGCGCTAAGGAGATTATCATGGAAAAAATCCCAATGAAGATTGATCAAGTATTAAATGATGTTGTATTGCTTGTGCTCGATGGGCATGAACCATTAAAAGAACTTGGTATTGATAAGAATAAAATTTATGTAAAAGTTGTTGGTTATGATGAATATGGGATATGGATTGACCATCCTTCTTTCCAGGTTCCTAAAATTGTAGATGGAAAACCAAAAGGCACTAAAAATTCACCAGCATCAATTCTTATTCCTTGGGGTTTTATTGCCTCTGTAGTTCATTTCCCTGGTACAGATGGTTTTGATTTTCCATTCCCTTTTGATAATCCAATAGGATTTAAAGTTGATAAAAAATGAACACCGCTATTGAAATACAAAACTTAAAGAAAAACTATGGAGATACTGTTGCATTAAAAGGTGTCAATATTTCAATAGGAGATGGTGAATTTTTTGGTCTGTTGGGACCAAATGGAGCTGGAAAAACAACTACAATCAATATTTTAACGGGGTTAGTTAGAAAAGATGAAGGAATAACTAAAATATTTGATAAAGACATCATTTCAGATTATCGTTTTACCCGCGCTCAAGTTGGAATTTCTGCACAAGAACTTACTCAAGACTGGTTTTTCCCTTTAGATCGCCTTCTATATTTTCAAGCTGGTTATTATGGGATTCCAAAGGAAAAAGCAAAAGAACAGGTTGATGATTTACTTTATAGATTGGGCCTTGAAGAAAAAAGAAACTCTCGCCTTAGACAACTTTCTGGTGGAATGAAAAGACGATTTCAAATAGCTAAAGCGTTAGTGCATGATCCTAAAATATTGATTCTTGACGAACCTACAGCTGGTGTTGATGTAGAGCTTCGCCATGAACTTTGGGAATATTTTAGAGAACTTCATAAAGGTGGAAAAACTATTTTACTGACCACTCATTATATTGAAGAGGCTGAAATGCTTTGCGATAAAGTTGCTATAATTGATGAAGGAAAAGTTATAAAAGAAGGCTCTCCTAAATCTCTTACCAATCAATCAGGAAAGTCAGGTATTAATATAAATATATCTGATAAAGATATAGATTTTGATAGGCTCTTAAGCGATTTTACTTATACAAACAATGATGGAAGACTCCATTTTACGACTCAAGAGCCAGAAGAAAACTTGCCAATAATAATCAATTTACTTACTAATGCAGGGTGTCACATTCAGCGTGTGGAAACTACAAAATCTTCATTAGAAGATGTTTTTCTAAGCCTCACTGGCAAAGGTATAAATGTATGAAAATTAAAAAGAGGTCATAATGAATTGGGTTGGTCTTTCTACTCTAACTTTCCGTGAAGTCGGAAGGTTTTTTTCTGTTTATCGACAAACAGTAATTCCTGGCCTTATCTCATCGATTTTATATATTTTGATATTTGGCTTTACTTTAGAACGACGAATATCTAGTATTGATGGAATACCTTATACTTTATTTATTATACCTGGGTTGATCATGATGAATACTTTATCAAATGCTACCTCTAATTCTTCTTCTTCAATGTTGCAAATGAAACTACTTGGTCAGCTTCCTGATATTTTACAAGCTCCCCTTTCTAGTTTTGAAATATCCCTAGCTTATATCATTGGAGGTATGGTTAGAGGGACTGTAAATGGGGTATTAATTCTTTTGGTTGGAGTAGGATTAAGTGATATGACCGTTGCTCAACCATTGGCAACCATTGGATTTATTATGCTTGTATCTTGGGCTTTCTCGAGCATTGGGCTTATACTTGGTCAAATGGCTGAGAGCTGGGATCAATTAGCAACTATGCAAAATTTCTTTTTAACACCATTAAGCTTTTTAGGTGGCATTTTTTATTCAATTAAAATGTTGCCTGAATGGGCACAAGGAGCAAGCTTTTTTAATCCTATCTATTATATGATCAATGGATTACGTTATACAATACTAGGAGTTTCAGATTCCAATCCAAGTACTAGTTTTATAATTGCAATCATAATGACAATCGGATTTTCTGTGGTTGCAATTATGTTGATGGAAAACGGGAAAAAAATCAAACAGTGAACTTAAAGTTCCTTTTTCTCTTTCTTTCATTAGCTGTTACAATGCTTTCAGCACAAAAAGACTCTACTCTTACATGGAAACATTATACACGCGGTGGTATTGCAAATACAGATTCAACCATTGGTGG
Organism: Fidelibacterota bacterium; assembly: GCA_014239505.1. Classification (GTDB taxonomy): domain Bacteria; phylum Fidelibacterota; class Marinisomatia; order Marinisomatales; family TCS55; genus TCS55. The sequence continues at coordinate 5,239 of JAAZYT010000092.1, read as the reverse complement.
TTTTGCGTACTATCGAATAAATCGTCAAACTGATAATACATTTAGAGATCTAAGAGTGTTTAGTTACAGCTTGAAAAATGATTCTTTTATATACATCCGTTATAAGACTAGTGATAAGTATTCTAGTTATCCATTTTTTTATCGTTATACCACAACTTCTTATAGAAAAAATACTCGAGCGAATGTTGATCTTCAATATCATTTTAATCAAGGCCTTGGGTATTTTATTAATAACTATAAGAATGGTTTAATTAATGTTGAAATTGGACATGCTTTTGATATTTCAGATTACTTGAATGCTACAAGAAAGACTTCATATTTAAAATCAGGTCTTTTTTGGGACCACGATACAAAATGGTTTTCTACTAAGTTTGAAGCAGAACATTTTCAACAAATTAGTGAGATTGTTGAAAATAATTTATCTAGAAATCAATTTTTATTTGAAATCATTATCCCTTTTAAAAAGAATTTTTCTGTTAACCTAAATTATGAATTTGAGGATTATCTTAATAAGACTCAAGTTGAGGCCTATTCAACTACAATCGCAATAGAGTGGAAAGGCAATTTAAGTTGGGAATTATAAACTATTTTATTTATAAGATTATGGTTTTGGTATAAAAGCTAGCAGTGTACGAGGATGCTCATCCACAATCATTAAGAAACCTTTATCCTCAAAACGTACAAGCCCTTCCCAGTTTCGAGATTTTTCTTCAAGAACAAGTTGAATAGGTGGCGTCGATGTTCGAATTAACTTATTACTGTCAATTTTAAATTCTACTAAACGTTCAACATGTTCATATCTTTTATGTGTCATGCCTTCTTTTATATCTTCAATAATTAAATCTTTCCCAGGATTTAACCTCTCTTTTTCACCAGGCCAAAAATAATTTATAGCCCAAAAATTATTTTTTGAGTCTAGTTCAGTAACATCAGTTAATCTATATTCTAAATTGGGAAAAGTAATAGGGTTTTTGGGATTTAATGATGAGTTATAAGTTAAAGCTAATGGATTATTATTTATATTTGCGCCGTTAGCTTCATACAATACCATTAAATCATGTTGATATTTTAAAATACTTTCAAATCCCATGTTTTTTATATTTACAGGCAGCGGTATTTCTTTAATTATTTTTGAATCTATGACAAGCTTCAGCTTCCTAAAATTTAACTTCCCTTTAATTAGAAAACTTTTCATTATACCATTATTTTTTGATTCAATAATCATATATGCTTTATTACCAATAAAAGTGATTGCTTCAAAGCCTTGAAAGCCCTCTATCTTTTCTCTTATATCTGATAATTCTATCTTTATTTTCTTTGGTTTTATGGCTTTCTCTTGATTTGCATTAATCCAATTAATTAAATCTTTTTTACTTATAGTATAAAAGCCTGGATCTTCTTTTTTCACATATTGAGGAAGAAGAATAAGATTTTCTTTATACCATGTTAAGCCTGAAAATTCAAGATCTCGATCTTTTGCTTCACCATTTAGTGGTATCTCTACTGGGAAAACTTCTTGGCTAAAAATATTTTGATAAAATAATAATATCATTAAAATAATCGTTCTCATATTCTTTCAAATACTCCTATTCTTTACCAGGATGGTATGCTTTTTCTAAGTTTAATTTAATATCTTCTATCTTCATCCACACTGGCTTCATTTTATGTTTAGCAAATAGTTTAGCTTGATCATCATAATGAATAGAATTTATATCTTGCGTTGCCGCACCAAACTGATGAATACTTTGCGCAGAAACATTCCCTTCTGTATCCCATTCTACTATTTCAAAATAACAGTCGCCAGCTATCCCAACTCTATCTTTAGGTTTTTGTTCAGAATATATAGCTCTGAGGATATCTGGACCACCGCTTAATGCTAGGTTTGTTTTTCCTCTTTGTAATCTTTGAATATCTCCCCATTTTACTTCAATTTTTCCAAATGCCGCTTTTGTCCATTTTACTACCTCTGTTAATCGTTCCATGTTTTTATTGTAATCATACACATATTTATCTGGATCATAAACTGGACGTATAGTTTCATAAGCTAAATGCATTGATGTCGTTGTACTATCAGTATTTAAGTCCCAAGATTTCATCAAATTAAGTGCTTCTTTAATATCTTCATCTTCGCTAGAAGCTTCGTTAAGAAACCTCTTTAAATTTACAGCTATGACTGAATTCTCAGAATAATAAGTATCAAATTTATTATTATAAAACTCCTCTCTGGTAATTGAATTGTCTGAACTAAAAATCTCCATTGCTCGTAAGGCTCGATTTGTTTGAAAGGTTTCAATTCCTAAATTTTTTGAGAAAGAAGATTCTATTGGATTATCATTACTAAATGTTGCCAAAAAAGGCGAACTATTACAATTTTGTAAAAACCCTGATTTTGGGTTAAGAACTTGGGGCAATTCTTCAAATTTATAATAATCTTTCCAAACCAGTGATGCTTGATTCCCAGGTAGTACGCCACTCCAATCATAGTTACTTTTATCACGTTTTGGAAAAAGCGCATTATAAACATAGAATATATTTCCACTTTTATCAGCATAAACTGTATTAAACATTGGTAAAGCCATCATGCTCATAGCATCAGTAAACTCATCTAAGTTTTTTGCTTTATTCATTTTAAACCATTGTTCAACTTGCCTTACTTCACCAAAGCCTGAATAGCGAATTGCAAATGTTCCCTGATTATTTCTTATCACTGGTCCATGAATGGAACGCATTGCTTCACGTTTAAATGTCCAGCGAAATAGACCAAGTATTTTAACTGGGATCGATATTTTACTTTTTTCTAGATTTTTCCATTCTCCTTCAAAAAAATATTTATTTTTGTCTTCTGGATGAATTTCTAATTCAAATACGTCAATTAAATCTGGATTATTTACTGTATGACTCCAGCCAAGGTTTTCATTATGTCCAAGAAAAACAACAGGAGAGCCTGGGAATAAACCACCATTTACATTCCAACCTTCTTCACTATGAAGGTGTGCTTCATACCAGGCAACTGGTCCATTCCATGGTTGATGTGAGTTAATTGCTAATCTTGTGAATTTATCTGCAGATCTAATTGCATTTACCGCAAAGACATTTGAACCAAGCAAGATATTATCAAAAGAACTTTCAGATTTTAATTTATCATCTAATGCAATATTAGGGTTCTCATTAGATACTAACTTTCCTAAAACTCTATCCAAACCAAACATCAACGGTGTTCGATGTACAAATCCAGCAACAACATCTTTACCATCTACTGGAAACATACCTTTAATTACTTCATTTGGATGAAGTAATGCGTAATGATTTAAACCATCAGCATAAGCTTCACATATAGCTTGTACTTCTTTAGAAATATCTTTTGAATATCTAGAATCAACAACTTCCCATATTTTTAATAGTTGAACCATATAATCATTTGGTGCTGCATCTTTTCCATACTCCAAAGCAAGACGACCTTTAAGAGCAAGCATAATATCTTGAATAGTTTTAAAATCATCCTCAGCGTGAGCATATGCTAAACCATATGCAGTGTCTTTATCTTTCTCACCAAATACATGAGGAACTCCCCATGTGTCTCTATAAATTGTAACATTATAATTTAAAAAATCATCTTTGGTGATTGGTTCGTTAAAAAGAGGAATATATAATTTTAAAGCTAAAATTGTGCTTAATGTTATTATACTACCTATTAAATATTTACTAATTAACATAATTCAAATTTCACTATAAAGTATATCTTTAGTCATATTATTTTTTTGAACAAATATATAATTGGAGAGGACTTTCTTCATTGAAGCTATCTCCATTATAATCACCTTTTTTTTCATTAATAATAAAGCCGGATTCAATTAGAAGACGATCCATTGTATCTGGATAAATCATTCGCATATCAAAGTCATACTCATAGATTATATCATTTCCTTCATTTTCAAACAACCAACAAATATGGTTGATCTCTTTTAGTTCGTCAAATTGACTAGTTTGCCAAATTGTATATTTACCTTCGGTTGGATGCGTTATTGTCATTTCTTTATATTTTTTTTGAGGGTTTCTATATAGAAATTCAGGGTCAGGAATAAAAATATCTATAATAAATAAACCATTAACAGAAAGATGTTTTTGAATGGATTTCAAACACGATTTCATATCTTTTTCAATCAATAGATGTAAAAAAGAATTAAAAGGAATAATTATCAAATCAAATTCTTGATCTAATGAAAAATTCCTCATGTCTCCATAAATGAAATCACCTTTTAATAAGTTTTTTTGAGAAAATTTAATAAATTTTTTGCTTAAATCAAGTCCAGTATATTTATATCCAGCACTAATAAGTGGTTCAGCAATCCTACCTGTTCCAGAAGCTATTTCTAATATGTTTCCCTTACAATGATTTGCCCAATAAAGATAAAAAGGAATATCATCTTTTTTATTATTTGTACATAGATTATATAAAATTGGATTACTGTACATTTCAATTTTCATTCTATTCCCAATCATTATAAGAAAGATATTTTGGGATGAATCCCAATATAATTTATAATTCAGCCTTAATTAATTTTCGTTCTTTTGCGATTTGTTTTTTATCTTCACCTTTTTGAGCTAATATATCTAAGATGTCTAAAGCCTGATAATAAAGGCCCTGGCCTTTCAATACACCAACAAGTGTAAAAGTTGCTAAACGAGGACTAATTGTAATATTTTCGATATTTAAATCTTTTTTAATCTTTTTTAAAGATTTATTTGAACTTGATTTGTTTACAACAGTATTCTTTTTCTTTGTTATTTTATTTTTTTTACTGGTTAAATAATCTTTTGCAAACTGGTTATTTGGATCAACGGCTAATGCTCTTTTCCAGCTAGAATTTAATGTTGCTACAGATCTTTCAAGTTGCTCTTGAACCATTGGTAACCTTGTTGCGGACGATTTATGGCTAGGGTAATGGCTTAATACTTTTTTCATCCATTTCTCTGCTAATGATAAGTTACCAAGGCCCATTTCAGCCTGTGATAATATATAGTATGCATCTATACAATGAGGATGATGTTCTAAGCCTATTTCACAAACTCTTTTAGCTCTATCATATTCACCTTTAGATTGGTATATATCTGCTAAAACAGGAAATAAAACAGTATCAAAATGATTAGCAAAGTAAAGTTCCAGTTCTGTAAGGTTCTTAAGATTCATTTATCTACGATTGTCCTGAACCCACTTATCAATATAAACTATAGTTTCTTT
>JAAZYT010000069.1 GCA_014239505.1 Fidelibacterota bacterium | reverse complement strand
TTTAGGTTTATTAACCGCCTTAATTCGATCAATAATTTCATTAGTGATGTGAGGTATCACTTGGATAGTGGCACCGAGATAATCTCCCCTTCTTTCACGGCCTAAAACAGTACTGTACACTTGACCAGATGTAGCATTATTGTTTTTGCTCATGTTAATATCAATAAATCTTTCATAATGTCCAAGATCAAGATCAGTTTCTGAACCATCATCTAGAACAAATACTTCTCCATGTTGATAAGGGTTCATCGTTCCAGGATCGACATTAAGGTATGGATCAAGCTTTAGAATAGTTACACGAAGTCCGGCACTTTTTAATAAATATCCAATAGAAGCAGCGGCAATCCCCTTCCCTAATCCAGAGATAACCCCTCCTAAAACAAAAATATACTTTACAGGTAATTTTGCCATTTATAGTGCCTTAAGCTGTTTTAAATCATCCATCGTATCAATTCCCTTAATAACTTTTTCTATCAGGATTACTTTTATAGGAATACCATTATCTAATGCTCTGAACTGCTCTAATTTTAGTTCTTTTTCTTTTTCAGATGCTTCTAATTTAACAAATCGTTCTAAAGTTGATTTTGTATAAGCATATATTCCCATATGATGGTAATAACCTCCAGCCTCAGTTTCAACTGGTTCACGTCTGAAATTTACTGCAAATCCATCCCTATCTAGCAGAACTTTTACTGTATTAACATCATTTAAACTTTTTGCATCCATCTTCATTCCCCCTACTGTTGCTAAATCAATAGAAGAATCTGATAGTTCATTAACTAATGTATCAATCAATCTTGGATCAATCATCGGTTCATCACCTTGAATATTTACTATAATATCCACTTCAATCTCCCGTGATACTTCTTCAATCCTATCCGTCCCTGAAATATGTTTATCTGAAGTCATAACTGTTTTAACCTTAAAGGGCTTAAGAGCTAATTCAGTTTCTTTTGAATCAATTGCTATAATAACATCATCTAATAATTTAGCCTTCTTAGCTTGTTCATAAACATGCACTACCATTGGTTTGCCATCAATAAGTTGAAGGATTTTTTTGGGAAACCTAGTCGAGTGTAATCTTGCGGGAATTATTCCAATTGCTTTTGGCATTATTCACCAACCAATTCAATTAGAGGGAAAGATGCGACGGATGAAAAAATCAAACCAAGCAGTTCATTTCTATACCCAACGTCAATCATAAATAATTAAATAAAAAATATATCTTAAATTTAACTGAATCTTCTTGTTGCTACAAGAAAGTATAAAATAGAGCTATTCGAACCTTAAAGATTCAATTGGATCTAGATTTGCAGCTCGATAAGCTGGATAGATTCCAAAACCAATACCAATAAATGAACAAACAGCCATACCATAAAATGCCCAGTCCATGGGAATTACTGCAGGTACTTTTAGTAAAACAGCTACTAAGTTTCCACCTGCCACACCTAAAATAACCCCAACAACTCCACCAAACTGGCTTAAAAATATCGCTTCCATTAAAAATTGACTAAGAATATCTCTTTTGGTAGCTCCGATTGCTTTTCTTATACCTATTTCTTTAATTCTTTCGGTTACTGAGACAAGCATAATATTCATAATACCTATACCTGCCACAAGCAATGCAATAACACTGACCGAGCCCGCAAAGAGCTTGATGCCACCAGTAAAACCCGCAAAGGTATTCAGTAGTTCTTCATTTGAAATAACTTCAAAATCATTTTCTTCTCCAACAGGTACTTTTCTTACTAAACGCATTAAACCAATGGCTTCATCCATAGTCTTATCATACATTTCAGTCGATTGCGCTTCAAAAGTTATACCTAGAGATGTCCATTTACTTTTAAATCTTTGCACATATAATGAAATAGGTATACTTAGAAAATAATCCTGACTTTGGCCAAAAGCCTGCCCTTTACGTTCCGTTACTCCAATAACCGTATAATCAATTCCTTTAATCTTAACGGATTTTCCAATAGGGTCTTCAAAGGGAAATAAAATATCAACAATATCTGGGCCAAGGATAGTCACATTTCGAGCATAACGAATATCATCCGTTGTGAAATTTCGTCCATCAGCAAGATATGTATTTAAAGAGCGTAAAGCCCACTCATCAGAACCAAATATTTGAGCTGATTTTTTTAAAGTTTTATCTTTATATCGAATGTTCCTTTCTCCAGTTTCATCAAAGACGCTAACTCTCAAAGGTAGCGTGGCTCTTCTTTTCATTTCTTCATAATGCGCATAGGTTATATTTTTTCGCTTACGAATTTTTTTATTTCCTCCTGGACCATGTACTTGTATAGCCGGAGATTTATTAATAGTAAATGTATTGGTTCCAAGAATATCTAATTGAGAAGTAACTGATGATTCCAATGTTCGAATAGCAGTCATAACACCAATAACAGAGAATACACCAATACTTATTCCAAGAAGAGTTAAAAGTGAACGAAGTTTATTCTGACGAATGGATTCAATCGCCATTCGAAAGCTTTCTCTAATACTGCTTTTTAATTGGGAGAATTGAGCCATTATTCGTATCTCAAGGCATCAATTGGATCTAAACGAGCTGCACGATATGAAGGGACTAAACCTGATATCACTCCAATAATAACGCTTAATATTATTGCTCCAACAGCTAGTCCCATTGGCATAGATGATGGGAAAAAATTATTTATTATAATACTTAGCCCATAAGCTATTCCCATACCAAATAGACCTGCAATTAAACAAATCATTATTGCTTCCATCAAAAACTGACCTAAAATCATATTTTTTGTGGCACCAAGGGCTTTTCTTACACCAATCTCTCTAGTTCTTTCTTTAACAGAAACAAACATAATATTCATAATTCCAATCCCACCTACGATCAAAGAAAGAGCCGTAATAAAAATTCCCGTACCTCCAATAGCCAATTTAATTGCTTTGTATTGTGCTTCTAATGTGGAAGATTGGTTTATTCCAAAATTATCTTTTTCTGTAGGTTTTAGCCTTCTAATATTTCGAATTATACCCCTTACATCTCCTTTAGCAGTTTCTACATCTGTTGTATTTACCTTAACACGAAGAGTCATCCAACCACGTCGAGCATACAGTCGCTTATAAGTACCCATTGGCATTGTTGCTTGGTTATCCATGCTGAACATACCCATAAATTTTCCCATTTTTTTTAAAATACCAATAACACGAAATTTATAATTTCCTATTTTAACATATTTATCTAAAGGATCTTCGTTAGGAAATAATGCATCTGCCACATCGCCACCAATCACCAATACTCTTGCACCAGAACGATTCTCTCCATCAGTAAAAAAACGTCCTTGTTCGATTTCTGTTGAAGAATTAGTAGCTAAATATGATGTTGTCGTCCCAAAAAATCTAGAATCAATTCTGCGATCATCTCGAATAATACTCCCGCCTCTTTCAGATACAGGAGCGACCGCTTCTACAAATTGTGATCGAGCTAATAATTTTTGTCCATAATCTTCTTTCATCCTTGGTCGATTACGCATCTCCCACCAATCAGTATCACCACTAAACCATTCCATGCGACTAAGAAGAAGAACATCACTGCGAAAACCAGCCATACTTTTTTCAAAAGTTTTATCTAAACCTGAAATGAGCGTCCCCATCAACGTAACTGACAGAACTCCAATAACTATACCTAATGCTGTTAAAATGGACCGGGTCTTATTTGCAAATATAGAACCTAAAGAAATTCGAAAATTTTCCCAAAATAAACCTATCATTGATCAACGCTTTTTACTTTATTTGTCTTACGATCTTCTTTTATCTTTCCATCAAATAAATGAATTGAACGATCAGCATGATTTGCAATGTACTCTTCATGAGTAACCAAAATTATTGTATTACCAGAATCATGTAAAGTATCTAGAATTTTCATAATCTCAACACCACTTTTGGAATCTAAGTTACCAGTAGGCTCATCAGCTAAAATTATTGACGGATCATTCACAAGTGCTCTAGCAATTGCTACGCGTTGCCTTTGACCACCTGAAAGTTCATTTGGCTTATGATGCATTCTTTCTTTTAGTCCAACTGCAATAAGTGCTTTTTCAGCTTTTTGAATTCGATCTCTTCTGGACATGTTAGCATAAATTAACGGAACCTCAACATTTCTAAGAGCTGTTGCTTTTGGTAAAAGATTAAAGGTTTGAAAAACAAACCCAATTTTTCTGTTTCTAATCGATGCTAGTTGATTATCATCCATTTCATGAACTAGTTCACCTTCAAACTCATAGATTCCTTCTGAAGGAGAGTCTAAACAACCAATCATATTCATTAATGTAGATTTACCTGAGCCAGAAGGACCCATAATAGAAATGTATTCATTTTGTTTAATAGTAAGATCCACACCATCTAGCGCTCTAACTATTTCACCACCAACATCGTAGTGACGTTTAATTTTATCTAAGCTTATTAAATCAGGCATAATTATTGCTTTGAATCTGAATCCTCAGATTCATTTTTAGAGCCACCAATTTGAATTTTAAACCCACCTTTACTTTTTTCTTTATCATCACCAGTAGTTACTACTTTATTATGAGAAAGATCTTTGCTAATTGCGCGATAAGAACCTGTGACAATATCATCGCCTTCTTTAAGTCCATTTAATACTTCATAATGTGTTTCAGATGAAATACCCACTTTAATTGGGCGAATGTGAACTACTTTTGCATCTTTAGAAAGCTTAGCTTCTTTTTGCTTTTGATCTATTTCAGTAAGTTTTCCATTTCTTAATACTCCAGCAAGTTTATCACTCAATACAAAAACCAACTCCTCCATTTTTTTTGCTTTAGGTTTTTTCCCTTCATCATTACTAGTACCTCTCTTTGAACTATTTCCTTTTCCAAAAGTATTTTTTTCTGATCCTTCTGGGCGAGCTGTCAAGCTTTGAATAGGAATAGCCAAAACATCTAACTTTTTATCTGTAATAATATTTGCTGTAGCACTCATACCTGGACGAATTCCATCCGGAACATCTATAATTCTTATCTTCACTTCAAAATTAGTAACCTGTTCAGCAGACCCCATGGCCGAGGTTTGCGCCATATGTGCAATTTCACTAACTACTCCATAAAATAAAGTGTCTTGAAATGCATCAATCTCAATTTCTGTAGTGTCACCTAATGAAACAGAGACAACATCATTTTCATTCACATCTACAATTACTTCCATTCGATTTAAATCTGCAATAATCATAAGAATCTCAGCTTGAAACATTCCTCCAACAGCCATCTCACCGACTTCTTTGTTCACGGCCGTTACTATTCCATCTTGAGGTGCTACAATTCGAGCTTTATCTAGATCATCTTTTCGAGATTCAAGTGATGATTTTGCTTGCTCTAAAGAACTCTTAGCGATTTGGAATGATGCTTCCACTCTTTCTAATTCTTGATCGGAGGCTAAGTTTTGTTCGTACATATTTTCAACACGTATTTTAGCGGCCAACTCTTGTTTTACACGTGCTTCAGCTGAGCGAACAGAAGATGCAGTTGAGTTATAATTAGCAAGAAGCTGTTTTCGATCAAGGGTTATAAGATGCTTCCCTTTTTTTACAAAATCACCTTCATTGACCGTAATTGTATCAATCCACGCAGAGGATGTTGCAGAAATTTTAACTTCAGTTTCAGGTTTAATTTTTCCACTAGCATTTACCTTATGTATAACTGTTTGACGACTTACTTTTTCTGTCTCAACTTTAATAACCTCTGTATTGTCTTTACCTAAGCTAAAAAATATCATGATAGCAAGTAAGGCACTACCTCCAACAATTATCCATTTTTTCTTTTTTGTTAAATTTAGTTTGGCCAATTTTTTCTCCTCTAATTAATTGCTGTATCCAGCGTACCCAATAGGGCTTTTAAATTTGCTTGTTGAATATATGCATCATACTTTGATCTAATAAGAGATGATCTAGCTCTTACAACCGATGCTTGTGAATCTAAGACTTCTAATATAGTAGTAGAACCCTGACTATACCTAACTTGTGCAAGCTTTAGGTCTTCCTCAGCAGATACTAATACTGTTTCATTGATTGGAATAATTTCAAGGTAATTATTTAATTGATCTATTAATGATTGTAGTTGGACTGATAAATCTTGTAATTGTGATAAATATTGAGATTCCTGTTTATCCACAGCTAATTTAGCTTTCTGAATTCTAGTAGCAATACTGTTTCCACTAAAAATGGGTATTGATATAGATAAACCAGTATTAATGCGCTTTTGATCATTAGAGCTATTTGAAATCGCATCTCCTATATTATCTGCAGTACCACTCATAGATGTATTAGCGCTAATAATAGGAAGTCGAGAGCCTTTAGCTATTTTTTCTCCTATTTCAGCAGCTGTAATCTGATGCTGTTTTGCTTTTACACTAGGATTAAATTTTTGTACCAGTTCAAACCCAGTTTCAAATTCTGGTACAATTTCTAAAGGTGATTCTACCTCTTCTACTACAAAATCTGCTTCTTTACCAATCAAACCCATTGCATTTTTTAAAGAAAGATAAGCATTTTGAAATCCAGCATCACTATTTACTAAATCAATACGTGCTTGACCAAACCTAACTTGTGCTTTAAGAAGATCTGTCTTTTTTGCAGAACCAAGCTGATAATTTTGTTCAGCATATGCTAACTGTTGTTGTGAACTCATGAGGTTTGAACGAGCTGCATCAATTAATTGTGAAGCCTTTAAATAATTAAAATACGAGGCGTGAACATTGCGAATAATATTGGTTTTAACTTGGCGGTCAAATTCTTCTGCAATTTTGTAATTATTCTTTGCTTGCTTAATAGTATTCCACCAAACACCTCCATCATATATATTTTGCGATAATGAGATTGCTGATGAGGCACTAATTTGGCTACTAATTTTGTCAAGGGAAGTTTCACCTACACCACTAGAAGGAAAGCGTGATTCATTCATACTTCCTGAAAAACGAACAGATGGCAAAATGCTACTGAAAGAGCCTTTAACTCCTTGCCTAGAGGACTCTAGATCCATAGCAGAAGCTTTAAGTGATTCTTTATTTTCTAAAGCTATCTTTATCGATTCTTCAAGTGAATAAGATTGGCTTAGACCAAAAGCAAAAGGTAATAATAATATTATTATTTTAATAATAGTGTCCTTTCCTAATTAGAAAATCCGGCAAAGAAAACGCCTATTCCGGAAAAAAAGATCAATCCAAATAACCATAGTGAAGTCATGACGGTTATAGATGTTTTAGTTGTTTTATTGTATAACATACTTAGTCCAATCGCCATTATAAATACTCTCCAAAAAGCAAAAAGATCAATTCCATTTAAAAAACTATTTAAGAATTCGCCCTGCTCTCCAACTCCTAAAACCCCTAACCCTGTATATATCATAATATTATCAGAAATATATTGAACAGGTGTTTTAATTATATATTCAACTACAGATGGTAAATATGCAAAAGATGTAATTGTAAATACTTTTCCATATGATCCTCCACCACCTAAAAATAAATTAGCTGTGATCATTGCAAATAAAGTCCAAAACGCAATTCTAATAGGCCACGAAATTGCCATGCTAAAATATGTAGCCATACCTGCCCAAGAATTAGACTCTCCATAAATACGATCGTATTGATTTGAAAGAATTTCCTCTTTCTGTTCTTCTGGGATATTTGAGTTATTGGATATACTCTTTTCAATTTGTTCCCATTGAATATCTGCTATTTGGTCAGATAGAATAATTCCTGAAATAATAGCCAAAGTCATAAGCAGCGCTATTGGATAAAGTGCCTGTTTCCAATTAAAATCATTAACAATTGAACCCATTGTCTCACTGGGCGCGGTAATAACGTTTATAATGGTTCCAAACATACAATACTCCTAAATATTGAAAAGGCTATTAATTGGACGATCAAATAAATAAAAAGTTTCAATAAATTAAAAAATTTATCAAATCATTTTTTTAAGGACACTACTCTATAACGAATTTACCACCAGTTCTATAAAATGGATAATTTAAATATTCTTCTGAAAAATTGTAAATATCTGAACCCAAAGCTTCAAGAAGGTGCTTTGGAACATCATTACGTTCTAGCACCATATAAGGAATAATTTCATATGTACCTTTTGGTAGATTTAAACCCATATAATCAAAACCGATTTCAATTTTTTGCATAGGACGGTCAATATATTCTCTCATTGTGAAGGCTGAGTCATTATCAACTGTATGTATTAATTTATTAGTTACTATATTTTTTATTAAAAGACCTGTAAAAGTAACGCCGCTTCTATTTTCGATTTTCTTCATTTCACAATATAAATCCGTACGATCTGGAGTTATTGTTACCATCACATTGATTGGGCTATCAAAATTAGATGGAATTGTTTCAGGTGTTACAGTTGTATTAACACCTAACTCGCGCTTCATTGAAACATCTCTCCGAAGTTCACCTTCTAAATTAATAACTTTGTCATCATTCACCACTTGGCCACCTGCAAAAGTGACCGTCACCTTAGAAATTTTATAATTTCCTAAAAAGAAATGTATATCATAGTCACCATCAATAATGGCGCCACTTGATGGTTCATTTGAAGCAGGTAAAACAAATTCAAAAGAACCATCAATATCTGTTTTTGTTTGAAGACCTAAATCTTTCGACCATACAAAAACCCCACCATGGAAACCTTTTGGATAATATTCTACCTTTTCAAGTTTTACATATCCTGAAATTGTTTTATCTGCAATTTTTTTATCGCCTCCAAATGGGTTTTCAGTACATGAGAAAATTATAAAAGCAATAAAAATAGATAGTAGTTTTTGCATTATAACTCCATACTAAAAGTAAAATATTTACGCGTATCTCTCAATAATAACCCATTTACAGATGTATCATTTTTCTCTAAATTTCTTCCAGAGTAAGAAAGTTGACCCTTATATGAACCCAAATTAAGCTGGAGAGTCCAGAAAATATCATAATTTGTAAAAGCTGGGAGTTCTATTTCGTTAAACCCTTTTCCAGGAACATTTACCATACCTACTTGTTCGCCCTCATGAAACCATCGAGATCCAATTGAAAAATATTTCCACTTAGCGGTCATAGTTGTTGTAACCTTAAAAATAGATTTAAATGGAAAAGCACTTAAATCCGAAACATTATACTTTGAAAAACCCATTTCCGTAATGATTTTACCATTATATGTTTTCATTTTCATTTTACCTTCTACGCCCATCATATTGGCTACGCCAATATTTTCATAATAACCAACAGGCATTCCAAGTAAATAGGTCACTCTCATTTTATTTATATAATCGTTTCTAAAAAAGCTACCTTGAAATTCAATTGAATTGATATTAGTTATATCTTTAGGTTGGCTAAGAAAATTGATTCCTATCTCAAGTGATTTCATTTTTTCTGGATTTAAACTTCGCTGACCTTTATTGGGCGAGTCTGTTAAACTAATTTGCTGTTGAAGGGTTGGAAACTTGACATTATTTCCTGTTGTAACCCAGTAAGCAATCGTTCTATCGGGTAATCTTTTTGAAGCAATGGTAGATATTTTAAATATATTATTTTTCCATTTATTTTCACCAAAGTCTGGGAAAGAGAGATCATTCTCTTGATTATGGTCAGCTCTAAAATTTAAATCCGATGTATGATCTTCAACTCTATCTTGGCGAAAACTCACATCGAGGTCTGTTAGCCAATAACCCGCTTTATCACCTTTTGAATGAATTTTTAGAACAGTAGCAAAACCAAATTGATTTCGATTTAAGTTTCCACCTACTAATCCTACTTGATTGATATTCGGTAAATTTTTATTATCCCAAAATTTTAGCTTTGATTTTTCAAGTTGAGCACCAAACATCCACTCAATAATTCCAAGATCTATATATTTTCTAGTATCCAGTTTTTGTGCATTATGATCCAAGTTCCTTGAAATCATTGAAGTTGTATTACTTAGCCCTTGATCTTCCGATAAATTATGGTTGGCATACGCAATATCAACTTCTCCTAAAAAAGAAAACAATCCACTATACTGAACACCTAGTAGTTTATTGGTAGATTTAATAATATTTAAATCGCGAGTATTGTCAAAAGTTTGCTTATCCTGTGTAAAGTTAAATTCTAAATTTCCATTAATTTTATCTCCATCAATAACTTTATTCATATCGACTGCATTATGAGTTAAACTAGTTAAAAGACCATTGCTTTCTTCTTCAAGTTCTTCAAAAATACGTTTATAGGAACCTTTTTTTTGATTAATAGATAAAAAAGTATCTCCCAATTGAACCTGTCCATTAACATTCCAAAATCCTGAATCGTATGAACCAAATTGTTGAGAAAATTTTAAATTTTTATCTTTTGTATTTTTTGGGACAATATTCACAACACCTGAAAAAGCATCTGGCCCATAGAGAACAGAGTGGCCACCCTTAACTATTTCAACCTGTTCCACATTTTGCATATCAACCAATGAAAGGTCAAATACGTTATCATAAGGTCTATTTAAACGAAAGCCATTATATAACACTAATACATCATCAGCATTCCCGCCTCTTATAGAAATAGTTTTTCTGCCTGATAGAGATTCATCAATTTGAATACTTTGATCAGTTGACAAAAGATCTCCAGCATCAACAAATGCTCTTAATTCAAATTCTTCTGCTTGCATAATAGATACAGTTTGTGGTAGATCTTTTGCTATTGCTGCTTTTCTTTTAGCACCTGCTGTTTCTATTGCTTCAAACTGTAAAACTCTTGGACTCATCTTAATATTATTTGAAGCATTTAATTCTGAGATTGTAAAGATTCCTTCATCGTAACCAATATGTTGAAATTTTATTTTCTGACTAATGTTTAATTCTGAAATATTTAATTCATAGGTACCATCTTGATTACTAGATACACCTATATCAGAACCTAAAACGGTTATATTAACTCCGCTCAAATTCGCATCTGTAACTTTATCAGAAATTTTTCCAGTAATACTCTGACCCCAAAGTGTTACACTAGCCAATAATATAGTTAAAAGGTATTTCATTTATTTTTTTCGCTGTTTTTTAAGTACTTATCTTTGATTGAAATAAAGTATTTATATGCAGATTCATAATTATTATCAATTATTTCATCTAAGATTGCTTCTTCAATAGCCACTTTAATTTGGCCTACAATTCGTCCTTCAGTTATACCACAAACTTCCATAATCTCATCACCACGAACTGGAGACTGAAAGAATTTAAGATTATCTCGCTCAGTAACGTCCTTCATTTTTTCTTCTACTCGTTCAAAGTTTCCCATATATTTTTTAACTTTTTTAGGATTTTTTGTAGTGATATCTGCTCGACATAATGCCAATAAATCATCCAGATCATCTCCAGCAGCGACCATTACTCGACGTACCGCAGAATCCGTAATCTCTTTTTTTGCTAAAGCAATCGGTCTAAGGTGTAACAGAGTGAGTTTCTTCAAATAATCTCTAAGATTATTTGATAATTTCATTCGCTTACTCACCTTATTAAGCATTCTTTCACCTACTGCATCATGCCCATGAAATGTATATCCCTTTTTTTTGTCAATCCGCCTTGTATTGGGTTTTGCTATATCATGCACTAAAGCTGCAAATCGTAGTTCCATTTTTTCTGAAAGTTGAGCTGAATTATCTACAACTTGCATTGTATGAAAGAAAATGTCTTTGTGGTGCCACTCACCCTTTTGATCCATACCATACATAACATGAATCTCTGGAAAAACAAATTCCATTAATCCGGTCTCTTGCAAGATTGTTAGCCCAATAGAAGGTTTTTTAGTTGATAAAATTTTACAGAACTCAGTTGTTATTCTTTCTTTTGATACAATTGAAATCCTATTTGATTGCCTTTTCATCGAACTTAAACATTCATCATTGATTTTTAAATCAAGCCCGGAAGCAAAATATGCTGCACGCATCATTCGAAGAGGATCTTCTGAGAATGTTTGATCTGGATCTAAGGGAGTTACAATATGCTTTTCTTTTAAATCTTTAATACCATTATAGGGGTCATGTAAATCACCAAAATCATTTGGTGTTATGCTCATCGCCATTGCATTTATTGTGAAGTCCCTTCTTATCAAATCGCCATGCAAATCTGTATAGGTTATTTCATTAGGCTTGCGAGAATCTTCATTATATGTCTCTTGCCTTGCAGCAGCAACTTCAATTGGAATTGGTTTTGTAGGAATGTGTGCTGTAGAAAATTTAGGGAATGGTACTATTTTTTTCACACCCATTGATTTTGCAATTGTTTTCGCAAATTCTATACCATCTCCAATTACCATAAGATCTATTTCTTTTAGTTCTCTACCAAGAAAAAGGTCTCTTACTACACCGCCTACAACATAAACTTCTTTACTGTTTTTTTCAGCAATCTTACCAATCTCTTGTAATATGGACTTTGGTAATTGATGGTTATCTAATAAATCTTGAATATTTGCCACGATAAAATTTAACACATTTTATTAACAGGCTTACTTCAAATATAAAATCATCATCCCGCAAACAAAAAACCAAGATTGCTAAGTTCAATCAATTCTGAATTTGCAAATTTCTGGTTTCTTAAAAATCCAGTGCCTGTATTTGGCTACAAATCGGTAGATCATATCCCGTATTGGTAATGGGATAAACCAAGAAATAAAAAACCATATCTTCCAGTACCATCTCAAGTAAAGCAAACACCGTATTACCGCTGCAGATCTGATATAAGAACGACCATTCCTCATTAGGTAAACTGTATCAGACCTCTGTTGCCATTCAGGGAATGTATCAATTAGTTTTTGAGCATCATCTGATTTTATAGGTCTATATGCAATATCAGCACCGGGTGCCAGTCTTGGGTCCATGAAAAATGCTAACTTGTGGCATAGGCCACAATCCCCATCCAATAGTAGGACATCTCTGCTAGAATCCAGCATTTATGTTACAACATCCTCAATCGAGTACGTATGAACTACTACAC
>JAAZYT010000137.1 GCA_014239505.1 Fidelibacterota bacterium | reverse complement strand
CGATACTTCAAGTTAGTAGTAATAGGAATGAACATTGATCTATGGGTGTACCAAGCTTCATTTTATTCGCCCAAGGAGGCTCGAAGATCACTTGAACGTATGTCAGGTTCAAAATGTTCAATCACTGCTGATACAGGTGTTTTTTGCGTGGAAACTGGTGCCACACCTGTCAATAAAATCGATCATTAGAGACTCTGTGATACGATTCTTTGTGAAATATGAATAGTGCTCGATATATACATATTCTGATCAATTTATATCAAGTATAGTTTATGAAAAAGAGTACAAAGTCTAAACAAATGTTAATAGAACTGAATAAACTTTATGAAATATTACCTGCCTACCCAATCAGATATAAACAATTTAACATAGTTAATAAAGCTTCTACGTTAAGAAACCCAATTTCAGAGGGCCATTTTATGATTATTTGCAGAGATTTTCTCTTTAAAGGGTCAATGCTATTGAAGAAAATAAAACTAAATGGAAGATGGGAGCCTGCAAGACAAAAAGACTTTTCAGATTCACTAAAAGTTACACTTCCACAAGTATCTACAATTATAAAGAACCTACAAAATCAAAAGGCAATTATCCCTTTTGGATATACTTATTATGTAAATCCATTATTTCAAAATGTTGGCTTGAAAATACCAATTGAAGAATTAGCTTTCTTTAGCGAACAAGGTTCAGGTATTAGAAAGCTTCTTACAAAAGAGAATTATACTAAACTTGAACTTTACAAAAATAATTTTTGGAGAAATAAGCCTTATTGAGGCTTAGATATAATAAGGTGTAGCATATATGTAGCAGTAAATGGTACATTTTAGGGCAAATTCAATCAATAACGTGCTACAGGTGATTTGTGATTATAGTATGACTTACCGTCAAGAAAAGATAGTAGCGGAGGAGGGACTTGAACCCCCGACACTCGGATTATGATTCCGATGCTCTAACCAGCTGAGCTACTCCGCCATTTTATTTATCAATAAAGCTTCCGAAATTAGCTTACTTAAACAATCTTCTTCAAACAATTTTGTGCAACTTTATTATTATTTATCTATTAATTTCGTCCGGATTTTTTAATGAGAAAAATAGTGTTTTATATTAACTGTATCGTTCTAAGGAGTATCAATGTATAATTCAATTGAAGAGTTCATGGCTTATATTGAAGCTAAAAACCATGGTGAAAAGGAATTTCATCAAGCTGTAAGTGAAGTTGTTGAATCATTATGGGGTTTCCTTGGTGACCATCCTGACTATGTCCATGCAAAAATTTTAGAAAGAATTACTGAACCTGAGCGCGTATTAATGTTCAGAGTGCCATGGCGTAATGATAAAGGTGGTATAGAAGTTAATCGAGGATTCCGTGTAGAATTTAATTCTGCGATTGGTCCTTATAAAGGTGGATTACGTTTTCACCCTTCAGTCAATTTAGGCATATTAAAATTTTTAGGATTTGAACAAGTCTTTAAAAACAGCCTTACTACATTACCTATGGGTGGTGGTAAAGGTGGTTCTGATTTTGATCCAAAAGGAAAATCAGACAATGAAGTTATGAGTTTTTGTCAATCGTTTATGACTGAACTTTCACGTCATATCGGTCCTGATACTGATGTACCTGCTGGAGATATTGGTGTTGGCGGTCGTGAAATAGGTTATCTATTTGGTCAGTATAAGCGTATACGCAATGAATTTACGGGTATTTTAACTGGAAAAGGTCTTAACTGGGGTGGAAGTCTCATTCGACCAGAAGCCACTGGATATGGATGTGTATACTTCGCAGAAGAGATGCTTAAGACAAATGATGACTCCTTTAAAGGGAAAACTGTAACAATCTCTGGTTCTGGAAATGTTGCACAGTATGCCACTGAAAAAGTTAATCATCTTGGTGGAAAAGTTGTTTCTTTATCTGATTCCGGTGGAACGATTCACGACCCTGAAGGTATTAATGAAGAAAAATTGGCTTTTGTTTTAAATTTAAAAAATGTAAAACGTGGTAGAATTAAAGAATATACTGATAAGTTTGGAGGAGCATATTTAGATAACGAGCGTCCATGGAGTATTCCATGTGATGTCGCACTACCTTGCGCTACTCAAAATGAGATAAATGCTTCAGAAGCGAAAACTTTGATTAAAAATGGCTGTATTGCCGTAGCTGAAGGTGCAAATATGCCCTCTGAAACAGATGCCGTTCAAACATTCTTAGATGCTAAAATACTTTTTGGCCCTGGAAAAGCAGCTAATGCAGGTGGTGTGGCTGTTTCTGGTTTAGAAATGAGTCAGAATTCAAGTCGTCTTTCATGGAGTAGGGAAGAAGTAGATCAAAGACTACACCAAATTATGAAAAGTATTCATTCTTCTTGCGTAACCCATGGGAAAGCTGATGAATTTACTGACTATGTAAAAGGTGCAAATATTGCAGGATTTATTAAAGTCGCAGATGCCATGATGGATCAAGGTGTTGTCTAATTAAAAACTAGAAAAATAATAAGTAAAAAAGCTCTGTTTATTAAAAAAAATAGGGCTTTTTTATATACCGGAAGCCTCATGCTCATCCATTATTTCTTGAGTAGGTTTTAGTGGCTTAATAATTGAGCCGTTCCCCGTTTCACCATCAATTGTAACCGTAAATGGCCGTTCTAAGCGTATCCACTTTATGTATTTTGTTACTGCGACTACTTTTTGTTCATTGAGCCATTTTAAATCCAAGTAATCATTTTTCTTTTTATGGTTTAGTGTAAAATAGCCAATGCGCATTGAAGTGACATTCTGAAAAAAGTGACTTCCAAAAGATGGGTCCACAGGAAAATCATTCATACCAAATTCTACAATTACTTTAGCATTAGATATTTGAGCCCATTCGACAGGCACTCCTAGCCATGGGTCAGCTGAGCCCCACCTGCCAGGACCAATTAGGATAAAATTTTCATCTTTAGGCATCTTTTTGTTAATATGTTCAATATCTTTAGCGATTATTTCAGTTTGTGAAGCATCAAAAGTATTTGGATCAACAATAACAATATTTTGAATATTATCTATAAGCCCATTTCCCAATGCAATGGAACTCTTACAAAATATATCATCTTTATTTATCGATTCGAGTTCGTGAACTCGTTCAACACCGCCAATTACCATCGGTTTTATTTGGAGCAAACAAAATTCATTTTCTTTTTTATCATCTTTATACATATTTATGGCAAATTCAATTTCAATTGGACAGCCTAATGCATTTTCACCCATTTTTAAAACATCAATTAATATATCTGGAACAGGTGAAGTTTCCCATTTTAAAAAAGAAGGGAAGGTTATGACCCTTGGACCTTCATATCGAAGAGAATCTCTTAAAACATTGTCAGTATTAGATATTACACTACCCGCCCAATAGAGTTCTCCATCTTGTTCAGCTATCGAAAGTTCAAATGAAGATGTATTCTCTTGTTCAGCATCTTTAAGAAGACGCGAAGCTTTTTTTAGATCCAAAGCATAAAATTGATTTTGAGAATTATCAATTGTTGATCTAATTGAATAGTATTGAGGAATAATTCCAGGATATTTGGGAGAGAATCTTAAAGCTTTTTCACCTTCTGCAATCGTTCTACCTAAACCTAAAGCTATATGAGCAACACCTTCATTGCGTTTCATGTATGATACTGGGTAATAATTAAAACTTTGAGCAGAGCCACTTGCGCTAGGGTAAAATAAATTTCTATGCTCTTTACCAACCAATTCCATAATGATTACGGCCATTTTTTCCTCTTCATGATGGTGTACAGAGTTTTCTATAAGCGCCTTTGGTTCTTTAAGGTAGGTTGAAGCATACACTAGTTTTATAGCTTTTTTTAATTGTTCAAGCCTTACAGTTTTAGACGTATCTGAATTTGGAAGCATATAGGTTGAATACATTCCAGCTAATGGTTGGTATTGTGAATCTTCAAGCAGGCTAGATGATCGAACAGCAATAGGGTATTTTACTTCAGTAAGATATTTGGATAATGTTCTTATGAGTTTTTTAGAAAGTTTACCTCTTAAAAATGCTTTAATAATCGCTTTATCTGTTTTTTCTTTAGAAAAGGCTGTTTTCCAAAGTTTGTTATCTTCCATGAAATGATCAAAGTCATCAGTTCCAATAACTGCAACTTTAGGGACTCGTAATTTTATATTATTATATTTTTTATCTATTTTTGATTCTGACAGTAGATTGATTGCAAAAGCCAGACCTCTCGCCTTACCGCCTAGAGAGCCAGTAGATAGTCTCACAAAATTTAGACTTTTATCTTTTGTTGTAGGAGAATATTGGACAATACGACCTTCGTTGTTAGCTTCTAAACTTATATCTATTTGTTCAATTATAAGTTTACGTAAATCATCTAAAGTATTGAAATCAACTACTTTAAGAGGTCTTATAATTGATGCGATAGAAAATTCACCTCTCACTGCAAGCCAGTTTGAAAAGTGGTTTTTAGAAGCATGATATTCTAGAGTTTTATCTGGAATTTTATTGAGAGATTTTTTTAATGATTTTAAATCACTGGCACTTGAAATTTCTTTGCCACGCTTATTTCTAAAAATAAAATCTCCAAAACCAAAATTGTTAATAATAAAGTCTTCAAGCTCTTGTAGTAAAGAAGAAGACTTTTTATGAATGAATGATGCATTGATAGCAGTTGCATCTTCATTATGATGTGGGTTTGTTGATTGTAGTATTATTGGCATATCAGAATCTTTTTGACGAATATACTCTGCAAGCTTGATCCCTGCATGATCATCTAATTCATTATTCTTTGGAAATCGAACATCTGATATAAAGCCAAGAATATTATGACGGTAATCATCATAATATTTAATTGCTTCTTCATAAGTTGAAACCAAAATTATTTTGGGTCGTGCTCTAAATAGTAAAAGCCTATCTGTATCAGAAAGACTTTTACTTATTAAATCTCTAGCGTGCAGAAGTGCGGTTCTGTATATAAGTGGAAGTATTACTGAATAGTAACGTGGATTATCTTCCACCAGAATAATTGCTCTTATGTCAGCAATCTTATAATCACGTTTAAAATTCATTTTATCTTCAAAGTTTTTTATAACTGCTGGAAAGAGATTGGCATTCCCTGACCATATAAAAACTTTATCGATGCTTTTTTGCATTCTTTCTTGAGGTAAGGATGTTATTTCTGATTCATCAAAAGCAAGGAGTACTATAGGTTTATCTGGGTATTCAGCTTTGACTTTTTCACCAAATGTAATTGGATCCATATCAGCTATACGCATCATAACGATTACAAGATCATAGCTTCTATCAGAAAGCATTTTAAGTCCAGTGGTTGCATTTTTTGCATGCCATACTCTAGGCGCATATGATAAATTCATCCCTAAATACTCATAAAGAATTTGTTGCGTTAGTCGACCATCCTCTTCAAGAATAAATGAATCATAAGGACTTGCGACAAGTAAGATTTCATGAATGCGATGCAACATGAGGTCTTGAAAATTGAATGATGATTTAGAGTCTTTAGGCATATATAATGAAGCAAATTACCGACTCTTATTAAAGAATAGGTATATAATTTATTTACTAAAAATTTATTAAAGAACGACTTCAAACTATGTATTTTAGTTTCGTAACTTTAGACTCTCAAATAAATGAATAATAATTAAATATAATTTTCTCTAATTAAACTATATACCTACTTTTATAAAACTTTTTAGAAATAACTAAGTAATTGTTAAAAACACTTAAATCCTTTGACCTTAAAGATAAGCGTGTACTTATTAGAGTTGACTTTAACGTTCCCGTTGAGAATGAACTTGTGACAGATGATTTTCGTATTCGTTCAGCACTTCCAACAATTAAACATTGTCTAAATGAAGGTGCTAAAATAATCTTAATATCTCATATGGGTCGGCCTAATGGTAAGTTTGATTCAAATTTAAGCCTAATGCCAGCAGGTGAAAAACTTGCTGATTTACTTGAAATGCCAATTAAATTTTCTGATAATTGTATATCTGAAGATGCTCACGATGTTACTCTAGGACTTCGTTCTGGTGAGGTTCATCTTCTTGAAAATCTTCGTTTTCATATTGAAGAGACTAATAATGATCAAAATTTTTCAATTAATTTGGCAAAACATGGCCAAGTTTTTATTAATGATGCATTTGGCACTGCTCATCGCTCTCATGCTTCAAATCTTGGTGTAAGTAAATACTTTAATCAAAAAGGTATGGGCTTTTTAATTGACAAAGAATTAGAATTTTTAGATGAAGCTATGAAAGCACCCAAAAAGCCATTGACTCTAGTACTTGGTGGGGCAAAAATTGATACAAAAATTGATTTAATTAACCGTTTTATTCAAATTGCTGATCACATTTTAATTGGTGGTGGAATGGCATTTACTTTTTTAAAAGCAAAAGGAAAAAATATTGGTGCATCGCTTGTTGATGAAACCATGTTGTCTCAAGCAAAAATAATTATGGCGAATGCTCGTGGTAAAACAAATTTAATTTTTCCAAGTGATTTAATTTGTGCAAAATCAATGAATGATAAAGACAGTTCAATTTTTAATTCAAATGAAATTCCTGAAGACTTAATGGGACTGGATATTGGACCTTCAACCATTAAAAACTTTTCAGATGTTATTGCTGCATCTGGAACAATACTTTGGAATGGTCCCATGGGTGTTTTTGAAGTAGACGGTTTTCATAATGGTACTGAAAAGCTTGCTGAAAGTATTGGTATGGCAACAAAAAATGAATCTATAACTATTGTTGGTGGTGGAGATTCAGCAGCAGCTATTAAAAAATTTGAAATGATGCATAATTTTAGCCATGTTTCTACAGGGGGGGGTGCTGCTCTTTCTTTATTATCTGGAAATACTATGCCTGCTATTTATGCTTTGGAGATCTAAATGATAATTAAACCTATTATCGCTGGAAACTGGAAGATGCATAAATCAAACGATGAAAGTATATCTTTCGTTGGTAAAATCCAAAAACGAATATTGGATGATGAACTTACAGAGATTATATTCTGTCCGCCTTTTACATCGCTCTTTTCCATCGTTGGCACATTAGATAATTCTTCATTTAGTGTTGGTGCTCAAAATGTTCACTGTGATAGTCATGGTGCATTTACTGGTGAAATCTCTGTTAATATGCTCGATTCAATTGGTGTTAAGTATGTGATTATAGGGCACTCTGAGCGGCGACATATTTTTGATGAGTCAGACCATTTTATCAATGAAAAGATTATTGCTGTTAATAGTTCTAATTTAATTCCTATTTTTTGTATAGGTGAAACACTAGAACAGCGCGAATCAGGACTTACAGATAAAATTATTAAAGAGCAAATTGAATTAGGCATGGCAAAGCTTGACTCCATTGACCCTAAAAAGTTTATTGTAGCTTATGAACCTGTTTGGGCGATTGGAACTGGTAAAACTGCGTCAGTTTTGCAAGTGGAAGATGCACATCTTAAAATAAAGACTAATCTTAGAATCCTTTTTGGTTCTAAGGGTGAAGAAATTCCAGTTCTTTACGGTGGTTCTGTAAATGAAAATAATGCAGAATCATTGTTAAAAGTAGATGGTGTAAATGGATTTTTGATTGGTGGTGCAAGTTTGAAAGTGGATAGTTTTTGTAAAATAATCGATATAGTTAAAAATTTTGAGAGGTAAAATATGTTAGGTTTCTTAATTACAGTCCATGCAATTATAAGCGTATTGCTTGTTGCTGTTGTTTTAATGCAGGCAAGTCAAGGTGGTGGTTTAGCTGGTTCAATTGGTGGTCAAACTACTAACGCTATTTTTGGAGGGCGTAGTGCTTCAACAGCATTAAGTAAGATTACTACTTATTTAGCTATAGCATTTATGGGGTTAGCGCTTCTAATCAGTCTTTTAGGTAGACCTTCTTCTGCTAGTAGCAGCTCTGTAATAGAGCAAGCTCAAGAAGAAGGCGTATTTGAAGCACCAATGGAACAACTTTCGCTACCTTCTACCACATTACCTGAAAAGGAAAATAAATAAATTGCCTTTAGGCCGAAGTGGTGGAATTGGTAGACACGCAGGCTTGAGGGGTCTGTGGGGGAAACCTCGTGCCGGTTCGAGTCCGGCCTTCGGCACAAATAATTTAATTAATAGGAAATAAGAACTATGTTTAAAAAAGTATTAATTCTATCTTTTTTATTGAGTGCACTCTTTGCACAGTCTCCAGATGAACTTTTTAAAACTGCACAAGCCAGTTTAGATGCAGGTAAAGTTTCAAAAGCAGAAGAAGAGTTTAATTTAGCTCTTCAAGCTGACCCCACTTATGCACCAGCATATTTAGGACTTGCTCACGTTTCAATGCGCAAAGGCGATCTGAAAAAAGCAGGTGAATCTTTAAAAGAAGCAATTGAAGCTGATCCCGAGAACAAAGCTTTTAGAGAAGAGTTTGAAACCATGAATGAGCTTAATACATTGATGAGTAAAGGCATACGCTCTATGAAAAATGGAGATGCAGATAATGCTTTTGAATCTTTTAGGGTAGCTTTTGAAAAGTTTCCAAATTACCCTGAATCAGTTTTCAATATGGGACTTACTCATTTTAGAAAAAAAGAATTTACTGAAGCAGTTGATTATTTTAATAAAACATTAACCATAAACCCTGAACATAAAACTGCTTCTGCTGCTATTAAAAATGTAGCAAAAAATTTCTTTAACAAAGGTAATCAATCATACAAGCGAGGAGACCTTGAAGGTGCACTAACATCTTATGATGAGGTTTTAAAAGTAGATAACACTTTCTACCAAGCTTATTACCAAATTGGAGTAATACAATCTAAGATGGGCGATAAAGAATTAGCAGTAACATCTTATGGTGAAGCTCTCAAGGTTAACCCCAAATTCTATAAAGGTTATTTTGCCTTAGGTCTAGCAAAGAATGGTATGAATGATACTCAAGGTGCTATTAGTGCACTCGAATCAGCAGTTGATATTTATCCAGGTTATGATAAAGCTTATGGTGCGATGGGTGATATCTATATAAATGCTAAAAATTATGAAAAAGCTAAGCAGGTATTAAATACTTCTATAACAGTAAATCCTAACTATGCTAAAGGATATGCTAATCTAGGTATTATCCATGTTGAAGAAAAAAATTGGGAAGATGCTGTATCTTCTTTACAGATGGCAGTTGCTTTAAATGAACAAGATGCTATGAGTTTTTTTAGATTAGCAAGTGCACATAACTCAACTGGTAATTGTGAAGAAGCAAAAAATGCAGCTCGAAACAGTACAGAAATAAAAAATAGATTTGGTGGCGCATGGTTTGAATTAGGTATTGCGGAATGGTGTTCTGGAAGAGGAAATAAAACTGGTGCTATTAATGCTTTTGAAAAAGCAAGAGGTGACAGGACGTGGAGAACAATGGCTGAATATGAAATTGATAAAGTTAAAAATCCTCAAAAATACGAGAATTAGTCCTAAAATAATTTAAACTATGATTAAAGCGATCATATTTGATCTCGATAATACACTACTTGATTTTATGAAGATGAAGCAGTTTGCGGTTAAAGCTGCAATAACTGCTATGAATGAAGCAGGTCTAAATATAGATGAAGACCAAGCTTATAAAAATATTTTTGAATTATATGAAACCAATGGATGGGAAAATCAGCAAGTTTTTGATGATTTTTTAATGCAAAACTTTGGTAAGGTAAGCAATAAAATTTTAGCAGCTGGGATTGTTTCTTATAGACGCGCAAGAGAAGCAACTTTAGTAGTTTATCCAAATGTTAATAAAACCTTAATTGAATTAATTAAAATGGGAATTAAGCTAGCTGTTGTTTCTGATGCGCCTAGTAGAGAAGCCTGGATGCGATTATATTACTTAAATCTACACCATGTATTTGATCCTGTTCTGACTTATGATGACTCTGGCGCGCGTAAACCATCTCCTAAACCTTTTGAAATGGCACTTAATATTTTACAAGTTAATTCTAGTGAGGCTTTAATGATAGGAGATTGGCCTGACAGAGATGTTGTTGGAGCAAGTCAAATAGGTATGAAGACAGTTTTTGCTCGCTATGGCGATACTTTTGGCACAATAGATTCTGGTGCAGATTGGGACGTAAATGATATATATGAAGTTGTTAATATTATAAAGGATTTGAACAACGAATAATCCAACTATTGGAACGGATATTGTTTCTGTTCAACGTATTTACCAAATGCTTGAGAAAAATGGTGATCGTTTTAAGGAAAAAATATTCACTAATAAGGAAATCGCTTATTGTGATGGGAAATCAAATCCTTCCATACACTTTGCAGGTCGTTTTGCTGCTAAAGAAGCAATTAAGAAGTGTATCTACAGTTCTGGATATAATAAAGAAATTGCATTTAGTAAAATTGAAATTTTGCCTGAATCAAATGGAATACCTATAGTTTCATTTATTGATATTTTAGATTATAAAGAAATAAAAGTTAGCATAGCACATGAAAATGATTTCGCAATTGCAATAGCTATGTTTTTTTTA
Organism: Fidelibacterota bacterium; assembly: GCA_014239505.1. Lineage (GTDB taxonomy): Bacteria > Fidelibacterota > Marinisomatia > Marinisomatales > TCS55 > TCS55. The sequence continues at coordinate 1,338 of JAAZYT010000137.1, read as the reverse complement.
TAGATGCAACTTATTACAAGAGAACAAGCTCGAGAATTAGACCTAATAGCTATAGATAAAAATAAAATATTAGGTACTACCCTAATGGAAAATGCGGGAAAAAATATAGCGTCAATTGTTCAATCTGAATTGATAACTGTGCACAATCCTAATATTGGAATTGTTTGTGGCAAAGGTAATAATGGTGGGGACGGGTTTGCAGCTGCTTCAATTTTAATAGACGAAGGATTTAAGGTATCTATTTATTGCTTAAGCTCAAGTAAAAATCTTTCAAACGACAGTCTTTATTTTCATGATATTTGTTCAAAAAAGGGTGTAGCTATATTTTATGAAAAAGAACTTCCTCAACTTTTACCTAATTTTGATCTAATGATTGATGCTATTATTGGGACTGGTTTTTCTGGAGAATTATATAAAGAATTTGTTCCATGGACAAAATGGTTAAATGAATGTAGTGCGACTATATCAGTAGATATTCCTTCTGGTTTGAATGCAAATACAGGAATGTGTTCAAGTAATGCAGTTAAAGCAGATCAAACGATTACTATGGACTCAGCAAAAATTGGCATGATGTTAGAGCCAGGAAAAAGTCATTGTGGACTCATTCGTTGTGTTGATATTGGTTTGCCAAAAACTTACAAAAGTAGAAGCCCGATGGAATGGAATCTTTTATCCGATGATCAAATAAATTCAATGATTCAAAACGTAGAAAAAACAACCCATAAATACAAACAAGGGAAAGTTTTGATATTGGCAGGTTCCATTGGCATGACAGGTGCGGCATTTCTTTCAACCATGAGTGCTTTAAGGAGCGGAGCTGGCATTACAAAAACCTTTGCACCAAGTTCGTTGAATGCTATCTATGAAAAAAAAATTACTGAAGGTATGACAATACCATGTGAAGATTCTGGTAATGGTTTTTTCTTAGAAGAAAATTATGATACGATTATGAATCATGTTGAATGGTCTGATGTAATAATTATTGGACCAGGATTAGGTTCTGACTCAGAGACAGCAAAATTAGTTTTAAAGCTAGTTAAAAACATAAACAAGCCAATCGTAATAGATGCAGATGGTTTTCAACCCTTTTATAATAATATTGAATTATTTAACGAAATACATTCAAAGTTTGTTATCACACCTCACCTTGGGGAGTTCAGTAAAATAACTGGTATTGATAGCAAAATATTAATGGATGATTTACCAAAAAATATCAATCTTTTCATAAAAGATTTTCCTGGAACTCTTTTGTTAAAAAATTCACCTTCTTTTGTTGCATGGGAAGCAAAAGGGTGTGTTAATTCTAATGGTAATCCCGGGCTTGCAACAGCTGGGTCT
>JAAZYT010000079.1 GCA_014239505.1 Fidelibacterota bacterium | reverse complement strand
CTTATCACCACTAAATGAAAGAATCTGGCCTAAAGCCATATTTGGTTGAAATTCATTTGGCATCAGTTCAACCGCTTTTTTACCAATTTCAATAGCTTTATCATTATTACCTAATTCATAATAACTAGTAGATAGTATTGAATATGTTTGTCCTTCATTTGGATCAATATTTACAGTTTGTTCAAAACGATCAATAGCCTTTTGGAGTATTTTTTTGTCTTTTGAGTTTTTGTAATCGTTATAGGTTCGAACTGATTTATTATAATTTTCTGCCCAAAACATATTCCGATAATTTTTTATTACTTCTGAAATGGGTCTACTATTAATTTTTGCTTCTGGATTTGCTTCTAAAGCAGAATTAAATATTTTATTCATTTCTATCCATTGTTCTTTTTTGGCATGAACATGATATCCAATTTGAACCATAACTTCAGCATTTGCTGGTTCAACTTCAAGCGCTTTGAATAAGAATTCTTCTGCTTTTTCCCATTCTTCATCTTGAATTGCCATTTTTGCAGTTGTATACTCTGCTGAGCTACCGCAGCCCCATAAAAATAAAATAGCGATTACTGAAATCACATTTTTTGCTAATTGTTTAAAATACATATTGTCCTCTAAAATTTTTACTTTACTAGTTCCTGAAAGTTATAAGTATTAATCTGTCTATTCAAGCCTAAAGCAAATCGTTAGAAAAGTGTTAAACTAAGTTCTTTGATTTTATTTATGTTGAATTGTGCTCCAGCTTCTTTTATAATTTCTTCTGCTAAATAACCACCAATCTTACCTGCTTCAACCGGGTTCATCCCTTTACATAATGAAGTTATAAATCCAGCAGCATACATATCTCCTGCCCCAGTTGAATCTTTAGCTATAATTGGTCTTGGTGGTAATAAAGTCTGATTATCATTATATGCAACTATCGATCCTTTTTTGCCAAGCTTTATACCTGCAATTTTTACAATCTTACCAAGTTTACTTGCTGAAATATTATAATCTTCTGTATCAAATAAAATAGCCAGTTCAGATCTATTTGCAAAAACTATATCAATATCATTTTTTATTATTTCTAAAAATTCTTCTTTATTTCTTTTAACAACAAATGGATCGGCTACATCAAATATTATTTTAATATCGTTTAATTTAGAAAAATTAATTGCAGTTTTAATTGCAGTTTTTTGAGATTCTGTATCCCACATATAACCTGTAAAATAGAGAAATTTTGATTTGACTAATTTTTCCAAATCAACATCATTTTTTGAAAAATTGCGACACATTCCTAGATGTGTATTCATTGTTCTCTCTCCGTCAGGCGTTACAATGATAATACTTGAACCTGTAGGCCCCTGCCCTTGAACTAAAGCAGGAATTACTCCAAATTTTTGAGATTGTTTTATATATATATCCCCAAAATTATCATTGCCAATCTTACCTGTTATTAAAGATGGTATTCCTAATGCTGAGCAGGCTAATAATGTATTTGGCGCGGATCCTCCTGGATGATAAACAGGTTTTAATTGATTAAAATATAAAAAAATCTCTTTTTGGCGTTTTTCAT
>JAAZYT010000142.1 GCA_014239505.1 Fidelibacterota bacterium | reverse complement strand
TATAATTGATGCAGATCCTCTTTCCAAAGCATCCGAAGAAAAAGCTGCAGATTGAAAACTTATTAAATAAGGTCCTTCGCCATTTGGTACTATATCAGAGAAGAGTTTAGCATTGAACATCTGTTTTGTGAAGACTGCTTTGCCATTCTCTACTTTCACTGCAACATTATCCACTAGAAATGGTTGCATTAATTTCGCACTTACTTTTGGAGCATAATCTCTGACTTGGTACGAATGACCAAATAAAACATAAGAAGGGTTTTCTTTTTCAATAATTTGTTTGACGGCTTCAGCATAACCATCTGCTGAATAATTATCTAATAAACTATCTTTTACCTTGATAACTTCATCTAATTTATAACTCGCCGCCTCATCTGCTAATGCATCAGCATTTTTTCCCATTACAACCGCTCCAAGTTCCCCATTTAATTCGGATGCCATTTTTTGAGCTGCTACAATAGATTCTAATCCCATACGATGAATTTTTCCGTTATTATCTTCAAGCATAATTAAAATTTTCATTTTGCCTCTTAAAATATTTTTATATCGTTACGAAAAGTATCAATTAACTTTTCTACCATTTGATCTACAGTACCTTCAATCATAACTGTCTGTTTATCACTTTGAGGTAGGTATACTTTTTCCAAGGATTGTTTTGATTTATTACTATTTGGCTCAACTACTTTAATCTCTTTTTTCTTCGCTCCCATAATCCCTTTTAATGATGGGTAACGAGGAGTATTTAATCCTGATTGAATAGATATACTAGCTGGGAGGCTCATCTTTACCCATTGAAACCAACCTGCCTCAAGTTCTCGTTTCACCTTAATATATCCATCCTCAACTTCAGTTTTAATTGCAAGCGAAGCTGTTGCCATATCCATTAACTCACCAATTAAAATTCCGGTTTGCCCCATGCCAACATCATCTGACTGTAAACCAGAAAAAATTAAATCAAAATTTTCTTCCTTAAGAACATTGACAAAATGAGAGGCGGTTAATAATGGATCCACTTCACCTACAGTATCCATTTGAATATGAATAGCTCGATCAGCTCCTTTGGCTAAAGCTTCTCTAATGACCTTTTGGATACGAACCGGCCCTAAACTAACAACGACAACCTCACCTTCACCTTTTGTTTCTCGAATTTGAAGTGCCTCCTCTAATGCATAATTGTCACTTTCATTCATAACATATGCTATAGCACCTTCATCAACCCATTTATGATCTGAATTAATTATTAGAGGCGATTCTGATCCAGGTACTTGTTTTACTAGAACTGCAATTTTCATTAATCTTAATTCCCGTCTAAATATTAATATTTGTAGTTAAAAGTCTTATCTGATTTTATACAAATTTATAAACATAGACGAACTATATTCAAGTATAAACCGACCAGTCGGTTTATTTATTGATTCTACAAAAACCCATAAATAAGCGGATAAATAAAAAAGAAAAAAATGTTTGTATGACCGTTTGGACTTATGTAGTTTTTTGAAGCTAACTAAGCTCCTTTGCGCGAGTAAATCTTATTTAGCAATAACCGCTAGCGTATTATAGATTTAATTAAACATATTTAAGGAGAGATTATGAAATCCAGACTTATGAAAATATCTTCACTATTTT
>JAAZYT010000126.1 GCA_014239505.1 Fidelibacterota bacterium | reverse complement strand
ATTGATGAGGATAATAATGGATCATATACATTTGGTGCAGTTATACCTTTTCAACCTAGTGAATGGTTTTATATATATCCTGATACATTTAAGATTCGATCTAATTGGGTTAAAGAAATTGGTATTATAAAAATAGAAGAGGGAAAATAATATGTACTGCGTAATAATGGCTGGAGGTCGAGGTACTAGATTTTGGCCTACGAGTAGAAAAAAGAATCCTAAGCAACTATTAAATATTGTTGGGAATTCGACAATGTTACAAATGACTGTTGATCGATTCCAAAAAATGAAAAATGTCGAAGATATTTTTATTGTAACGAATAAAGATTTAGCTCCAAAAATTAATAAAATGATTAATGGGGTAAAGAAAAAGAATATCATTATTGAACCAAGTGGTAAAAATACTGCACCTGCTATTGGTTTAGCAGCTTTAAAAATTAAATCAATAAGAGAAGATGCAGTTATGGGTGTTTTCCCTGCTGATCATTTAGTAATTGGAGCTAAAAAGTTTGCAAAAACTGTTCGTTCTGCAATTCAGATTTCAAATAAAAATAATGCTTTAGTTACAATTGGTATTGAACCAAATTTTGCTTCTACAGGTTACGGATACATTCAATTTGACCCTCAAAGTCCTTTTGATTATTTAGCTGGTTTTAAAGTAAAAACATTTGCTGAGAAGCCTCATGAAAAATTAGCAAAAAGGTTTGTTTCTAGTGGAGATTTTCTATGGAATGGAGGAATGTTTGTATGGAAAGTAAGTTCTTTCTTCAGTGAATTAAAAATTCATATGACGGAATTAAATAGTCATCTTGAAAAAATTGAAAAAAAAGTTAATGCTAATCAAGATTTTTCTAGTTTATGGCAAAAAATTCAACCAAAATCGATTGATTATGGATTGATGGAAAAATCAGATAATATATATGTGGTCAAATCTGAATTTGTTTGGAATGATTTAGGATCTTGGGATGCTATTTTTGAAGTTTCTCCAAAAACTAAAGATCAAAATGTAATTCGTGGTGAAGGTTTAGTCATCGATGGAAAAAACAATCTAATTGAATCAGATAATCATTTTACTGCAGTACTTGGTCTCAATAATATTGTTGTTGTAAATACACCTGATGCAACACTTGTAATTCCAAGGGATAAAGTTGAAGATATAAAAGAATTAGTATCATATCTTGAAAAGAATAAAAAATCAGATTTACTATAATTCATGGCAAGAATGAAATCAGAAAAATTATTTAGTCTTTTTGAAGAATTAGCAGAAAAAATGAGTATAAATATTGTACAAGGCAAAGGTGATTTCATTGGAGGAATGTGTTCAGTTAATGATGAAACTTATATCGTAATTAATAAAGTTAAGCCAATCGCTCAAAGATTAAATGTTCTTGGATCTGAATTTTCAAAATTAAATTTAAATAATATTTTTGTTCCTCCAGCACTCCGTAATTTTATAGAAGACATGCAACAAGACATCTTTAATGAGTAGCTAAATAAATACTTCTATTATTTATTTCTATTTAATTATTTAAAAAGAAAATATTTATTTCTTGAAATAAAGCAGTCACCATCTTTACACTTAGCCCTATCATCTTTTATCCGAGGTGAGATAATGGTCATAATTAATAAACTTTTTGAGGTTTGGTATGAAAAATTATGCGGCTAATAATATTAGAAACTTTGCTTTAGTTGGACACGGATCATCAGGTAAGACAATGTTATCAGAATCAATGCT
>JAAZYT010000042.1 GCA_014239505.1 Fidelibacterota bacterium | reverse complement strand
GTTCAATTAAAAGATGATACGTCCATAGGTATTTGTGGGTTGCTTAAGCGTGATAATTTAGATTTGCCCGATATTGGATTTGCCATTTTACCTGATCATAGAAGAATGGGATATACCTATGAAGCATCTAAAGCAGTTATCAATGATGCAATAAAAAGACTCAACATTAATAAAATATCTGCTATCACTTCTTCAGATAACAATGCTTCTATAAAGTTATTGATAAAACTTGGTTTTACATTTAAAGAGATCGTTAAGCTAGATTCAAATAAGGAACCAACTCAATTATATACTATTCATCTAGACTCATAATCTTGCATTGCTTGAACTAAAGCATCAATACCTGCTTCAGGCATTGCGTTATAGATTGATGCTCTAAAACCTCCAACTGATCGATGACCTTTTAATGTTTTTAAACCACGCTTATCACAAAATGATAAAAAATCTTCATCACTACCTTTACCACTAAAAATAAAAGGTACGTTCATTAGAGATCTATCTTCTTTTTGAATTGGACTAATAAATAATGAGTTGCGTTCAATTTCATCATAAAGCTTAGTTGCTTTCTTTAGATTTGTATCAGCCATTGAATCGAGCCCTCCATTATTACTTAACCATTTTAAGCTTCTATTAACTGCATAAATTGCCATTACAGGAGGTGTATTAAACATAGAATCTTTTTCAATATGAGTTTGATAATTCATCATGGTAGGGATAATTCTATTAACTTTACCCAGTATATCTTTTCTTATAATTACTAAAGTAACACCAGCTAGACCAATATTTTTTTGGGCACCAGCATAGATTAAACCAAACTTAGAAATATCTAAAGGACGACTAAAAATATCCGATGACATATCTGCTACTAAATAAGAATCTTTATTTAAAGGAATTGGGAAATTCTTCCACTGCGTTCCATATATTGTATTATTACTTGTTAAATGCAGATAAGTAGAATCGAAGTTTTGCTCTAATTTTTTTGGTATATGGTTATAGGTGCTATCTTTGGAAGAACATATTACATTTACTTCACCAAAATTTCCTGCTTCTTTAATTGCCTTATTTGACCAAGCGCCTGTATCTGCATAATCAGCAACCTGATTTTCATTAAGTAAATTCATCGGAATCATTGAGAATTGTAATGAAGCTCCACCTTGTAAAAATAATACTTCATATTCATTGGAAATAGATAATAACTCTCTAACTAATATTTTGGTTTGGCTTACCATTTCCATAACTGGTTCAGATCGATGGCTCATTTCCATTAGGCTGATACCACTCTCTAAATAATCAATAGAGGCTTCAGAAATTGCTTTTAAAACAGATTGGTTTAATACGGCTGGTCCAGCACTAAAATTATATATTTTATTCATTATTTACTTTTTTTAAGAGCATAAACTTAGCTTGGAAATATTATCCATATAAAACAAAAAACCCCGCATTTACGAGGTTTTTTGAAAAATGAATTATGTTTTAAAAGAGTAAGTTAAAACCTACGTTTTTGTTTTTTCATTCCACCACGCTTGGATGGTTTAAATCTTTCTCTCATATCTCTTTGAACTTCACTCTTCACTTTTGGCTCAAACATTAAAAGTCGCAACTGCTGATCAGGTTCAAGTACATCGCTAGATTTTTTAATAAAATCAACTCGTGTTTTACTTTTCTTATTATCAATTGCAGTTATTTTATTTAATAAATTATTAACCTCAGGTTGAGTAATATTTTCATTACTTTTAATTTTTTTATACATTGGTTCAAACAAAATTTTCTCTTGTCTTCTAAGTTCCATAACATCTTTTTGATGAGAGCGCATTAAAGGGAAAAAGTTTTCAGCTTGACCTTCTGTTAGATTTAATTCATCAGTTAATTTCCAGATCAACATCATTTCCATTCGCTCGCTATATTGACCACCAGGCCCTTTTGATTTACCTGGTTGTGCATATAAATTAGCACATAATAGTGTGGAAAAGATTATAACGGTTTTATTCATTCTAAACCTCCGTTTTCATTAATAATTACAGTCTCAAAATTTATTTCATCTAAAAAAGCTAATGTCTCCCATATGTCATCGCTTGTTTCAACTAGATAATCAGCTAATTCATATACATAAGTTTCAGTTTCAATATCCATGGACTCTAATGATTTCAAATCATTAGATACATAAACAATAGGATCATCTGCAAGCTGACTAAATGTTATAAAACTAAATAATAGAACACAAACTCCAGCTGACAAACCATTAAAGAGTCGCAATTTATTTGAATCACGTCTTCTTCTTTCAGAATGAAGTTTCTCTAAGAAAATGTTCTCATTTAATGATGACACATTCGAATCACTAACTTCTTTAATATATTTTTCAAAATTCATTTTATTTGTTAATTAAATCTTTTAAAGTTTTTATTGCATGATGGTAACTAACTTTAGCTGAATTAACATTAATTCCCATTGCTAAAGCAATTTCTTTATATGGCATTTCTTTAGCTATGCGCATACTGACAACCATTCTTTGTTTTTTAGGTAATTTACTAATGGCATCCCATAGTTCTTTTCTTCTCCATTCATCCTCTTGAGAAGTATCCAAATATGCTGGTTCAGGCGCTTGATCCAAGTGAAGTAAATTACGCCATTTATTGCGTCTGAGATATGAATTGGACATGTTGATATTAGCTCTAAATAAGTATGTTTTAAATTCTGATTCAAATCTAAACTTTTTAAGTGCTTTATACATTTTAATAAAAACATCTTGAGCCAAATCTTCCGCTTCCACAGTATCTGATGTAAATTTGATAAAAAAACCATAAGTATCTGGTAAGTGTCTTTTAACCAATTGATTAAAAGCCTCTTCATTTCCACCTTGAAATTCTTTTATTAATTCTTTGTCTGATTTCATGCATTTTCTATTTAGACACAGTTCGAGATAAAAAGTTAAAAAATAAAAAAAAGGCTATCTCTATAAAGTTAGAAATAGCCTTTTAAATTATTTATAATAGAAAAATATTATCGCTTATCACCAGTACCATCTTTTTTTCTATCACCACAATGCTTTGAATACTGCATAACTAAAGCTGTATAGATTTTAATGATCTCCATTTGAGTATCATCAAATAAAGCATCGATTTTACTATTTCTTTCAGCAAATAAAGCTTTAAGAGCTTCATGCATATCATCTCTACTCATCTCTTCAGCTTTTGCTTTTTCCATTAATGCTTTTTGCGCTTCATTAGTTTCTTTATTGATGGAAGTTAGACCATCATCTTGAAGTGATGTCATTGATAACGCATTAACCATTGCATCATGCCCAGCTTGTCTCATTTCTTCCATCTTTTGTTTCATTTCAAGATGCAGATCTTCAAGTTTTTGTTTTTGCTCATCGGTCAATAAAGCTTCAATCTCTGTGTGCATAGCTACTTCTAAAGCTTCTAACTCAGCTTTAGCTGAATCTCTATCTAAAGTACCATCTTTAGCTTTTTTCATTACTTCATCCATTTTTGTTTTATAGGATTCCATAATAGCCTTTAGAGATATTTCTTGAGCCTCATCCAATAATGTAAAAAGCATCCTAATATCTAAATGTTTTTTATCTTTATCACCATCTTTAGGTCCTCTAGAACTTTTTGGACCCATATCTGCAGCAAATAAATAAGGTGTGGAGTTATCATCCATCCACCCAAACAATTTATATTTTTCTTCGTCTGAAAGTTTACTTTGCATTTCTGCAGATACCTTCCATAAAAAAGCAGGATCACTTCGATGCTTTCCTTTTTTTCCATGACGATTTAAGGCATCATTAAATGCATTAATACTACTTTTACTCAGACCAATATCATCATTTAGACCATCTGAGAAGCCTTGTAACTCTGGATCAATTACAGTTATGTCATCTTTAGATAAGTTTTCACAACCAATCATCGCAAATAGTGACAATGTGATTAATAGAAGCAATTTTTTCATATGTTTCTCTTTTAGAATTATTGTGAATTTAACAAAAATTAAAAGTTATTAAAAGGGCCGTTATTTATTCTTTAACAGCCCTTTTTAACTAATTTTTTAGCCATTTTTGCCTTTTTTCCCACCACGTTTTTTTGACCCACCACCTTTTTTACCTTTTTGGCCTTTATGTTTTTTCATGCGCAACTGTAAAGCTTTATGTATTTTAATTATTTCAAGTTGCCCAGTTGTAAATAAAGCTTCGAATTTTTCATTTCTACTTGAAAACAAATTCTTTAGTGCTGCACGAAGTGATTCACGATCAATTTCACCATTTTTTGATTGTACAAATAAAGCATTAGCAGCCTCACGTGTCTCTTGCTTTATAGATTCATAAATTGCTACTTGATCGGAGGTCATATCTAAAATGTCTATCTTTACAGCTTTGGTTGAATCCTTATAAGCTTGGCGTTTAGCTTTTTTATCAGCCTGATTCTGTTCAACTAGTGCTTTTTGATCATCTGTTAGCAGAGCGTCAATTTCTGCTTTCATTGCTTCTCTTAATGGTTCTAATTGGGTTTTGGCATCATCTTTTGATAATGTCCCTTCCTTAACTTGTGAATGTATAGCTTTGAATTTTTCTTTATAAGAGGATAAAATTTCTTTAAAAATTACTTTCTGATCTTCATTTAAAACTTTAATGATTCCATTAAAACTATTCTTTTGTTTAAACTTTTTGTACTTTGATCCACTTTTTTTATTCATACCAAAAAGAGGAATATCTTTATCATCCATTTTTTCAAAAAGCATTGCTTTTTCATCATCAGATAAACTATCCGCTAATTCACCAGCAACTTTCCACAAAAAGCCTGGCTCACGATGTTTACCCTTCCGACCATGTCTTTTTAATATGTCATTTAAACCATCTGTAGATGATTCACTTAATCCTAGCTCAGAAGACAATTCATATGATAATGCTTGCAGTTCTTCACTATCAAGGTCAGTTGACTTTGATAGCATTGGATTATCACAACCTACTGCAAAAAATAAAAACATTGAGATTGGCAAGAGTATTTTTTTCATTTTTAAATTTCCATTTTTAAATTAGTAATCATTTATTCATTCGTACTATTAGATGCTTGAATGAAAAAAAAGTTAAAAAGTTTCAATAAAATAATTTAATTCTCGACGAAACATTTTTTATCAATTCAATGTATCCCTAACTTCACCTATGTTATATAGTTATGGAAAATTTAAGGCTAATAAGATTCAACATAAAGCTATAACTCATCCACCTTCGCCAATGATGATTTTAGCTGGTGCAGGTACTGGCAAAACAACAACACTCATTCATCGTATAATTTATTTAATTCAACATTACAAAGCTGAACCAAGTTCTATTCTAGCCATTACATATACAGAAAAAGCGGCAAGAGAATTAAAAGATAGAATTATTGCTGTGATTGGCCAACGAGCAGAAAAAATGACCGTATCAACTTTTCATGCATTTTGTTTCAATCTGGTAAAAGAGTTTAAACCCTCAGGTGCAACACCCATATTATTAGAAGAAAGCGAAGCTACCTTTTTACTTTTAAATCGATTTAATGAATTAGGACCATTTAAATCACGAGAATTTCCCAAAGATCCAATAAGAGCCGTAACAGAAAGTTTCATTCCTTTTTTTAACCGAGTACGAGATGAACTTATAAAAATCAATGAAAAATCCAAAAATATTGAATCACTTGATCCCGAAAAATGCTCACAATTGTCCGATTTGAAAAGATTATATCCTATCTTCCAAAAATGGAAAGACGATATGAATGTTGTTGATTATGGTGATATGATACTCTCTGCATTTGAATTATTAAATTCAAATACAGAAATCCTTCAAAAAGTTCAAGCACAATACCAACATCTCATTATTGATGAATTCCAAGATAACAACTTTGCATTAAATGAAGTTATTGGTTTGATTGCAAATAAAAAGCATCAAATCACTGTAGTTGGTGATGAAGATCAAGTTATTTACAGTTTTCGTGGTGCTAGTATTCATAATATTCATTTATTTCGAGATCGTTACAATAAGCATCCTAATTATTTAGAAATTGCTCTAGAAGAAAATTTTCGATCAAATCAAGAGATTCTTAATGTAGCTAATAATTCTATCAAAAATAATGTAGACCGATTGGAAAAATCTCTCCAATCGTTTGAAGGGAATTCAGATTTAAAACCCACCCTATTTTATGGAGATAAGGATAGCCAAAATCAATTTGTCATTAATAGAATCAATAGCTTAACTGAAGAAGGTAGATTATTTCATGATATTGCTATTCTTTGTCGTACGCATGGACAAGCAGCCAATCTGACTACATACCTACAATCTTACGGTATTCCTGTCCAGGCCCGCTTCCCTCGGTTTTTTGATATCCCATCAGTAAAAGATTTAAATAGTTGGTGCCAAGTAGTTGGTGGCGGCAAATACAAGGATATTGGTTTTTACCGATTACTTTCGAAGTTTTGCTCAGAACAGGATGTTATAGACTTTTTTACTCAATTTGATAGAAAGAATTCATCCTCTCGTTTAGAATATGCATTAATGAATTATAAATCTACTAATATTAATGAGATGAAAAGCTTATGTAAGTCCATCCTCTCTTTGCGAAAACACCCTAAAAATCAATCAGCAGAAGAGGTCATTAATTCAATTTTGGAACATACTGGAGCTCTAAAAAAGTATAATAAACGTTATACTTTTGAAGATCAAGTAGCATTAATTAATTCAGGGAATTTCATTCAAAAAGCACAAGAGTTTTCACGCCGAAATCTTGGAGAAAATAGATTGAGAAACTTTAATACTTTCATAGAAGCACTAATGGTATCGGGCAAAATTTCTGCGTCCTTCCCTGAAAATAGACAATCCTTCAATGCGGTTACCGTTCAAACTGTCCATGCAGTAAAAGGTGGTGAATTTCCTGTAGTATTGATCCCTTATAATCGTTCTGCTAGTTTTCCACTAAATTATCGTTCAGATAAAATGGTTAAGCGTCCTCCTGATGATTGGCTTGATTATTATAAGAATACCAAACTCTCCCCAAAAGAATACCACAAAGAAGAAGAGCGACGTTTATTTTATGTAGCTGTTACAAGAGCACAGCAACAATTATTTTTGTTAGCGCCCAAACAAGCCACTTCACCTTTCATAAAAGAATTAAAACCAGAACTAATGGAGATCATTGATATGAATGAATTAATTCAAACTCCCCAGCCCTATTCACTATTAAGAACAAAATATGAACAGCAACTCCAAAAAGCATTAAGTCACAACCAATTTGACCAAATTAAAGGTTTGACTAACACTATTGAGAGAATTCAT
>JAAZYT010000082.1 GCA_014239505.1 Fidelibacterota bacterium | reverse complement strand
CCTAAACCCGTACCGCCACCTGTGACAATAATTGATTTGTCATTTAAAAGTTCTTTATCAAACATAAATAAATACCTTAGATGATTATATTAAAAGATAACCAATAGAAACAAAAAAGCCCCGAAATAAATCGAGGCTTTTTAATTTACTACTTAAATAGCAATTAGTTTTATTTTGGTGGAGGAGGTGGTCCTGCACAAGCACCAACTGCCATAGCAATTGCTCCAAATACTTTTTCAGGATCTTCTTCACCAGAATCTAAAGCAGTCTGCATTGCATTACGGCCAACTTCTTTGCAGTTATTCCATAATTCTTCATCATAATCGTCTGCTTGCTGATCTTGCTCTAAAGCAACATTTGCAGCAGCTTCAAAGGCATCTTCAAAACTTCCACCACTGCCTAGAGTTGAAAAGAAAGCTTCAGTAACTGCAGCATCAGGACCATTTGGACCATCAGGACCATTTGGACCACCAGGACCATTTGGACCACCAGGACCATTTGGACCGCCAGGGCCATTTCTATGGCATTCTACAGGGTCTCCATTTTCATCTTCATCCCATCTTGCATACGGACCTTCAAGTTGGCCATCATGGTCTTCATCTAACCAGTATTCACTCATACCACCACAAATAGCATCTTGGTTGCCATCCCAGTGATTATCTGGTGCACCTTGACCTTGGTGATCTCCACCACCATCATGGTCTTCCATGCCATCATGGTCTTCCATATCGCCAGGAGCATTTCTTTCGATTGCTGAATCATACTCTGCTTGATCAACTTCACCATTTCCATCAGCATCAGCATCATTCCAGCCTTCATCAAATTCTTCATTTGGAGTGCCATCTGGGTTCATTCCATAGACAGCTTGTGCTTCATCTTCAGTAATTACGCCATCACCATTTGCATCAACTTGTTCAAATGGTAAGGGTGGTGGGCCATCTTGGTGATCTTCCTTGCCAGCAGCATCGTGCTCTGCTCGGTCAACATCACCACTACCATCGGCATCGACATCATCAAATGCTTGATCAAAATTTGGGTCGTCTCCAAAAAAAGCTCGTGCTTCTTCACGATCAATGCTTCCATCGCCATTTGCATCGACATCATCAAATGGTGGTTGCTCAAAACATGGCTCACCTAAATCAAAGGCACCATTTCCATTACAATCTGCATAATTTCCACATCCTCCATCAGGACCTGGATCAGCCACTTCATATGTCATATTTGGATCGCATGGGTTTTCATCCTGTGCTATAGCAAAAGATAAAACTAAAATCCCTGCGAACATTAACTTCATTAACTTCATATCATCCTCCTTGATGAGTTAGTTATTTTGATTACTTATCAAGTATTTTGTCCATCTAATAAGTGCTAAAGGTATAAGATTCTTGCCAACTATCACGTGACTTCGCTCACATTTACCTTTTAGCTTTAATCAAACGACCCAATTCGGCAGTCGCGCGATTAAACTCTTGTTCAAATGAGCCGTAGTAATCATTCACTTCATAAAAAATCTTTGCCGCATCACGATCAACAACATGACTATTTTTCAATAGAACATCTGGCGATGGAAATAAAATCTCAATACCTGGTTTAAAATATTTTAACGTTAACTCAAGATCAGGATTCATCTCAAGCATTTTCTTCATAACCAACACTTCATAGAGTCTACGCTCATTTTTATTTTCTGAGATTAGTATCGTAAAAACATCATCTTCAGGATTATCACCCCTTGCATTAAAAGCTTTAAGTGAATTTTTATATGAATCCTTTAAAGTTACATAATTGGTTTCAGCTGTAGGACGAACAAAAGGCTTCTCTATTGTAGCTTTACCTTTTAATGAATAACTTAGTTTTAATGCTTCACCACTTGACATATTTAATATATCTCTTGCAAGCGGCGTTACCGCAAAACCAGCGGGGTCATCTGAATCATCTAAAAAATAAATGACTTTTTCTGGATCAATATATTTGTAGTATCCTAGCTTATCAATTACATCTAATAGCATTCTTTTTACCAAAGCAGATTCACCAGGAATTTTGCCAGATAAGATACTCTTATATGGCTCTCTAACCATTAATGTTTTATCTTTATCTGATCGTTTATTTACTTCATCAATTATATCATTGTAAACTGGACTCTCATAAATAAAACTAAGGTCAAATACATCAGAATGTTGAATTCGGTAAGAGTTAGGAAAAGAGCGGTTGTCAAATTTATTAAATAGTTCGGAATCTTGTGGCACTACTCGACTAAAATTATCTTCACTCTCTGTTATAATATGAGGCGTGATTACCACAATGACTTCTTTTTTTACTCGTTGTTCTGCTGAAATAGCAAAAAAACGACCAATGATTGGGAGATCTTTAAGAATTGGAACTCCTCCTTCATTTTCTGTCTTCTTTTCATTAATCAAACCACCAATAATGAATGGTGTATTATTTGCGACACGTACAAAAGATTGAACTTTACGGTTATTAATAATTGGTGCAGCTTCTACATCACCACCACCTGAAGCACCAATTCTATCTTCCGTTTCACTAATAATTGTTTCTACTTGAATAGTTACTCGTGAGCCATCTTCACTTATTCTAGGTCGAAGATTTAAAACAATACCTACAGGAACATAATCTACTGATTTTGTTGTAGAAATTTGAGTGTCAGTCGTTTTTGTAATTGGAATCTGTTGACCTATCTGTATTCTGGCTTGACGTCCATCTAATACTAACACGGATGGTTTGGATAAAATTTCAGCCGCTTTATTACTAATTAAAGCTTCAACATTTGCTCTAAAATTTGAAGAATTTCCCATAAGTGTTCTATCTAAAACCACCGTAAATGGTGAAATAGTCCCACGATCAGGAGGGGGGAAAGTTGCTGAGTAACCTTGACCTGCATTTGAGAAATCAATGCCTAACTCATCGAGACGGTCATTGTTTATTTCTAAGACTAGGGCTTCTATAGCGATTTGATTTGCGGGAACATCTATCTTATTTTGGATAAGATCTAAAAGCCTAGCAACCGAGTTAAAATCACCAGGCTTATATCCAACTAGGAGACGCTGCATGGGATCACCACTAGTTGTATAATCAAGTGTTACGCCCCCTAGATCTACTCCCAATGCAGATTTTTTACTTGAAGACTTAGCTTTAGATTTTTCCACAAGAGAAATTGTTTCAGTATCTGGTAGTTTTATAATTACTGGCAATGCGTTTGCAGCATTTAGATCTGTTACTTTATTTGAAAAAGATGGTGTAAAATTATTTTCACCTGAGATCTCACCTTTTCCAGCTTTGAATTCTACAACGACATAACCCATTGTCTTTAATATTGCTAAAGCCCTATCAGTTTCAATATAGCTTAACTTTATTACTTCAAAATCAAGGTCTCGCATTGAAGAAATCTTTCCACTTGCAGATCGTACTGGAGGCTTAGCTTGAGGTCTTTGAGCTACTGGACGTTGCTGACTAGCGGCAGGTCGTCTTTGAGTATTTGCTCGTTGTTGAGCACTAATCATTGTAATAAAAATTAATAATAAAGGTAAATATCGACGCATCATCTAGGCTCCACTATATCTATTGACATAGATACATTTATTCCGTTGTAAGAAGCAGTAACATTTCCACTTGAACTCGATTTTGAAGGCGCAAAGAAAGCAAGAGCCTCAAAAACAGAACCTTTCGCATCATCTAATATGACACGAATTTCACTTATTTTTGATCCAGCACTATGTAAAGCAATCGAGCCGCCAGTTACAGCCATTTTCATTGTAGTTGGAGGAGTAGAACCAGAGATTGAGGTTTTATCAACTAATCTTTCTACTACTGCTGTAAGCTTAATAGTATCATCATTGCGAACAATGTCATCAGAAATTGTTAAGGTAAGTTTAAAATTATTATTTTGATTTGATACAAATTTTGAAGTATCGAGTGCTTCATCTCCACAAGCACTAATTCCAAAGAGAATCAATCCCATAAGAGCAAACACAATAGTCTGTCTAACTTTAGTAATTAAACTAAATTTTTTATATTTTTGAACGTATTTCACCTATTTACCTCGGATATGGTGTACATGAAGTGTAAAACTATTATGACACAAAAGTAAACATTTTTTCGATACATTTTGTTTATTTTTAATAAACAAATTTTTATACTATTGTGATTCTATTTATTCACCAATAACTTTAAGACAAGAATGTTTTGTAGTATCGCAATAAATCTAAAATTTTAAAGTGCCTTCAAAGAAAAAAAGCAAACTCTTTGTCCTTGATACTAACGTTATACTTCACGACTCAACCTGCATTCATCATTTTCAAGAAAATGATGTGGCTATTCCAATTACGGTGCTAGAAGAACTTGATAATTTTAAGCGTGGGAATGAACAAATTAATTATCATGCTCGTGATTTTTTAAGGGATCTTGATGAAATAACTGGCGACAACCTTTTTAAAAAAGGAGTATCCTTAGGTAATAAACTTGGGAAAATTCGTGTTGTAGTCAATCAGTCTTGGGATAAAGAACTCCTCGAAGTATTCAGAGAAGATATTCCTGACGTGCGCATCCTTAATACTGCTTTACGTCTAAACAAGCAAGAGCCTAATACAATAATTGTCCTGGTTACTAAAGATACAAATCTTAGAATGAAAGCAAAGGCAATGGGAATATTAGCTCAAGACTACACTACTGACAAAATTGAAAGTGTTGATAAAATTTATACAGGCAGACGTTTAATTGAAGATATTTCTTCAAAATCAATCGATACTCTTTTTAAAAAACCATTTGAGATTGAAAGTTCAAAATTGCCGGAAGTAACGTCGCCTATTCCAAATGAAAATTTTGTTTTACGCAATGGGACCAAGTCTGCACTCGCAACCTATAATAGCTTTGATGATCAATTTATTCGTGTTGATAAAACTCCTGCATATGGAATCGTTCCTCGAAACTCAGAACAAGCATTTGCTTTAGCTGCTCTTACAAATCCAAAAATACAGTTAGTTACTTTATCTGGAAAAGCGGGAACAGGAAAAACGCTATTAGCTTTGGCTAGCGCATTAGAATGTAGATCTCAGTTTAGGCAAATATATTTAGCGAGACCAATTGTTCCACTAAGTAATCGAGACATTGGCTACCTACCTGGTGATATTCAATCTAAAATTGACCCCTATATGCAACCCCTATGGGATAACTTGGGAGTAATTCGTCATCAGTTTAAAGAAAGTGACCCAAAATCTCTTAAAATCAACGAAATGCTTGAACAGGAAAAACTTGTAATTACTCCTCTAGCTTATATTAGAGGTCGTAGCCTTCAAAAAGCTTTTTTCATTGTAGATGAAGCTCAAAATCTTACACCACACGAAGTTAAAACAATTATTACAAGAGCGGGTGAAGGAACAAAGGTTATATTTACGGGCGATATTTACCAAATTGACCAACCTTACCTTGATAAATTATCTAATGGTCTTAGTTATTTAATTAATCGAATGACAAATCAAAAAATATTTGCACATATTACACTTGAAAAAGGAGAAAGATCTTACTTGGCTGACCTTGCTAGTAATTTATTATAAACATGACTGATATAAATAAAATCCATTCAGAGAATCAATTAAGTTACAATCTTGACCTGCTCGGTTTAATTACCATTGAAAAAATGTATAAATGGACCAAAATAGTTGGGATATTAAATATTACTCTTGGCATTGTCTACT
>JAAZYT010000039.1 GCA_014239505.1 Fidelibacterota bacterium | reverse complement strand
CTTGCCAATTATCAAAATAATTAATTTTATATTTGAGTGATTTAAAATTATCCATGGCAACTGGATCATAGGTATTAATTATTGCTCCTTCTTTAATTAATTTTGGAATAATAATAGTGGAAGCAGCATCTCTAATATCGTCAGTCTGAGGTTTAAATGCCAAACCCAGGACTGTAATAGTTTTATCTTTTATTTTATTATCTAATAATGATTTTATCTTATCAACCATTCGTAGTTTTTGTTCATTATTAGTTTTAATTGCTGCTTCAACGGTATTCATTTTAATCTTATTCTTCTTACCTGTATTAGCTAGTGCCATCGTATCTTTTGGGAAACATGAGCCTCCAAATCCTGGACCTGGATGTAAAAACTTTGAACTAATCCGGCCATCTTGTCCCATAGTTTTTGAAACAACATGAACATCTACTCCTACTAACTCACATAAATTAGCTATCTCATTAATATAGCTAATTTTAAGAGCTAAGAAAGCATTTGATGCATATTTAATCATTTCCGCTGTTTCAACGTTTGTATTCACAATAGGAGTTTCATTTAAATAAAGTGGTCTATAAACATCTTGCATTATTTCAAATGCTTTTTGTGAGCTTGAACCAATAACAACTCGGTCAGGAATGAGAAAGTCTTTTACAGCTGCGCCTTCTCTCAAAAATTCAGGGTTAGATACATAATCAAATTCTATAGATTTATTGATTGATTTAATAATTTCTTCTATCTTTTTTCCTGTACCAACTGGAACAGTGCTTTTTGTACAAATAACTTTATAGCTATTTAAATTAGCACCAATAATCTTAGCAACTTCTTCTATAGCGGAAAGATCTGAATCTCCATTTTTACTCATAGGTGTACCAACAGCAATAAAAATTATTTGAGAATTTTTTATAGCCTTATTAATATCAGTACCAAAATTTAGCCTACCTTTTGATTTATTATTTTTAATAATAGTTTCTAATTCAGGTTCGTAAATTGGAATTTCACCTAAGTTTAATTTTTGTATTTTATTTTTATCAATATCTACACAAGTTACATCATGTCCAAATTCTGAAATTCCTGCTCCCGTTACTAGCCCAACATACCCTGTTCCTATAATTGTAATTTTTTTCATTATTTTATTTTTATAGTTTAACTATGATAATCCTCTAGTTTTCCTTATTGTCCATTCAACTGTCAAAAGAAGCAAAATCAAAAATATGAAAAACTTATTTTGATTGAATCTAATATAATTTTCTTTGAATTCACTTTTTACTTTTTTTGTAATTGAATTAAATAGCTCATCTCTATCTTTCCAAAGATAATATCTACCTTCTGACTTATTAGATATTAACTTTAATAATTTTTCATTTAGGTAAACATTACTTAATTCTATTTGACTTTCTACTACTTCAAATTTTCCATTTTGTATTGGTGTTTCATTTAAACCCAGAAATAATTGAAAATCATATTTTCCTTTAGATGGTGCTCTAAATTCACCTTCCCATCGATTAGACTCAACATTAAAAGTTATTTCCTTTGAGAATAAACTAGATTTACCATTATATATTTTAAGGTTAACCGCTTGATTTTCATTAAAATTCTTAAAAGGTTGACTACCAGTAATGTATATCATTTCACCTTGCTGATATCTATCTTTGTTAAAACGAAAATATTTTTCACTAGCGCCATCTGATTTTAATAACCATCCTGTAGATTTATCTATAATTGTTAAAAAAAGATTATGTTTAGATTCTTGAATCTTATAATAATATAAAGAGTGTATATCTGGTGCATTAAATATTGTAGATCTTGTTTCACCTATTTGGTTTTGTAACCATAAAGGTGAACCTGAATCAAATATTGCCAATGAATCTGCTAGAGGACCTGTGCCAGATAAATTATATTTTTGTATTAATGGCGGCAAATCCATTTGATATGAAATATCATTATTAAAAAATTCCCAAAATAAGGGTTCTGATTTAGCTAAAGTATCTAATAGATTAGTACCAAATATTGACGTAATGCCTTTTAATGAATTATTTCTTTGATTGGGACCAACTACTAACATAATTGCAGATTTCTGGGATAATATCTTTTTTCCTAAAATACGAATAAAATTATCTGAAAGTGGTTTAATTGGATAATTATCAAAAATAATTAGTTCATATGAGGTTGACCAAAAATTCTTAATCTCAGGTTTAAATCTTGTTTCATTCATTCGAACATAGTGTGCAAGTTCAATTCTTGAATTATTTATTAATACTTTTTTAAAAATTGATGTATTCTTATTTGGACTTCCTGTTACTAATGCAACTTTATATTTGTCTTTAAGTACTAATACATCAAAAGATTGGCGATTATTAATAATATTTATTTCATCTTTTAATGATGAAATTTTTACTTCATAAGTTTGTTGACCTATTTTCTCTGGCTGGAATTGAAAATTAACATTTTGTTTTGAGCCTTCGCCTGAAAGTCTAATATATTTAGAACCTAATAATTTTTGTCCATTATAAATTGAAACACTTAATCTTTCTTCAACATTTCCAACTGATTGAAGAATTGTTCGAACATTGAAAGATTCGTTTTTAAGAACAACAGTTGGGACATCAATAGATTGAATAGATACATCTACTAATTTACTATTTTCTCCAATACCAACTGTGTGAATAGGTAAGTTAATTTTTTCTAGTTCTTTATTTGGAGTAGATCCTTCAGTTATTATTCCATCTGAAAAAATAATAACGCCAGCAAAATCATGAGCTTCTTTTTGAATTTCTTTTGAAAGATTACCAATATTTGTTGATACTCCACTTCCATTTATAGATTCAATAATTTTACTATTTATTTTATTTATTTTATCATCAAATAAATAAAATTGAAATAAAATATTTTTTTCTTTAAGTTTATCTAATAGCTCTTTCAAACCTGATTTAATAGAATTAATAGAAGGAGTTTTATGATTCTTTATACTGGCTGAATTATCTACAAATATAGCCCAACTTAAATTTTTATCTGTTTTTGAATTGATAATAAGTAAAGGGTCTGAAAGTAAAAAAAACAAACTAATCAATACTGTTATTCGAATAAAAATTAATATTTTATACCATAGATTGCCTTTTAAAATTCTAAATAAATAGTATGTTAATCCAATTCCAAATACTATTCCAAGTAAAAATAAAGAATCAATAGAATGTAATAAACGAAAGTCCATTGCTCAAGCTAATTTCATATTTGGTAAAACTGGAAAATCAATTTTAGATGAATACCCTCTTCGTAAATAAAGTTCTCCTAAGTATGCAATCATAGCAGCATTGTCAGTACATAAAGAAAGTTTTGGAAAAATAACTTTTTCATTTTTTATTTTTTGCTTAACAAACTTTCTTAGCCTTTTATTTGCTGCGACTCCGCCTGCAATAACACATGTTTTACAATTAGTTTTATCCATTGCCCATTTTAGTTTTGTTATGAGAGTATCAATTATTGCAGCTTGATAGCTAGCTGCAACGTCTTCTTTGCATAATACTTCATGACTTTCTATGTAATAAAGAAGGGAAGTCTTAATCCCACTAAAACTAAATTCTAAATTCTTATTTTGCATCAATGCTTTAGGAAAAACAATTGATTTTTCATCACCTTTTTTTGAAAGCATTTCTATTTCTGGTCCACCAGGATATCCAAGTCCTAAAATTCTTGCCCCTTTATCAAAGGCTTCACCAGCAGCATCATCTCTAGTTTCGCCCATTAATTTGTAATCTCTTAAGCCTTTAACTAGCCAAATTTGAGTATGTCCTCCAGATACTAAAAGACAAATAAATGGGTATTCAAGATTAGGATCAGCAAGGAAATTGGCAAATATATGTGCTTCAAGATGATTTACTCCAATGATGTCACATTTTAGCCCTGAGGCAAGACCTTTAGCAAAACTAACTCCTGTTATTAAAGTACCAGCAAGTCCAGGACCTTGAGTTACAGCTATCCCATCTATTTCTGACTTTAATATTTTTACTTTACTCAAAGTATAGTGAATCATATCATTTAATAACTTTTCATGCTCGCGAGATGCTATTTCAGGTACTACTCCACCATATTTTCTATGAATTGTTTGAGTACTTACTTCAGAATGTAATATATTATAATCCTTAGAGATTGCCACAGCAGTTTCATCGCAGGATGTTTCAATTCCAAGTACAATCACTTGGTCCTCTTATTTACCACTAATTCAACATTTCTAGGTGATAAATCCATCCAACTAATAACATCATTTGGAGTTTTAACTTTTAAATCATAAAATTGTTTTTTTGAATTCCAATTATTAAAATCAACTGATAGAATCAAATCTTCTGGTTTCAAATTAGATATGAATTCAGTTCCACCAATTACAGTTAATGATACTGTTTGTGGACTTACAAAAGCTTGAATATCTGATTTTACATTTAAAATTTTGACAGGTATTTCACTTATAATTCTTTCACTTATTGATTGAACACTTTGACTAAAAGAAACTTCTTTTGGAGTATATTCAATTAGTTGACCAGTTTCAGGTTCTATTGATATTTTCATTGAAATTGGTGAACTTGCATTATTAACAGTGTCTGATATAGTTGCAACAGAATAAATAGGTTCTATGATATTTCTTGAACCTGCTATTTTAACTTTATTTGGAGAAATCAAAGCTTTTCCCACAGTAGTAAAGCCCGGCGCAGTTATTATTTGGATTTTAGGTTCAACCAAAACAATTTTTTCTTTATACTCATCTAAACTAATATGTATTGATTTGGGATATATTACTTCAACATAAGTAACCTCAAAATTTGAAGGAATAGATACTTTTTGAGGATATCTTTCAAAGTAATCATTTAATATAAAATCATATTCTTCAGAAATTCTTTCAAGGTCCAAAACAAGTTTAAATCCAGGTATAAAGCGATTTAGAATAATAGTTTTAAAAAGAGATCTACCCGTACCTTTTAACCTTACTTTTGCAAATTCTGGCACTTCTTTTTTTAATGCAGATTGCTCAGGAAGGTTACGTGCTTCTATTGGCATATCTACTACCATAAGATATAGGTTATCACTGATTACAAATATCCAAAGAAGGCCGGCTAAACAAATGGAACCTAAACGAATTCCCATTTTTTGCCATGAAAGAAAGGTTCTTATATTAATTAGTTTATTCCTTTCCCATTATAACAAATACCTATGCGGACATTATTTTTCCGCTGATTCAACGCTCCCTTCAGAATCTTCTAAATCATTTTTTTCTGAACCTTTAACTGGAATTTCTATTTTTTCACCTTCAGGTTCAACTTGATTATTAAGAAACTCTTTAACATCATCTTTTTCTAAAGAAACATCTGAACTAAGCTCATCAACAAAAACAATAACTTTTTTATCTTCAGGTTTAACTTCCATAACTACACCACTAATTACCTGTCCAGGTTTATAATTAGTTGCGAGCTCTTTTCTTTGACGTTTAGATTGACGACCAAATGGTATAATACCTTCAACTTCTTGTTCTAGAAGTAAAATTATGCCTTTATCAAGTATGCGAACAATTTCACCTTCAACTTCTTTTCCAGTTTCAAAAATCTTGACCAATTCTGGCCAAGGATCTTCTTCTACTTGCTTTAAACCTAGTGAAATACGTCTACTTTCTCTAGATACTTCTAGTATTTTCACTTCAATTTCTTGAGATTTTTCTACAATTTCTTTAGGATGTCGAATAATCTTTGTCCATGAAAAATCAGAAACATGAATTAAACCATCAATACCTTCTTCTAACTCAACAAAAGCACCAAACTGTGTAAGGTTGATAATTTTTCCAGAGACTACAGTGCCAACAGTATATTTTTCTTCAATTTGGCTCCATGGGTCATCTAATAATTGTTTAGCACCTAAACTAATTTTATGCTCTTCTGTATCAATTGAGAGGACAACAGCATCAACCTCATCACCAAGGTTATATATTTCAGATGGGTTTTTAACATGTCTAGTCCATGACATTTCAGAAACGTGGACTAATCCTTCAACTCCAGGCTCAATTTCAATAAATGCACCATAATTAGTCATACTAACAACTTTACCTGATACTTTAGCACCTTCAGGGTATTGTTCAGCTACATTTACCCATGGATGAGGAGTCAGTTGTTTAAGTCCAAGTGAAACACGTTTTTTTTCTTTATCAAAGTCAATTATTTTAACATTTAACGTATCATCCATCCCAATTAGTTCAGATGGATGATTTATACGACCCCAGCTTAAGTCAGTAATATGCAGCAATCCATCAATACCCCCTAAATCTACAAAAACTCCAAAATCAGTAATGTTTTTAACACGTCCTTCAACCACTTTACCAACTTCAAGATTTAAAAACAATTCATCTCTTTTTTCTGCAAGACTTTCTTCTAGAATAGCTTTATGAGAAACAACAATATTTTTTCGAAATTCATTAAACTTGACTACTCTAACATCTAAATCAGTATCAATAAATCGATCAAAATCTTTAACCGGTCTTACATCTATTTGCGACCCAGGAAGAAAAGCTTGCACTCCATTGAGATCAACAATCATACCGCCTTTAATTCTTCTAATAATACGACCACTAATAATTTCGCCAGTTTCATGAATATTTCTTAATTCAATCCAACGTCTAAAGAAATCAGCTTTCTCTTTTGATAAAACAGTTTTACCACTTTCATCTTCCATTCGCTCTAGAAAAACATCTAGTTTTTCACCAATTTCTGGAAGTGCATTTTCATTAAATTCATTTCTGCTGATTATACCTTCAGATTTAAATCCAATATCTATTAAAACTTCTTTCTCATTCATTCCAATTACGCGGCCAGGTATAATTTCTCTTTCATTTATATCAGAGAATGTTGATAAATAGCGCTCTTGATCTTCATCAGATACTTCTTCAATAACATCATTATCCAAAAAATCTTCAAATGAGACTTGACGAATTTCACTAAATAGTTCTGATGATAGATAATTTAATTCTTCTTTATTTTCATTAGCAGGCACTTCTGGTGCCTTTTCTTTAATTTTGGTAGATGTTACAGGCGCTACTTCAATTGGTGCGCTGTCTACAGACTTTTGAGAGTCAATAGGCTGTTCTATAACTGGTTCTTGTTCTGTTACACTCATTTTGATTTATTTTCCTATAGTTATTAATTTTACTTTATTGACCATAAATTCTACTTGAGAATTAATAGTCATTTTTGTCGTATCAACTTCGATAGCATCTTTAGCTTTTTGAAGAGGAGAATTTTCACGATTAGAGTCCAAACTATCTCTTTTTTGAATTTCTTCCATCAAAGTTTTTATTGATTTTTTTTCTTTTAATTCTAATAGCTCTAAATGCCTTCTTTCTGCTCTAATTTGAGAATCGGCTACTAAAAAGAATTTTACCTCTGCATTAGGAAAAACAACCGTACCAATATCTCGTCCTTCAATAACACAGTCATAATTTTTTGCTATTTCTCTTTGACTCTTAACTAAAAAATTTCTGACTTCAGAAATAGAACTCACTTTACTAACATAACTAGTCACTTCAGTCTTTCGAATATCAGCTGAAACATTTTCCCCATTTAAGAAAACTAAATTTTCATTGCGTCTATTCTTGAATTCAATTTCTGTTTTTTCCAACAATGCAATTAAACTTAGTTTGTTTTCCAAATTAATATCATTATTTAGAAAAGAAAGAGTAACACACCGATACATAGCACCAGTATCTAAATATGTAAAACCCAATTCATGGGCTATTAATTTAGCACTTGTACTTTTTCCAGTAGCAGCAAATCCATCTATAGCAACAATCATTCGATTTCAACTCTCAATTAGCCCAGAAGTTTACTAATTATATGAACTATAACCTATAATAATGCCAATTCACATTTATCACAATGAATCTAAGGATACTAATTCAAATTTATTCAAATCTCTCCATTTACCTTCTGGCAAATCACCTAATTCAATAGGACCATATTGTATACGTTTAAGACTAAATAGTTTTCGTTTCATTCTATATATTATTCGTCGAACTTCTCGCTTTTTACCATGAAAAAGCCTTAGGTGTACTGTTGCTCTACCTTTAACCTTTTTCTGATCAACAACTTCTGCTTTACCCCACTCTTTTTGACCAATATAAACCTTACTTGCCATTCGCTTTACTTCCCAACTTTGAAATACTTTATCTATTTGCAACTTATAAATTCTAGGAATTTGATTCCTTGGGTGCATTAATTTGTTTGCAAGTTGCCCATCATTTGTTAATAATAGTAATCCTGTCGTGTCTTTATCTAATCTTCCAATTGGAAATAATCTTTCATCTGTTTGAATTAAATCAATAACAGTTTTTCTTCTTAGAGGATCTTTCATTGTTGTTATGTAACCCTCAGGTTTATTGAATGCAATAATTCTGGTCTTAGTCTCAATTCTAATTCGCTGATCATCAAACAAAACTTCATCTTTGGGTTTTACTTGATAAGCTGGATTTGTTTCTAAAACTCCATTGATTGTAACCATCGCGTTTTTAATCAATTGGTCAGATTCTCTTCTAGATGCTATTCCAGCTTGAGATAAAAACTTATTTAAACGCATCTATTTGTTGAGTTAAAGCAGGTTGTTCATTTAAAATTTCTGATATCTCTTTTAGCTTTGGTAATTCAGCTAGTCGACTTAAACCAAATGATTCTAAAAACTCATCTGTAGTTCTATACATTAAAGGTCGACCAGGGCCCTCTTCTCGGCCTTTAATACCAATAAGTACCTTCTTAAGTAATGTTTTGAGAACACCTGCACAATCGACTCCTCGTATGGCTTCTATATCTGTTCGACTAATGGGCTGTTTATATGCAATTATTGCTAATGTTTCTAATGCAGCTTGCGATAGTTTGAGTTGACCTGTTTTATTTAGAAGTCTTCTAACATATAAATCATACTCTGGCTTTGTACGTAATTGATATCCACCAGCTATATTTAATATATTTATAGCATGATTATCATTTTCAAATTTTTTTGAAAGGATTTTAATACACTCATCTAACTTTGGAGAATCTTCATCAAAAATTATATTTATTTTTTTTTGTGTAAGTGGTTCTGGGCTAGCAAAAAGTAAAGCTTCAATAATATTTATTGTATTAGCATTCATTCTAAATTATCAATTTTTTTTCAGATGATGGATTTCCATATCATCAAATAAATTATTTTGATAAATAACAATTTCAAATAAACGCATTAGATCAAGTATTGCTAAGAAGGTAACTATTATTTCTAATTTATCTTTACATTTTGACAAAAGGTGTTTAAAAGTTAGAGCACCATCCCCATCAAAAGATTTTAAAATAAAATGTTTTTTACTATCTAAACTTATAGGCTCTCTTTTTAATTCATAAGCAGTGATTACGGGCATACGATCCATTGCTTCTTTAAAATATTGCGAAAGGTCAAATAATGTTACATTTTTCAGGTATTGTCCTACATCATCTAATCCTTCAGTTGCTTGTTCTATAGATCTTGTATGAAGAAAACTTTGATTATGTGACTTCAATGATAGTTCAGATGAAATTTCCTTGAAGCGTTGGTATTCAACTAGTTGATTAACTAATTCAAGTCTAGGATCAATTGGCTCACCTTCATCATCTAATTCTGGTCTTGGTAATAACATTTTTGATTTAATATTCATTAGTGTCGCGGCCATCAGAATAAATTCTCCTGCTACAGATAAATTCATAGCCTTAATATCTTCTATAAGCTGAAGATATTCTGCAGTTATTTGAGCAATAGGAATATCATAAATATCAATCTCATCTCGACGAATAAAATAAAGCAATAAATCTAGAGGACCTTGAAATTGATCCAATTGAACTCTATACATTATTTTCTCCATAATTAAGACCCATTGCAGTTCGCGCTTTATCTAAAAAACTATCAGCAATTACAGTAGCTTTCTGTGAGCCTTCATTCAACTTTTGAATAACATGGTATTTATGTTTCTCAAGATAGTCTCTTTTTTCTCTGTAAGGAGAAAATTGAGCCCAAAAACAGTCGTATAATTCTTGTTTAATATCTCCATATCGCATTCCTGGGGTTTTAAATCGATTAGCTAATTCTTCTTTTTCATTATCACTTAAAAATAAAGCATAAAGTTGAAATAATGCAGTATCTATACTTTTAGGTTTATCAATATCAGTAGAATCAGTAACGATTGACATAAACTTTTTACGAACCGATTTTTCATCTCCAAAAATAGGAATTGTATTTCCGTATGATTTGCTCATTTTTTGCCCGTCAATTCCAGGTACTAATTGATTTGTTTTCTCAATGTCAGGTTCTGGAACAATAAAAGTCTCACCGTAAGTTTGATTAAATCTAAAAGCAATATCTCTTGTGATTTCAATATGTTGCTTTTGATCTTTACCTACTGGTACTATTTCCCCACCAAATAATAATATATCAGAGGCCATAAGAATTGGGTATGAGTATAAACCAACATTAGCAGTCAACCCTTTTGCTAATTTATCTTTATAGGAAGTAGCTCGATCTAAAGCTCCTACATTTACAATATTTGATAAAAGCCATGTGGATTCACAAACTTGGGGTACATCACTTTGTATCCAAAAAGTTGAGCGATCAGGGTCTAGACCTAAAGCCATGAAGTCTATTGCTGCATTTAAAGTGTTTTCTGCTAGAAGCTTTTTATCTTGAATTGTTGTAAGTGCATGATAATTAACAATAAAACAAAAAAGATCATTTTCCTTTTGATACTTTATCATACGAGACATCATACCAAAGTAGTTACCTAGGTGTAAATCACCTGTTGGCTGAATACCGCTTAAAACTCGTTTCATTTAAAATGATTCCAAAAATAAATAAGGGCGCCATGCACCTTGTTTCTCATGAATAAATTGTTGAAAATAATGAATTTTATTCGGTTTTTTTGGGTACCGTTTTAAAACCATCTTTGCTTCTTCAGGAGTACGACTGCCTTTTGTTCTATTACATGTTTGGCATGCAGCAACAAGATTTTCCCATGCATCCCCACCGCCTCTATTTTTAGGCATTACATGATCGATAGTTAATGGTCCTTTTTTTGTTTCACAATACTGACATTGATGGTTATCTCTAACTAACAAATTACGTCTTGTGAGTATTACATCCATTTTTTGATTTCTTACAAAATCTTTTAATTTAACTATGCTTGGCAAAGGCAACTTCACTGATGGTGAATGGATAAATTCACTATATGATTCTAGAATATCTACTTTTTCATTATAAAAAAGGCAAATGGCTCGTTTAGCAGTGCAAATATCCATAGGAGTATAATTTGTATTTAGTACAAGTACAGATTGATTTAAAGTAGATCTATTCAATTTTGTTGAAATCATTATAATAATTTACAAATTTGTTTAATCAGACAGTATTAATTAAACGTTGAATGTTGAAAAAGTTTAGGGACCTGTTTTGCAAGAAAAAATTTTAGTTATCAAAGTACCAAGTAACTCCAAATTGAAGCATTCGACCTAGCTGTGGATATATATGGTTAGGTCGAAACCATGCTTTTTCGTTTGTTGACTCAATTGCATTTAGAATATTGTTTATTTTGTAGCTTATAACAACACCGGAAATATTTGCATTGGCCTCAAAATGTAATATTTGAGAATCTTCAATTATCCATTCAGCGTTAGAATTTGTAAAAGGAACTTGAAGTAAAGGATCATATCCAAATGATGATTTCCTTCCAGACCTCGTATTTGACCAAAACTTTAAATCAATAATCATATTATCGTTAAATATTTTTACTTTTCCATTTATTCCTGTTTGTATAAAAGTTCCTCCTCCTCCAAAAATACTAGAATCAACCTGTGTAACTATATTAGAAAAAACACTCCAACCACTT
>JAAZYT010000159.1 GCA_014239505.1 Fidelibacterota bacterium | reverse complement strand
AGAATCTTTAATTTTTAATATAGGATAACCTCTTGAATAAATAGTTAAATAAATTCCCCCTCCAATAACTAGGAATAGCATAATCCACTCTAAAGGTGCTATAAGATTATCTAAAACTATTTGAAATTTTTCTAGAAATTTAACTGCCATAAATAGATTTTCTAATTATTATTTCTTGAAATAAAATTAATGATTTTTTGTTATGTAAATCTATACTTCACCCTTAATATAAACAATTGTCAATGAGTGAGGTGGTAGGTGGACGACACCATTTTTAAACTTTAGCTCCACCTCTTTTGGAGCTACGCGATTAGGGTGCTCAATATCATTGTAACTATCGGTTGATTCACCGGTGAGGATCTTTGCCTTATATGTGCCATTTAATAGTTTATTTCCCATTGTAACTTTACACTCGAGGTTGTCCGAAGGATGACGGTTCACCAATGAAATAGCCCAGTTTTCTCCTTTTTTGTCAACGGTGGCAATAGCATCAATTACAGAAACTGAATCTTTACCATCGGAAAGTTTGCTTCCTTTTATCTCTGCATTGCTGACATATTCTTCAAGTTCATTCGCGTACATCGCTATTGTATGGAAATGACTACGCTTGACAATTCCTTTAGGATGGACATAAAGAGGTCCGGTCTGGTTTACCAGCGGTGCAATATTAGCCATAGTAATATATTCAGAATGACGGAGGCATGAATTAAGAAATGAGGCGGAAAATAATGCGTCTGAGAGATTATAAATTGAAGGATTCAGACTTTTATCCCTGGATTTTATCAATTTTTTTATTTCTGGGTCGTTGTAATCCACTTTTTCAAAACGTTGAAACCCTGGATGATGCCATGAACGTAAGTTCCATTCGTCAAACGCAATTTTAATTTGCCCTTTATTAATATGTCCTTCTGTTTCTGCTGTTTGGATTTGATTTATTACCTTTTTAATATATAATTCCGGTTTCTCAGAAAGCATCATACATGACAAGTAGTTCGGTGTATAATGCTTTTGAAAGTTTTCAATCCAGTATTGATGCGCCGATATGTAATCCAAATATTCTCCCGCTGCTTCAAATAGATATGGATCTATACGAGAACTCCCATGAATCCCCGAGCAAGTTACAAGAATACTTGAATCTAACTCCTTCATTGCTAAACCTGCATCACGTACTTTATGAATATAATCGCGACCTGACCGTTCATTTCCGACACTCCATATCTTGACATTGAGTGGAACAGGATATCCATTTTTTTTGCGCATGTTGGCAAACTTACCTTCAGTTGCATTACTGTATTCAACCCAATCAGTCATTTCTTGAACATCCGCCAAACCATTATGGCAGATATAGGGTTCTGCATTTATTAGTCTGCAAAGCTCAACAAATTCATGGGTTCCAAACGTGTTTGGCTCAATTACTCCCCATCGAATATCATCTTTGGGTTGACGATTCTCACCAACTCCATTTATCCAATGATAGCTATCAACGAAACATCCTCCTGGCCAACGAATAACGGGTACTTTAAGTTCCTTTAATGCGTTAATGACATCAGTACGAAATCCGTTGTTATCTGATAGTGGAGAGCCAGGATCAAATACACCACCATAAATTTGCTTCCCAAAATGCTCAAGAAACCCTCCAAAAATCATAGGGTTGTAAGGTTTGGCAGTCGCATCAGTGTTAATCGTTACATTTGCCTTGATGGAAGTAGGTTGCCGTGTGTTACAGGATGAAACACAACACAGCAGGCTCAAGAGTATTATTATTGAATTCTTCATAATATTAATATATAAAATAATCAAAATTTTAATAAAAATATTGTTTGTTTGGATATTTACGATAATTTATTATGTTTACATGGTATGGGTACACGAAAATTAGTTTAATTAAACTGTTATGAAGGGAAAAAAAATATACTTTTTTATCATTTTTCTATTTTTTTCTCTATCCTGCAATTTAGTTAAAGACTGGAATTCACCTAATAAACCAAATATCCTATTTATCGCAGTTGATGATTTACGTCCTGAATTGGGAGTATATGGTAATAACGTAGTAAAAAGTCCCAATATT
>JAAZYT010000044.1 GCA_014239505.1 Fidelibacterota bacterium | reverse complement strand
CCCACTTACTAATGGTTTAGATCAAGCAGATCGAATGGCGCCAATAGCTGAACAAATATCATTTATTCCTCTAACTTCTGAAAGTTGGATAAATGGTAATCAGTTACCTCAAAATTTCACATTATTTCGAAATAAAAAAGGTGAATATCATTTCCCTGACACGATTAATATTTTTGGTGTACTTGGAATGTCTCTGAAAACATTTGACAAAAGACAGGGTGCAAACAATATTTATCAACCTCATCGTATTGAAGTATATATTGATGAGAAGCTTCATCATTCACTACAATTTGATCGCCTTGACTATAATTGGTTAAGTACAGCTAATTTTATTAAAGATTATAATAATGCACGTTTGAACCTTGGTAATTTTATAAAACTATATCGTAATGAAACAGATCCAAGTGTTCCTATACATTCAAGTTCAACCAATGGTATACTAGAACTCACTCCAGGGCATCATGACATTAAGATCCATGTAATGGACCACTTAATGAACTTACGAATTATCAGAGGTACTGTATTTATCATGGCTCCTTTCGATCTCATGGTTAAGCCTCTTGGAGAGACAAAAGAACTTGTTTCTTTTTTAATTCAGTCGAAAAATATTTCGGTACCAATCAAATCAGTAGTAGCATATTCATTTACGCCTTATGGCTATGCAGATGAAAAATTGTCAATCCAATCTTCTGAAACTTTAGAAGAAGGAAAAATTGTTACAATTTTGAAAAAACAGATTAATCGTAAAGCAATTCAATTTATGGCTGAAAATAATTTGGGAACTATATCTAGACCTTTCCATTGGCTAGATAGTCAAAATTATAGTGATTATTTAGATGTAAATATTGATATGGATATCTCTTATACTGATGCAGGTATATATATTCAAATTCAGCCAGAAAAAATTGTGGATGCTGATTTTTCATTAAGATTAAAAGGGAAATACCAGTATGAAACAATTTCACTAAATCAAATACAACCATCCGTTTTTTTAACAAAACCATTATCTCCAATTTTATTTGAAGAAGTAGATCAAATTGAAGCTATACTCAATGGACCTATTGAGCGGCAAATACGATTTGATTTTCCTTATACGGTAGTTCAACCAGGATCTTCTATCACTGCTATTTCTGAAGATGGTTTATTTTCCATACGGACTAAAAATAACTCTATCAGCAGAAGTTCTCTAATATGGATTGAAGCAGTTAATAAATATGCACCCGTTAAGAAGGGTAATCACTTATCACGCGTTTATCAATTACAGCCCTTTCAACAGCCACTATTAAATCCAATTAATATTGCTATTCGCTATTCATCTAAATATAAAGATCGAAATAAGCTCCATCTTTATTTTTATGATCAAAAAGAAGGCTGGTCATTCATCCAAACTGAAAATAATAATGAACGGCAAGTTTTAACTGGAGAGATAAAGCAACTTGATGCAATTACAATTATAGAAGACGTTGTTCCACCTATAATAAAATCTATTCATCCTGGTCACAATGGGAAATATCCTTCGTTGGAGCTTAGTACGTTCAAAATTAAAATTGATGATTTACTTTCGGGTTTTGATCCCTCAGAAAGCTCATTTGAATTAATTTTAGATGATCAATCGTTAATTTATGCTTACCAACCTAAGTTAAAAACTATTTCATATGAACTAGATCGGCCTCTACTTATTGGAGAACATTCTCTTCAATTCACAGTTAAGGATCGAGCCGGGAATAAAGCAAGTCAAACAGTTAAGTTTAAAGTTTACTAATGTTTTTCCCTTACAAAGATGATAATCCAAAAGTCCTTATTCCATATGTCAATTATAGTATAATTGGAATAAATATATTAATTTTTATTTTCCAATTCACAACTGGGATCAAAGATCCTGAAGCTGAAGCTATTTTATTTTATACATACGGCCTAATTCCTGCTAATTTTTCAGTATTAGATATGCTCACATCTATGTTTCTTCATGGTGGAATTGCTCACATTCTAGGAAACATGTGGTTTCTTTGGATTTTTGGAGACAATGTTGAAAGTACACTTGGACATGTTAGATATATTATTTTTTACATCCTTTGCGGTGTCTTTGCAGCATTATGTCAAGTATTAATGAGTCCAGGGTCTGAGATTCCAATGGTTGGCGCATCAGGAGCTATTGCTGGAGTCTTGGGACTATACATGATTCGTTTTCCAAAAGCTCAAGTACATGTATTTATATTTATAATTATTTTTTTTACCACCATAAGAGTGCCTGCAATTATTGTGCTTGGGTTTTGGTTCTTTAACCAACTCACAAGTGGATTAGGATCACTTGGTTTAGATATAACAGGTGGCGTAGCATGGTTTGCGCATGTAGGCGGATTTATTGCTGGCGTAATGTTACATCAAGTTTTTAAACTCATTAAATAAAATCAATAAGGGGAGACTATTAATACGATGTTAAAGAAAATAATTTTTATTATATCATCAATAATTTTAGTTCTATCATGCGAAGATAGTAATAATCAAAATTGTGAACTATATGAAGATCGAGGAAATTTAATTTCTTATGAATTAATTTCAGAATTCACTGAAGGAGCTTTCAAAATCCTAATTGAGGACTACTATGGTTTTGACGCAAGTCAATTTAATATTCAAAACAGTGTTAAGGTTTATAAAGTAATCTATGAGTCGTTGGGAACCGATGGGAAACCTACTCAACTATCCGGAGCCATATATGTACCACAACTTGATAAAAACCAATCTCTTCCCATCTTAAAAACATCGCATTATACAATAACTAAGCGTGAAGCTGTAGCTTCAGTAAGCCCTAATGTTTCACCGCAAAGTATATTAGGTTCAATGCAAGGTTATTTCTCTATTTATGCTGACGGTATCGGTTATGGAGAATCAAAGACTCAAGCTTCTTATGTAAATAAACAAGCAAGCGCAATTGCTGGCGTAGACCTATTAAGAGCATCTAAAGAATTTGCATGCGAAAATGACATTCAACTAAATGAGCAGATATTTACTACAGGATATTCAGCAGGTGGTTATGGAACAATGGCTTTTCACCAAGTTATTGATGAAGAATATTCAGACGAATTTACAATTACGGCAAATGCTCCATTAGCAGGTCCTTATGCTCTTGATCAGATGGCCAAAAGAATATTTGGTGATAATATATACTCTCAACCTTACTATCTAGGTTTTGCACTCTGGGGTTATGTATTAGCTACCGGTGACAATGAAGCTTTAAATCGATGGGTTAATCCTAATTATAGAAATCCCATCTTAACTATGTATAATGGAGAATATTCAGGAGAACAAATCAATAATGCTTTAAATGATACAATGTCTGTTTTGCTTGACTCCCAATTTTTAAGTGATTTTTTAGGTGATGGAGAGCTTGACTTTAAACAATATTTAAAAGATAATAGCTTTGTCTATGGCGATTGGAAGCCTAATGCACCAATCCACTTTATGCATGGTGCGGATGATGAAACTGTATTTCATTTTTTGATGAAAGTTGGAGTTGACGGCTTGGAAGCAAATGGCTCAAAAAATATTCAAAGCACTTCTTACCCTGGCGACCATAGTTCTGCTGCTGCTGCATGTATGATTAATTCCATTGAATGGTTCAATACTATGAAACAATAATGTCGCATGAATAGTTCTTCAATACTAATTGGCATTGCTGGCGGTACTGGCTCAGGTAAAACTTCTATTGCTAACTACTTACTTAAAAAATTTGGCTCTGATCAATTAATTGTTATTGAACAAGATTCTTATTATAAAAATAACGCTGCTCTTTCTATAGATGAGCGAAATCAGCAAAATTTTGACCATCCAGATGCAATTGATATTGAACTCTTTAATAAGCAGTTGGTGAGTCTTTTAGGTGGGAAATCAGTTGAAATACCCATTTATGATTTTTCGATTCATAATAGACGAAACCAAAGACAATTTGTTAGGCCCTGTAGAATAATTGTTATTGAGGGAATCTTAACACTTTATTTTGATTCATTAAGAAAATTAATGAATATTAAAGTTTTTGTTGATACGCCAGATAATATTCGGTTTACTCGTAGACTCTCAAGAGATGTTAAGGAAAGAGGTCGAACCATTAAGTCAGTGACAAATCAATATGAAAAAACAGTTAAACCTATGTACGATCAATTTGTAAAACCATCTAGAGACTTAGCTGATATAATTATAACTGATGGCGTTCAGAATAAAGAAGCTATTGATGCTTTAATGTCCAATATTAACGTATTATTATAGTATGACTCTTACACCTAAAAATTCTGGATGGATAGAAGTTATTTGTGGAAGCATGTTTAGTGGAAAAACTGAAGAATTAATACGCCGAATTAGACGTGCTGAAATAGCAAAGATGAATACTATTATATTTAAACCTAATATTGATAATCGTTATAGTTCAAATCATATAGTATCTCATAATCAATCTAAAATGGAATCAATTTTAGTAGAGGATATAAATGAAATCCTTGAAAATTCAACAGAAATGGATGTAATTGGAATCGATGAAGCTCAATTTTTTAGTAATGAATTAATTCCAGTATGTAAAAAGCTCGCTAAAGATAATAAACGTGTTGTTGTAGCTGGGCTTGACACCGATTTTAAAGGTATACCTTTTGGACCAATGCCTGCTTTGATGTGTGAATCAGATTTTCTTGATAAACTACGTGCAATTTGTGTAAAATGTGGTAACCCTGCATCTTTTAGTCAACGGATAACAAAGGACTCAAAACAGGTATTAATTGGTGAAACAGATGTTTATGAAGCACGTTGTAGAAATTGTTTTAAAATAGTAGAAGATTAAATGATTGGTATTTTAGGAATTATAGTTCTTTTAGGCATTGCATTTATAATGTCTAATAATCGCAATAATATTAATTATCGTATTGTCTTTTGGGGAATGGGGTTACAAATAATCTTCGCTTTATTTATTTTAAAAACCCCTATTGGGAAACCTCTCTTTGGCTTTTTTGACAAAGTCATTTCTAAATTGATAAGTTTTTCTGATGCAGGTGGCGACTTCCTATTTAGGTCTTTTATTTCAGATGTTGGGTTTCATGTTGCATTAGTAAACTTTGCATTTCGTGCTTTACCAACAATAATCTTTTTCTCTAGCTTAATGGCTGTATTGTACCATTTTGGAATAATTCAGTTTATCATAAAGTGGATAGCTAAAGCTATGCAAAAAACAATGGGAACAAGTGGCTCCGAGACACTAAGTATATCGGCTAACATTTTTGTTGGACAAACAGAAGCTCCTCTTATGGTTAGACCTTTTATTAGCACTATGACTAAATCTGAATTGATGGCTGTCATGGTAGGCGGGTTTGCAACTGTAGCAGGAGGGATTTTAGCAATATACGTTCAGTGGTTAACAGATATACCAGGTATAGCAGGACATCTTCTAGCAGCTTCTGTAATGTCTGCTCCAGCTTCTTTGGTTGTAGCAAAAATTATTTACCCAGAATTAGAGAGTTCGAAAACACAAGGTGATCTTAATATAAATATTGAAAAAGCTAATTCTAATGCTATGGAAGCCCTTGCGAGCGGAGCTACTGATGGTCTAAAATTAGCAGCTAATGTTGCTGGTATGCTTATTGCCTTTATTTCAATTATAGCAATGTTTAACTATTTATTAAGCTTTGCAAACACATCTATTGATCAAATATTAGGCTTATTATTTCAGCCTTTAGCCTGGACAATGGGCATCCCATGGGAAGACTCTGCAATCGTAGGTACACTTATGGGTAAAAAAATTGCTTTTACAGAATTAATTGCTTTTGGTGATTTAAAAAACATTATCGCAACTGGTCAGATTTCTGATAGAAGTGCACTTATTGCTAGCTATGCTCTTTGTGGTTTTGCTAACTTTGGTTCAATCGGAATTCAGTTAGGAGGTATTGGAGGTATGGCCCCCGAAAGAAAAAAAGATTTATCTAAATTGGTAACAAAGGCAATGATTGGTGGAGCTATAGCATCTTGGCTAACAGCAACCATTGCTGGTTTAATAATCTAAATTAAGAGGACTTACAAATAATGCGTCTTATCTTTTTGGGCCCGCCAGGTGTTGGTAAGGGAACGCAAGCAAAACAAATTTGCGAACATTATAAAATAATACATTTATCAACTGGAGAAATTCTTAGAAAAGAAATTTTTGATAAATCTTTAGTTGGCAATGAAGCTAAAACCTATATTGATAATGGGAATCTAGTTCCAGATAGATTAATACTGGGAATAATTGAAAATCGACTCAAAGAGAACGATACTCAGCAAGGTTATTTATTAGATGGGTTTCCAAGAACTATAAGCCAAGCAGAAGGTTTTCAAAAAATAACTCTCCAATTGAAGCATCGATTAAATGGCGTAATAAGCTTAACTGCTAATGAAGAAGAACTTATTAAAAGATTAATTAAACGTGGGAAAGATTCAGGTAGGAGTGATGAGTCTCCTGAAATTATACGACATCGACAAAAAGTATATTGGACACAAACTGCGCCTTTACTTGAATACTATACTCAGGAAAAAATACTGAAAAAAGTAGATGGACTAGGTAATATTACTGATATTACAAAACGTATTTTAGAAACTATAAGCTAGTATGTTAAGAGTCGGACTTACAGGAGGGATTGGAAGTGGTAAAAGTACTGCTAGTAATTTTTTTGAAGCATTTGGTTCTTTTGTGATAAATGCAGATGAAGAGGCAAAAAAATTAATGTCCTCTAATGAGACAGTTCAACATGAGCTTATCGCAGAGTTTGGAACTGATATTATTGATGTATCAGGTCAAATAAATAAAGCTAAATTAGCAAAAATTGCTTTTCAAGATGAAGATCATCAACAAACATTAAACTCTGTAATACACCCTTATATATATGACTCAATTGACAATCAATTTAATCGTGTTCTCAAAAATGGTAAGTTTGATATTTTTATTGTGGATGGGGCACTTATCTTCGAATCTGGCTATGATGTTCACATGGACTATATAATCGTTGTAACCGCACTATTAAAGAATAGAATAGAAAGAGCATTAGGCAGAAAAACTTTATCTCGAGATGAAATTTTAAAACGTATAAATCTACAATGGTCAGAAGAAGAAAAAGTAAACTTAGCTGACTTCGTAATTCATAATGATGGATCTGAAGAAGATCTTAAAAATAATGTAAAAAGTTTGATTGAAAAATTAATCTAATATAAAATTTTATTAGAATATATTTTTTCTTAGTGCACGTGGTTTATCTAGAATTTCCTTCATTATAATACCACGCTTTAAATCATTTGAGCTTTTGAAAAAATTAACTTGAATTTGTTTTTTAATGTCATGTTGATTTTTAGGCTTATTTTTTTTATGCTCTTCTTCATTAGAAAGCGTTGAAATATCTTCAAAAACAATATTTTCTTTTTCTAAAGGTTTTTCTTTCTCTTCAAAAGAATTTTCAAATTCTTCTAAAGGGGGCTCTTCATAGTCAACTTCAACTTCTTTCATATCTTGAAACAAATCTTGAAAGAACTTATTTTGAAAAATATTTGGTTTTTTTTCTGTTGAACTATCACTTACCTGCTCTCGGCGTTTTTTCATTAACGCTGAGAGCAGGTAGAATACCGCCAAAAAAATCCAATAACTTAAACCATCCATTTAATCGTTCTTTTCAGGTGCCATTGTAGTTCCAGAATCTGAACTACCTGAGATAGATTCTCTCATATCAGTATCAGCTTGAATATTTTTCATATTTACATAATCAAAAACACCTAGTTTCCCTTCACGAAAAGCTTGGGCCATAGCTAAAGGAACTTGAGATTCAGATTCAACAACCTTAGCTTGCATTTCTTGTGTTTTTGCTCTCATTTCTTGTTCTTCGGCAACTGCCATAGCTCGTCTAGTTTCTGCTTTTGCCTGAGAAACTCTAAGATCTGCTTCTGCCTGATCAGTTTGGAGTTGCGCCCCAACATTTTTACCTACATCTAAATCGGCAATATCAATTGATAATATTTCAAATGCAGTCCCAGCATCTAGCCCTTTTTCGAGAACAGCTTTTGAAATATTATCTGGATTTTCAAGTACCCCACCATAACTGCCAGAAGAACCAATTGCACTAACAATACCTTCTCCAACACGTGCAATAATTGTATCATCGGTTGCTCCACCTACTAGGCCAGGTATATTTGTTCTCACCGTTACACGTGCTCGAGCTTTTAATTCGATACCATCTTTTGCAACAGCTGATAAAAAGCCATCTCGAGGAGCATCTATTACTTTCGGATATACACTAGTTTCAACAGCCGTTTTAATATCTCTTCCAGCTAAATCAATAGCTGTAGCTGTTTCAAAAGTTAAAGGGATCTTCGCTTTGTCAGATGCAATCAAAGCCACAACAACATTAGAAACATTTCCCCCTGCTAAGTAGTGCGTTTCTAACATATCAGTCTTTACACTTGTTAAGCCTGCTTTATGTGTATTTATTACAGCATCTACAATTAGCCTTGGTGAAATTTTTCTCAATCTCATACGTATAAGATCAATAATTGTAATTCTTCCTACTCCAAGACTAACCACACCTTGAATCCACATGCCAATAGGCACAAAATAAAATAATAGAAAACCAAAAGTTAGTATGAGTGCTAACATAATAATACCTGCAGTATCCATAATTTACTCCTATAAGTTAAGTTTACGTACAACAACTCGGTTGCCATCGACCGAGTGAATTTTTACTTTACAATTTTTTTCAATGAAATCGCCTTCGGTAACAACAAACAAGCGTTGATCTTTAACTTTTATCCAACCAGAAGGCCTAAGATCTGATTGAGCAATCCCTTCTTGTCCTTCCAAGGCTTCCGAGCCAACTGAAGTACTATATCCAGTATCAACTCTCTCAATAACCGGTGATGTTAACTTTTGCCAGAAAGAAGTTTTAATCATCAGCTTAAATAAAAGAAATAAACCAAAAATACTTCCAACTATACCAATAATAAAACCCCACATAGCCATTGACTCAATATCCGGTCCAACTGGAGTCTCTGGTAATAATAATTCATATAAACCCCATAGCACTAAAAGAATTCCACCTATTCCTGCAAAACCAAAACCTGGGATTATTGTCATTTCAATAATTAAAAGAGTCACGCCTGCTAATATAATTAAAATATCATTCATTGTTGCTAAACGTGCAATAAAAGAAGCGCTTAAAGAGAGCACTAAACAAACCAAGCCAACTATACCGGGGATTCCCCAACCTGGGCTTTGTAATTCAAAGAGAATACCTAAAAAACCAAAAGTTGTTAGTAGCGAAGCAACAACAGGATTTGTTAAAAATCTTACAAATGATTCTGACCAGTTTTCTGATGTAGTTTTTATATCCGCGTTTTCAAAACCAAGTGAAGATAATAATTCTTCAAAAGTTTCTTGTTCATCATCTGCAATATTATACTTAATTGCTAGTTCCGTTGTTAGAGTAATAAGTTTTCCTTCTTTTCTTCCTTCAAGGTCTAAAACTTTAACTGAATCACCATCTATTATTAAATGTGTAAAGGAGAGGTCTTCATCAACCATCCCTTTAGCTATCTCAATATTCCTATCACGGCTTTCAGCAGTTGCGGCCATTTCTTCTCGCATATAACTAATTACTTTTTCACTTCCTTTTTTCCCTGACATATCCACCGCAGTAGCGGCTCCAATAGTTCCACCACTAGTCATAACTATTTTTTCACATGAAAGAGAAATAAGTGCACCCGCAGATATAGCGCGCCTATT
The DNA here is from genome assembly GCA_014239505.1 of Fidelibacterota bacterium. GTDB lineage: Bacteria > Fidelibacterota > Marinisomatia > Marinisomatales > TCS55 > TCS55. The sequence continues at coordinate 9,944 of JAAZYT010000044.1, read as the reverse complement.
AATAAAAGCAATTGTAGGAATTTTTGTACTAAGAATAGCATCTTTTATCTGAGTAGCTGCGTCTAGACGTCCACCAAAAGTATCAATATCAAATATTATTGCATCAGCTTTGCCTTCTTCGGCCATTTCTATACTTCGCTCAATAAATGGAGGTAATCCTAAGTCTATTGTGTCGTGAATTGGTACTTTATATATAACCTGTGACTGGGCTAATGATAAAATAAAAATAAGTAATGATAAAATATGCTTTTTCATCCTATGAAGTTTACTTGTTATGCTCCATAAAATCAATGAAGCTATCATAAAAGTAGAAGTAATTTCTTTTATTATTGTTTTAAAGTATGTTAACCATTTATGACACTTAAAGATAAATTTACATATCAATTGCTAAATGTAATGGCTAGGCAGATACGCCGATTGCCACCTTTATCAAGAGTAAGGCTTTCAAATAAATTAGGTGCTTTTGCTTACAATCGGCTAACTATTCGTAAACAAGAAGCCTTTAATAATATTAAAAAGGCATTTCCTGATAAGTCTAATAATTGGGTTAATGGCATTTTGAAAAAAACCTATAGCTTGACTGCTTCAAATTTTTTAGAATTTTTGGCAATGCCTGTATCTACAAAATCTATAAATTTCAGAGTAGAAGGTCAACAAATCTTAGATGAGGCTATTGAATTAGGCAAGGGAACAATACTCGTTACTGCTCATTATGGTTTATGGGAACAATGGGGAGCCTGGTTAGGTGCAAAAAACTATCCTGCATGGGGAATTATTCAAAGACAAGGCAATGCAGGCGCTGATCTATTTTTTAAAGATTTACGTGAATCCTATGGAATGAATCATATTTATCGTAAATCATCAATTGAACATATGTATGAATTATTAAATAAGAATAAAATTTTAATTATTGCCAGTGATCAAGATGCAAAGAGTAAAGGCGTTTTTGTAGATTTTTTTGGTCACCCTACTTCAACTCCAAAAGGTACTGCTATTTTTCATATAAAAACAGGTTGCTCACTTATTTTCTCTGTTGCGCAAAGAGAAAAAGATGGAACAATTGTAATCACTTTTTTAAAAGTAGAAATTGATTCTAACCCTACGATTGAAAGCATAACTCAAGCTTATTCACACATGCTTGAGGAAAAAGTAAGAGAAAAGCCTGATCATTATTTTTGGTTTCACCGTAAATGGAAAACTTTAAAAATAATATGAGCACTAATCAGGTTTTACTTAATTCAAAAAATGCTCTGCAAGCCGCTGGTAATGCAATCCTATTTGGAGGTGTAATTGTTTATCCAACAGATACATTATATGGTTTTGGGGTAGATGCTCGAAATGAAAATGCAATAAAACGACTAAATGCTATTAAGGGTAGAACGGGTCCAATGAGCGTTATCGCACCAGACGTAAATACTGTTTTAAATTGGACTAATATTTCTTATCAAGATTGGGAAATGGTAAAGAAATTTCTAAGAGGTCCAACCACAATTATTTTACCTGTGAAAAAAGGGATTGTTCACTCTTCAATTCTAGGAAAAGATGGAACCTTAGGAATACGTATACCTTCTCATTCATTTGGTCCTGAATTAACTAGTAAATTAGGTTTCCCAATTACAACAACATCTGTTAACAAAACATATGAGAATCCATTAAATAACCCTAAGGATATTATACACAAATTTGATGGAGAATTTGACCTATTAATTGATGATGGGAATCTACCAAAGGCAAAAGGATCCACAATCTATAAGTTAGAAAAATCAAAATTAACTATAATTAGAAGATGAAATATTTTCTATCATTCATATTATTTGTTACAATTTCTAAATGTCAAGAGATTCCATTTAAAGTTGGTGAACTATTAATATATACTGCTCAGTTTGAATTAATACCAGTTGGTGAAGCTGAGTTATTTTTTAAAGGTAATGAAAAATTTAATGATATAGATGTTTATCATGTCTCATGGAAAGCTTATACTAAAGGACTAGCAAGTACAATATTCAAAATTCAAGATAAAATAGATATATGGATTGATAAAAAAGACTTTTTCACTCATCGTCTAAAAAAAAATATAAATGAAGGTTCGTATAGTAAAAAAGTTGATGTCAAATTTGATTATGATAAGTCTATTGCAAAAACAGAGACAAAGGAAGTATCAATTGATTTTAAAGCTCGAGATCCTTTCTCTATGTTTTACTATCTTAGAACTATTAATCTTGAAAAAGATGTTGTTATGAATTTTTCAGCTTTTGAAGGCAAGCGAATAATAGATTATAGTTTACAAATGACAGGTAGTGAAATTATAAAATCACCATTAGGTGAATTTAAATGTAAAATTGTTAAACCATTTCGTGACGGAAAAAATTTATTTAAAAATTCTGGAGATATGAGAATATGGATTAGCAATGATAAACAAAGATTACCAGTTAAAATTCAAATAAAAATGAAAGTTGGGACAATGACACTTTTATTAAAAGAAATAAATTAATATTTAATTATTAAATAATCTACCAACATCATTAATAATTACAGTAACCATTAACATTAATAATAATACCATACCTACCTGTTGAATAGCCATTCGCATTTTTATGCTTAATGGCCTCCTAATAATTCCTTCAATAATTGTAATAAAAATATGTCCACCATCTAAACCCGGAATAGGTAAAATATTTAAGAAAGCAAGATTGCAACTAATTAAGGCCATTAATGAAAAAAATGGAATCATACCTGCCTTAGCTGTTTCTCCCGCAAGCTGTGCAATCATAATTGGACCACCAAGATCTTTTACTGATGCCTGCCCAGAAGAAATCATCTTTATTGATAGTATAACTAATCCAAATCCACGAGCCGTTGCAATACTACTCATTTGAATACTTTCAAGAATTGAAATAGCTTGATATTTAATACTTGGACGCACACCCATCATACCTAAAGTATCTCCAGTTTCAGGATTAATTTGAAAGCTTGTAATAAGTTTTATATCATTAAGTTTCCCTTCACGTAAATAAACTAAAGCAATTTCTTGATTAGGGCGCTGTGATACTTCATTTGTTAAATCATTCCATGTACTAATTAAACTGCCTTCAATAGAAGTAATTTTATCACCAGATTTAAAACCAGCATTAAATGCTGGAGTATCAGCTATAACTTCATTAATTATAGGTTCATTTGAACTAACTGGCCTTCCTGTATAATTATATAATCCCATGAAAATAAAAAAAGCTAAAATAGTATTCATTATAACACCCGCGCTCATAAACCATATTTGTTGCCATTTAGGTTTACTCATTAATTCATAGGGTTTATACTCTAGCTTTGCATCCATACTTTCATCTATAATTCCAGCAACTTTTACATATCCACCAAAAGGTACCACTGCAAAACAATATTCAGTATTAGTGCCTTTACGACCAGGACTATTAATATTAATGGTTTTAACTGGCCCCCACTCTAATTTTCCTTCAGAATTTTTCTTATAAAAAAAAAGTCTGAATTCCCACCCATCTTTAATAGAAGTTAAGGTTATTAGTCTTGGAGGATAGCCAACAGAGAATCTCTCTACTTTTACTCCAATTGATCGAGCTGCAAGATAGTGTCCAAGTTCATGAATGAATATCACAACCCCAAGTAGAATAATTGCTGCAAATAATGTTGTCATTGATTTTCTTCTTTATTATTTATTTATACTTACTTTGATATGATTTTACAAAAATTGTAGTCCAATTTTCAATTTCATTTAAATCATCTAAATTTGGTGACTCAATCCAATCGTGTTTATTACATGCCTCTTCAATAATATTAGGTATTTCCAGAAAACCAATTTGATGATTTAAAAAGCGATAAACGGCTTGTTCATTTGCAATATTTAAAACTGCAGGAGTTGAACCTTTCTGGTTAATTGCTTCATAAGCAAGATTGATACATGGAAAACGTTCTAAATCAGGTTCTTCAAATGTCAATGCTCCAATTTTTACTAAATCTAGAGACTCCCAATTTGAAGCCAAATGCCGAGGATATGTCAAGGCATATTGAATTGGAATCTTCATATCAGGGATTCCTAATTGAGCTTTCACAGATTCATCATTGAACTCAACCATAGAATGAATAATAGATTGAGGGTGTATAACAATATCTATCTGCTCAGGAGTTAATTTAAAAAGCCATAATGCCTCTATAACCTCCAAGCCCTTATTCATCATCGTTGCAGAATCAATTGTTATTTTATTCCCCATATTCCAATTGGGGTGTTTTAAGGCTTCTTTAGGTGTTATTGCTTTGAAACTATTAATATTTCTTGTTCTAAATGGTCCACCACTTCCGGTTAAAATTATTCTTTTAACATCATTCATTGCTTCACCTACAAGACATTGCCATATAGCAGAATGTTCACTATCAACAGGGAATATTTTAGAACCTTTTTCTTCTCCAATTCTTGTAATAATGTCGCCTGCCATTACCAAACTTTCTTTATTACTTAATGCAACATCTACACCTTGTTGAATTGAGTTCAATGTTGGAGCCATTCCAGATACTCCAACTAAACCATTTAACATTAAATCAATATCATTACGTTTAGATAGTTCTAATAGACCTTCTCGACCCACTAATACTTTTGTATTAGAGTTTGATAGCTCATTCCTTACTAAATCTGCTATAGTTAAATCAATAATTGATACTACTTCCGGTTTATATTTTTTTGCTTGCTCAATTAATAATTTCCCATTCTTATGTGCACTTAGAGCAATAATTTTAAATTCATCTTGAAGGTTATCAATTACACTTAGAGCATTGACTCCAATTGAACCAGTTGATCCAAGTATTGAAATTCTTTTCATGATTAAAAAGTCTCTACAAAACTTATTGAAAATAAATTATAATCCATACCAAGCCATAATTGTGGCTTAATTTTATAACTTAATAAATTTAGTGTTGTTCCAATATTAATGAAGTTTGATTGAAGCTTTAATTTATTTGGTATAAGTGTATTACTTAAGTGGTTTTGAGAGATATTTATAATATTGGCTCCAAGTCCAATATTAATAGGAAATCTTTTCAATGTAGTAGACCTTATCGCTAAAAATTGAATGGTATTAGATTTAAATTGCCTAAAAGAATTGAAATTCCCTAAATCAAATAATAATTTCCATTTTGAAGGCATATTTTTGCTACCAGGCACAAACTTCATTCCCCAACCATATAATTGTACAGTACCAGCTTTAGTAGAGTAATTCGACATTCGTCCTCTTAATGCTAGATTCCATGAAACCTTAAGTTGGCCATTAATCAAAGGCATTAAACCAGAATTTGAAAAACCTTTATTTAATGAAAAACCTATCGAAACTCTTTTTAACCCATTTATTGAAGTAAGAGGTTGATTAGTTGATCCTAACCCTGCATATCGAAAAAGTAATTTTGTTTCTTTGGTCTCAATATCTAAACCTGACAAATGAAAAGAAGACCATTGACTATAACCCAAGGAAAGAAAAAATATAAAAATAAGAACTTTCATTAAATACTTTCAAAAAAAACTACACAATTATATGATACCTCTTTCACTATTTTCAATAAAAGTGATTATTTTTTGTATCTCTTCAAATTTAGATAATTCTGACTTTATTTTATTAATTGCATCACCACGATTCAACTTTGACATGAAATAAGTTCTATAAGCTTTTTTAATAAGGTTTCTTGATTCTTTTGAAAATCCCCTTCTTTCAAGACCAATTTTATTTATTCCAGAAAATCTAAGCGGTTCTCCTGCGCTAATAATAAAAGGTGGTACATCTTGAACAACTCTAAAACCTCCACCGATAAGAGATTGCGAACCAATCTTTACAAATTGATGAACCATAACTCCACCTCCAAGGTTTACCCATTCGCCAAGTTCAACATGTCCACCAAGCGTACATAAATTGGCCATGATTGTATTATCTCCAACAATACAATCATGGCCAATATGGGCATAAGCCATTAATAAAACGTTATTTCCTATAATAGTTTTTCCAAAAGCATTAGTTCCTTTATTAATGGTAACTGACTCTCGTATTCTAACATTATCTCCAATAAATGTTAAAGTTTCTTCACCATCATATTTAAGATCTTGCGGAGCTTCACCAATAGAAGTATTATGAAAAATTTTACAATTTGATCCTATTGAAGTTCCATTACAGATTGTATTATGGTTTCCAATTTTAGTTTCATCTCCAATTTTAACATTATCCTCAATAATAGTATAAGCACCAATGGATACATTTTGGCCGAATTCAGCCTTTGGAGAAATTATAGCTGTAGGATGGATGGAGATAGGTTCAGGCTCCTGCCCGATCCACAACAGTTGCTTTTAAATTACCTTCGGCAACAAGTTTGTCACCAACATAAGCTTTACCAATAAGTAATGCTGTACCAAGTCGAAACTTGGCAAGACTCATTTCGAGTCGTAACTGATCACCTGGAATTATAGTGTGACGAAATTTTGAATCTGATAATGCTGAAAAGAACATATTTTTTTTCATTGGATTCTCAATACTATTTAAACATAGTAATGCACCAGCTTGCGCCATTGCTTCTAGAACTAAAACACCTGGCATTACTGGTTGATTTGGAAAGTGTCCATGGAAAAAAGGTTCATTGATTGTAACATTTTTAATAGCCGTTAACTTTTCACCTGGTGTAATATCAATTATTCTATCAACAAGAACAAATGGATATCGATGAGGCAATAAATTTAGAATAGCATTAATATCAAAAATAGAGTCTTTGTTCGCACTATTTTGGTACTTTTGTTGTAGAATTTTCTTCTCATAAACTTTTTTAATACGCTTAACTAACTCTACGTTTGCAGCATGACCACTTTTTGATGCTATAACATGTCCTTGTATTGGCATTCCTAACAAAGCAAGATCTCCAATTAAATCCAGAGCTTTATGTCTTACTGGTTCGTTTGCAAATCTAAGTTCTTTTCCATTTAAAGTTCCATTTGCGCCTAAGCTGATTTCTTTATTAATCCCAAATAATTTTTTTAAGGTAGCTGCTTCAGTTTGATCAATATCTTTGTCAACAATTACTACAGCATTGTCAAGGTTGCCACCCTTAATAAGTCCATTTTCTTTGAGTGTCTCTACTTCACTTAAAAAACAAAAGGTTCTTGCTGGCGCTATCTCAGTTGCAAATTTTTTCTCTACCTGATCTAAAGTTGTGAATTGAGCCCCTAAAGTTTGAAATTCGTAATCAATCATAAATGTAATTCTAAACTGATCAGATGGCATTATATGAATATCCACACCTCTTTCAACATCAGTATATCCTACAGCTTCATCTATATGTAGATAGTTTCTTGGTGACTCTTGCTTAACTATTCCTGCTTTTGATAATGCTTCAACAAAATCTTTTGAACTTCCATCCATTACTGGCGGTTCTTTTTCGGTCAATTCAATTAGTACATTATCTAGACCTAGGCCAACACAAGCTGCTAGAGCATGTTCAACTGTATGAATTTTAACTCCATTTTCTTCAATGGTTGTTCCTCGAGAAATATCAACGACATGATCTATATCTGCTCTGATTTCAGGACAACCTTCAACATCCATACGCTTAAATCGAATACCAAAGTTATCTGTGGCTGGCTTAAAAGTAATCTTAGATTCTACACCAGTATGTAAGCCCACTCCTACACAAGAGGTTTTAGATTCAATTGTTCGTTGAAATTTCATATAACTCATAGACTATTAATTTAAGTATTTATCTTCAATTATTTTTAAACGTTTTTTTAATTGTTTTACTTCAATGTAAACAGCATCTCTGCGATTTTTTTCTTTAATTTCTCGTGCTGGTGCTCCAGAATATATTTTATTCCCAGAAATATTTTTCATTGCCGCCGTATAACAGGCAAATATCGCTTTCTTGCCAATTTTAATATGATCTATCGCTCCTGCTTGCCCACCAAATACACAATAATCACCAATTTTTGTACTCCCTCCAATAGTTACGTGCGCTGCCATTAAACAACCCTTACCTATTAATACATTATGTGCAATTTGAACACCATTGTCAAACTTACAATAATCTTTAATAATTGTATTACCAATGGTTCCTCTATCAATAGTACAGTTTGCACCAATCTCCACATTTTTCCCAATAACAACTCCACCATTTTGAGGGATTTTAATATGTTTATCACCATTTGTAAAAAAACCAAACCCATCAGAACCGATTATTGCTCCAGAATGAATGATGCACATTTCATTCATTTCAGTTTTATGATATAAGTGGATATTATGACTTAAAATACTATTTTTACCAATAACGGTACCAGATTCAATAATATTGTTTGCACCAATTTTTGTTTTATCACCAATTATAACATCTTTACCAATTATAGTATTTGGACCTATAGAAACATTTTTACCAATAATGGCGCTTGAATCTATAAGTGCAGTTTTATGAATGCCTCTTTCTTCTGGATACTGAGGACTAAAATACTCTAGTATTTTAACAATTGCTTCTTGAGGATTATTTACTACTATACCATTTAAATTGTTGAGTAAAACTTTGTTTTTAACAATTATGGCTGAAGCTTTACATATAGGTGCGTATTTATTATATTTTTTATAGCCTATAAAAGTAATTGTTTCTGGCTTTCCATCATCAATAGTTGAAACTCCATTTATTAGTAATTTAGGATTACCAACTAAATTACCATCTACCATATCAGCTAATTCTTTTAAAGTGGGCATATGGCCCCGTGTTAATTTTTAGTCTCGTCTTTTTTTGTGTCGGAGACATTGTATTTTCTTAATTCAAATAAAACATCATCCGTTAAATCGTGAGTTGGATTTCCGTATAAAAGTGACGTTGATCCATCTAGAATAAAATCTATACTCTTTGTGGCAGCTACTTTATCAACAGCTCGCTTAACTTTAGAAAGTATATCAAACTCTAATTGTGCTTGCCTTCTGTATAATTCACCTTCAGGACCAACCATCGTAACTTGAAATTTTTGAATTGTTGCTTCACGCGATGCAATTTCTGCCTCTTTTTCTTTACGCCATTCAGGACTACTCATAAGACGCTGAGTTTCAAATGCTTGCTTTATACTATCTAGCTCCATAACCATCATGTTATACTGTGTATTAACTTGTCTATACTCAAGCTGAAGCTGAGCTTCTGCATCCTTAAACTCTTCATATTCAGCGCGAATACGATCTGATTGAACAAAACCAATTTTATTTTGCGCAAAGAGCATTATTGGTAAAACTATTATTAAAACACTAATTTTTTTAATGATTTTATGAGTCATATTGACCTCCTTGATTTAATTTTATCTTCCAAATATAATTGTATATTCCCATCCTTGTGGGTTTCCATCTCCAACAATATCATCAAATCCATATCCCATATCGAAACCTAGCTGTCCAATCATTGGCATAAAAAACCTGATTCCAATACCAGCAGATCTTTTTAGTTCAAGAGGCTCTCTTCTTGGAGATCCAAGTGACTTTATTAGTCTAGTATCATTCCAAACTCCGCCTGCTTCAGCAAATAACATTCCATAAACTACAGGATTTTCAGAGAAAGGAAACCTAAATTCTGTAGAATACTTCATAATGGTATTTCCGCCAATACCTCGACCTTGCGCTGTTAATGGACCAATAGAATTATCTGGATAACCTCTTAAAGCATTACCATAAGGGATTCCATTACCTCCCATAATAAATCTTTCATCAAATGGAACAAAGGTTTGTACATCATCACCTACATCTAATGTCTTGATAACACCCAATTTGAAAGAATTATATAAGACTACTTTAGAAAAAGTAGGTGTAAACCAATTTAAATCTAAGATATGCTTTTGAAAGTTTTCATTTCCTCCTAAAAATCCACCCGAGTAAGTGTTTTCAAGTTGGAATCGAGATCCTGCAGTAGGAAACTCTGCTCTATTT
>JAAZYT010000046.1 GCA_014239505.1 Fidelibacterota bacterium | reverse complement strand
AGGCGCTCCAAATATTATTTCAAAAGATAAACAAGGGAATGAAACCTGGGTATATGATCGTATATCAAGAGAAAGAAAGTCTAACAGCATGGCTGGTTTTGGGTTTGGGGCAATAGGCACATGGTTGGGAGCTGGTGGAGGTTCTAGATCATCAGACACTTCATCTTCAAAATCTCTAACCGTTATTATCACTTTTGATGATAATAAAAATGTTTTAGACTATGCCTACCAAGGATTAGAATTTTAAATGTTAACAAGAATTAGCAACCCTAGATCTAAGATTGGACGTTTCCTTTTAGTTTGTCTAATAAGTTCTCTTATTTTAGGAATCTCAGGATGTGCTAATTCTCCTCGACTCGAAAAGCCTCCTGCCTCTATTGCAAGAGCAATGGAAACAAAAGCTTTCCCGGGTGACTTAAAAACTGTACTAAAAGCATCTATTAATTCACTACAAGATATGGATTATACTATATCTGTATTGAATTCAGATGTTGGTCTTATAACAGCCAATCGCACCACTGAATATAAAAAAACAGAGTTAGCCAGTGAAAATACTGATGAAGGAATGTCAGATGGTCAAAAAGCATGTCTAGCAGTTGGAGCGATTACTTTAATTGCTATTGTAATAGGGTCTATCCTTGATGGTGATGGCGATGGAAATGACTCAAGTCCTATGATTTTCAATGATAATGATGATGGGCCTGATGGACCAAAAATCTACCGCTACAGAATTACAATTAATTTAACAGAACTAGAAAATAATGAAACGAATGTTCGTGTAAGCGCCAGCGGAGAAGTTGAGCAAGATGGCAAAATTTTATCTACTGGGGGCGTACATGAACTTGAATTTTTTCAAAAATTCTTTAACGGAATGAAGCAAGGTCTTTTCTTAGATCAAAATTTACCCATTAATAATTAGGTTTCTCTCCGGTCAATATTAAAGTTCCACCCCATTTATCTTTTTGACCTTCCCTCCAAGTTAAAACATTAACTAATCCAGATTTACTAAAGCTTTCTTTCCATTCATGCTCAGACAACCTAGTCATTATTGATATTCCACAATCTAAAGGCCAAGATTCACTTGGTTTATTCTCTTTATAATAATCAATTCCTATAATCAACCTGCCTGTTGACTTGAGCCAATTATTCACCACGTGATCAATTAACTTTCTAGGGTTATTAACATAATAGAATACTTCCATTGAAAAGATAACATCGACTTTTTCATCAGGTATCCAATCAATTAAGTCTTCACATTCATATGTATTTTTACTATCAATCAAAATAGCTTTATCAATCATTGATCTAGAGCCATCAACACCAATCGCTTTGTTACAAAGCGGATGGTTTCCAACCTTTCTTACTACCCAACCATTTCCACATCCAGCATCAAGAAAAGAAAATGCATCTTTAATATGTTTGTAGGTGAAATCAAGGATGGCATTAACGGAACTGGCATGCCCCTTTGCCATAGCTTCATCTCGGCCTTCATCAGCCCATTTTGAAAATACTTCAATAGGTGATTTCATAATAAACAATTCATCATAGCATGTAAATCAACTCTCAAGAATATTATAATTCAGCTAATATATCTTTCGCGTGTGTTTTAACATTAACTTTTGGATAAGCTTTCTCAATTACCCCATTTTCATCAATAACATAAGTGCATCTAGCAATTCCTTCGTATTCTCGACCATACATTTTCTTAGGAACCCATGTCTTATATGCTTTTAATGTATCTTTTTTCTCATCACATAGCATCAAATATTGAAATTCTTGCTTATCACAAAAGTTTTTTTGCTTTTTAGGTGAGTCTGCACTCATTCCAATAATAATGGTATTTTTATCTTCAAATTTTTTGAGTTCATCACGGAACCCTTGTCCTTCAATTGTTCATCCAGGTGTACTTGCTTTAGGAAAAAACCAAAGTATTACTTTCTTACCCAAAAAATCACCAAGAGATACATTCTCCTCATTTTGATCAGGCAGTGTAAAATCTGGTCCTTTTGTACCAACTTCTAACATCTTTACTCCTTATTTATTGAATTCAACTTTTGACCAAATCATACGATCATCGTTATTAATAACCATATCATTAACGGTTTGAATTCCTTTTTTTTGACCATTCCAAACTAATGTTTCTATAGCTTCATCAATATCAACCCATTTATAAGATATATGTTCTTCTGATAGAATTACGTTTTCTGAATCTACTTCAATCCCAAATACTGGAACAAGGTTGATACGATCGCCATGAGTTTCATAAAATTTACTGACATGATCTGCTACAAAAATATTTAAAGGACTTAGGCCAGTTTCTTCTTTTAACTCACGAATAGCAGCTTCTGATGAAGTTTCACCCTTCTCAATTTTACCTGCTACTCCTTGCCATAAATGTTCGTATATCTTATTTAAATTACGTTTCATTAGTAAAAACCGAATTCCATCTAATGTATGACGATAGATATAACAGTCGACTACTCTTACTTTTACTTCATTCATTTCAATTTACTGCATATGAACTAAATTCAAATTTGTATCCAGCTTTTAATAATTCAGGTATTTTATCTTGCAATACTTTTAAAGTGTTTGGTTTTGCATGCCCAATACCAATCCCAAGGCCTCTTTTTTTAGCAAAGGCAACTAACTCATCTAGCTGAGAAGATATCTCGTTAATCGATGGATTGTTATCTAGGAAAACATGGCGACTTGCAGTCGGCACACCAATAGATCTCATTGACTCTTCACCTACTGTGTTTGATGCGGTACGACTATCTATAAAATATTTATCTTTCTCTTTTAAAACTGAGGCAACAACACTCATTATTTTACCATCTGTCGTAGCTTTTGATCCCTGGTGATTATTCATACCTACGGCTTCAGGCATTTCTTTTATAACTTCATTAATGCGCCATTCAATTTCTTCGCTAGTCATACCTATTTTTATTTTATATTCTTCTTCTCCAGAAGTTAGAACACTTGATTCCATAGGCATATGAATAATTACTTCTTGACCTGCAGCCACTGCTTTTTTAGCAAAAATTCTACTCTGAGGATGACCAGGAATAATAGCGCATGTTATTGGAACCTCTAAATTTAAAAACCCATCAGAAATCAAATCATTTCGATAACCAAAGTCATCTATAATAAGCACAATAGTACCGATAGTCTCATTTATTAGCTCAGGTTCTGATGCACTTGAATCAATCTCCTCAAATTTATCTTCGCTTATAACTTGTTTCTTATTAGCAAGATCAAGTTTTCTCAATGCGGAAAAATTACTTATTAAAAGAAATATTACCGTAATGGATAAAAAAATAGTTATTCGTTTGTACATAGTGTGATTCATTATGGCAATCGAATTGATATATCTAACATCTGAGGCCTTCCTAAATGATGATCACCCCATTGAAATCCATAAGTAATTGTATAAATACCTAGTAAAAATCCTACTCCACCTGATATACTTTTCATTCCTTTTGTCGATGTAGCAGTTCCTCCAAAAAATAAATTTTTATATTTTGAATTTCCACCAACATAATAAATCATATCATTTAATAAACTGTTTGATTCTATACCAATAAAGAGAGAAGAACTTTTTTGATCAAAACTAACAGAGTTTACCAAACGTTTTGGTAATTCAGGAGCTGATGACTCTAACTTGTTCATGCGACCAAAGTTTAAAGCAGATATATTAAATTTAAAGTATTCATTGATAGACCAAGTTGCACCAAAATCAAAGGCAACGCCTCTTGAACTCTCCTGATAAATCTCAAGTTCAATTAATTGAAGTGCCAGTCCGAATTTAATCGCTCCAATTTCACGACTGGTTATTCCACGAGCAGAAATACCATAAGCGCTATAATATCCTAATGGCTTTGAAGTAGGTTTATTTGAACGTAGTTCAAGGTCACTCAAACCAACATATCTTAAATCTAGACCTCCACTGTTTTGGCCAATTTGGCCACGCCATTTAAAACCCATATTTTGAATTCCTGCCAACCAATTTCCATAAGCTAAACCAAGCTCAGGAACTTTATTAATATGATTTAATACTGCTGGATTACGCCACGGTGAATTAAAATAAATTAAATCATAAGCTGATGTTGGAATCGATAAAAATTGTGTTCCAGCAAACAATACTTGGAAAGCAAAAACAGCAATTACTATTGACTTAAAATGTGAAAGCATATGTAAAAATATGTGCAGCGCCCGCTGGGTTTTCAAAAACAAATGCATAATCTAACCGACCATCATTTTCTTTTAATAAAGACCAATCAAGACCTGCCCCAACAGACATTCGGCCATTTCCTAAACCACCTCGTAAATAATAGTTATCAAGATAAGAATATTCACCTCCAACACGCATCGTATAGCCAAGTAATTCATTCCCATTCATAACAACACCGGCATCTAAGGTCATATAAATACTTTTATAAATAAATGAAGATCCAGCACGATAAAGTGTTGGAAATTGCTCAACATAATTTTTTCCTCTTTCAAAAATTTTATCAGTTTTCCACTGGTATCTAGAATTCAAGTCTTGAACCATAAATGCTAGATTTGGTCCACTTTCTGAATGAATAAAAACACCAAAATCCATCCCCATTCCCTTACCTGCAATATTCATTGTATTCATAGGTAATTGGTGGTTTAATATTTTGATATTTAAACCAACTGAGAACCAGGGAAGTATTTTTTGTGCAAACGATATGAAGAAAGCATCCTCTGATGTAGATAGGTACTGTGTGTGTTCACCCGCAATACTACGACCATCAATTTTGTCTACCCCTGCACTTACCCAAGCCAAACCAACGCTAGCAGATGGTGGTAATGGTGCTGATAAATTCGCAGCCATAAACCTTCGGTCTAGTGGTAAAAAGTGATGACTAAAACCAAGTTGCCGTTTATTAAGAAAAACCATTGCTGCGGGATTATGATAAGCTGCGAAAGATGCATCAATTTCTGCTGTAAAGCCGCTACCCATAGCCATTGATCTAGCTGAAGAACCCATTCTTAAAAACCCACCAGCAAATGATGCATAATTTCGTCCAAATAAAATAGTTAGACTAAATAAAAAAAATATTAGATGTGGTCTAAAATATGATATCATTTAATTACTATCAATTTTATCCATTTAGTTTTTTGATCATATTCAAGTCTAATAAAATAAGTTCCATTATCAACTAGACGTCCATTTTTATCTTTACCATTCCATTTCATAGAACCCGTATTAGCCTGACGTCGGTCAAATTCAGTTTGAAGAACTGGTTCCATCGCAAAATTATATATATCCATCTTAACAACGAATGATGTTTTAACACTTGCATGGATATGCACATAGCCATCTCCAGATAATTGATTATGCTCAAAAGGAGAAAAAGGATTTGGGTATGCATAAACCTTTCCCATATCAAAATTACTTCTATAAATATTCCAATTACTTCCTCTTGAATCAAGTGTTCGAGCTAACCCATCCCAAGAACCAATCCATACAGTTCCTAAAGAAGAAAAATAAGGTCGATTATCATAAGAAACGCCAACAACTTCATCAGTTAATATCTCATCCATATCAAATGTACCTGTTGAACCAATTTGAATAGCTTGTTTAGCAGGTTTGTATTTTGCCCATGGTCTAGCTATATCAAGAGGGTTATCTGTCACTGTTTTCCAAAGTCCAGATTTACTTGCAACAAGAACAATTGAATCAGCAGCTGTAATATTATAAACTCTTTCATTAATTAAAGTTGAGTGCCAGCTTTCTCCATCATCATTTGAAAAACTTATTCCACTTTTTTCACCTTGGCCTGCAGTTACGGTAGCTGCCCAAATAACGCTATGACCATTTACTAATTGTCTTTCTAAATCAACAACAAAGCCACCTGACAAGCCATCATTTACTGTATAATGTTTCCAATTTACACAACCATTTTCTCCAATCAATCCACGGTTAATACCATTAGCGGTCCCAACCCAAACTGTATCGCCAAAAGCTATTACAGAAAATGCTTTATGATTATGATTACCATATAATTTTGAATCACTATTTTTAGTTGAAGATCCATCCCATGGATCTCTAGGATTTAAATAGAAATCTTTTAAAATATATCCAACAGATGTATCGTTATAGCTTGATGATTCACAGGTATTAAGAATTTGGTCACTATCTTGCGGTAAAGGTACTCTTTCCCAAACTTTCTGTAAAATGTTATATCTCCTTAAGCCACCTGCCCAACTAGTAATCCAAATATAATTCCCAGAAATGGCTGCATCATAAGTTACGTTTGCTTCCTTTACAGTGATTGGCAATCCTTTAAAAAAACGTTTCGCAAATGGTGCTAAAGAGTCTGCTTCAGTATCAATTTGTTGTTCAAAGTAAGTCCAATCTATTGAATTTCCTGTTGCATCACTGCTGTAAATCAAACCGTTCCCAATGGTGATATCTTCTCCACTAGTAGCAAAAGCTGCAAACAATGTCTTTCTATAAGAAGTTAAAGCAACTACTCCACCTGTAGGAGTAATATTTGTTAATTGGCCTGGTGATATGTCCGTTTTACTTGATATTGTAAAAATAGATGTAGAGTCTCTTAGTGTAGCTAACCCGGAACCAGTGCCAAGCCAAACTAATTTGTCTTCTTGAAGTATTATATCACTAATCATATTACTTTTCAGCCCTTTATAAGCCGAAGAATCAAAATCTGAAATATTTAATTTATAAGCGCCAGGAAGCAAGGTTTGAGCTAATACAATATTTAAACAGAATACGAGTATAATTAATTTTTTCATTTAACTAATAATACTTTCTTAATTGTATCACTATAAGCATTAGAAATATCTTGAGATTCAAAAGACCAGTGATATGTACCAATAGTGGCATTTTCAGTCATTGAAATTGTACGGGTAAAAGTTCCATCACCTTTTTTAATATCACCAGAGCCATCAGATCCAGTTCCATCATCATATAGTAATATTGGATTACCATCATACATCATCGAATCTAGTCCTACATGATATGATCTAAAAAAAACGCGCTTAATATCATCTAAACCGTTAGGGTCTGAAACATTAGCTGTAATAGAAAACTTAACAGTGTTTGTAATATTTGGATCTTGATTCGGTGAAGGTCTAATAACTGTATCTGGTACAAATATAGAACCCAGCTTTGGTCTAATATTCCCTAGAATAAATGTTGCAGATAAAACTAATTCTTTATTTTCATATTGACCTAAAATACTTAAGAAAACTGAATCTTTAGCAGAAGAAGGAATAACGTTTTTTAGATATATACTTGAGTTAGTTATTTTTCGAGAAAATAATTCATCTTTAGCAATTAGATCACCAAATGTTCCATCATCCAAAAGTCTTATTGTATCTGCTGTATTTGAAATACTGGTCCCTTGCCATAGCACCATTATAGAATCAATTGATGAACCTTGATATCCTTTTAAGGCTTTTGTTGAAATATGTAGTTTATTTGATGCTTGAAGAAAACTAAAATCAATCTCCGAAAGAGGAAATGAATCAGCTACAGTCTCAACTTTTTCACAACTAATTAAAATACTTAGAAAAAAAGTAATATAAGTAAATTTAAAATTAAATAGTCTCATTTTTGCTCATAAATATGATGAACCATTAATGTTCCAACTTGTGAAAGACCTTCAGGAGAACAGTTTGCAACAATATCTTTTTGTGTGTGATGGTAGTTTGTTTTTTCATTTGGATAATCAAAATCAATAATATCAATTGCTGGTATTCCTGCAATTTCATATAAAGGGACATGATCATCAAAAATCATATGATAAGCCTGCTTCTTAAAGGCAGTTAACCCAAGTTCTTCTGCTTTTTCCCATAATTCTAATACCAATCCAGGATTTTGTTGATAAGAGTATCTTTCAACATAAAATTCAGGAAATTTATCAGCAATCATATCAAGGTTAATTGCATATGCAGGATATGGAATAGGTAGATTTTTTGCAAAATATTGAGAACCTTTACAATAAGTCCATGAATTACCACTTGAGCCATAATCTTCTGCATCAAATAAAACAAGGCTAACTCCAATTTTTGGTGGATTCTCTTTTAATATGCTCGCTAATTCAAGTAAAACTGCAACACCACTTGCTCCATCATTTGCCCCAAGAATTGGTTGATTTTTTTCCATAATGCTTGAGCCTCTATCACCCCAAGGTCTTGTGTCCCAATGTGCAGAAATCATTATCTGTTTTGAAGCTGAAGTATTAAAACGTGCAATTACATTATTCATATCAACTTTTTTCCCCGTTCTAGGCATAGTCTCAATGTAAGATTGCGTAAAAAGTGTATCTGCTAAAGGGTTTAGTATTTCTAAGAAATACTCCAATGCTTTTTTATGCCCATTGGACCCCGGATTTCTAGGCCCCAGCTCACATTGTTTAATCAGATGATTAAATGCACTATTACCATCAAATAAGGGTATACTTTTTTGGCAACTAACTGTGGTTGTTATAAAAAATAGTGTTATATAAATTGAATTTTTCATTATCCTCTTATTGCTAAGTTTACATCAAAACCAAAGTCTCTATCTATCTTCTTACCAGTATGTTTAGAGTCGCTCTCTCTATATTCCCAGATCATACTTCCACTTACAGATTTAGAGAATGTGTAAGTTATTCGAACTCCTGTTTTCCAACTAGAGGTAAAAGCAGTTTCTGCAAATTTAGTTGCTTCTTGAGCTTTTTGTAATGTTCTGTTTTTGTTCATATCAAAATTGAAGGTAAAGTTAACTTGATTATTAATCTTATAATTATCAAAAAATGGCAGCGGTATTGTAAACCCTCCTCGATGTGCATAATTTGCTGTAATCAAATATGATTGATCATTAAAAACTTTTTGACCTCCATTCGCAGTTATCTCTCTTGATAATGTTCTATTATGACGCATAGTAACTGCAATACCTTTTTTAAATGAAAATGTAGCACCAATCAAAGGAGCAAAATTCATATTTACTCTTGAAGTCCTTTCATTGTCTTGATAATTAGAAATAAAATCATCTAAATCAAAAAATGATATTTCAGGTCCACCAGCTTGATCAAATTGCCAAGCTCTTGTCTCTTTTCCATTAGTAACATGATCTAGACTTAAAGTTCGCACAAACTTTCCTATAAATTTATTTCTTTCTAATCCAGTTAAACGCACGGACCATCCCATAAAAGGAAAGCCCTCTTCTAAATGACTTCCATATGAAAGGTAATCTCTTGACATAGATCTTTGTTGTAGACCAGACCCTCTTAGGTTGCTTGAAACATTTTGTGCATAATTAAATGAGATAGATAAAGCACGAGTCAAATTTAATCCAGATCTTAGAGAGAAGTCTCGTTTGTGGTCAAAATTCCCTGTGCTAGAGCCTACTTGTTTTGAATAATCTAGGCCATGATCTCTCAACAAACCTAATCTATAACCCAAAGGGATATCTCCCAAAACTCCCATCCCAGTCTTATTGACATTCTCAGTATAAGAAATATTAATTGGATTCACTTTTCTAGCAAAACCATGAACTTTTTTTAACACTTTACTATCTGCAAATCGATTTTTCTTTTTTTTATTTTCTTTCTGCTTTTTTAACTCTGCTCTATTAACACTTTCTTTCCCTATGATTTCTTCTTCTTCACTGAATCGCTTACCAGGCGTACGTCTCCTACTTCGGGTAGGTGTCTCACGAGTTGTTTGGCGCTGAGGGGCTGCCGAACTTCCTTTGGATGGCTTATACAATAATTCAACTAATTTTAATGGGGATAAACTGATACCTGAAGAAAATCTTAATTGGTTACCAATATTTGCTCCTTCGACACTAGAGTCTCTAGCTTTATTCCATCGATAATTAGCTGCATAGTTAAATGTTGGCTTTAACCAATCCATAATAACAGGTGAAAATGATGATGTAAAACTTTCTGTTATATTTGTTACTACTCCAGGATCTCTATTTTTTAGAGCGTTTGACATATAACCTCGATAATCGTTTAAATTACTTTGTATTCCTCTACTAAATTTTGTATTAACAGTTTCTGTCATTTTATAATCCAAAGAATAACTCTGATTTAGACCAAAGTTATAGTCATCTGGAGATTTTTCACCACGACGAGGTGTCTTTTGGATAAGTCTTTCGTTAAAATTCATGGAAGCATTAACAGTGGATGGACTATAGTATAAATGAGTTTTGCTCATTTTTTCTCCAATAAATGGGACCGTAGATATCCATTTAAATGGCATGAAATAATTATTTCTACCAAATGGAAGAACATAGCTTACTTGACCTTGATAGGTTTGATTCAAGACTTCCTTTTGAATTTCATTTGCCATTGAACGTCGGTTAACGGAAAAACGAGTATTCATTTTATCAATTGTATATTTTATTAACTTATTATCGGACTTAGATGATTTTGTAGCAGCTACAGTAAAGGTTATTGCATTTGAAGTGACTAGAATAGAATCCGGTGCATTTGATTTATTTACTAATATATCTTGACCAGGAAAATATTTTGGTCGACTAAGTGAATTAGAAAAAGTTGTTGATAGTGGAATCTTTAATCCCCAATGTGATGGCAAAATTTTATCAATATTAATTCCAGAATTAATATTGATGGTTTCATTAGATTGATTAGAGCCTAAACGACGTTGAAGCATATGAAAATCTGCATCTTGTCTACGATAAGCAATTGAAGTATTCATTACATCAGCTAAGTTGAACCTTGTCTGCATACGCATTGAAATTCCCTTATCTTTGTTTACTCCACTAAGACGCAATTCATCTAGCCATACTTCTCCAGTAATTGGTGTTTCAGATAAGTTTTTAACTCCAACTATAAAGAATTGAATTCTATTTAAAGCCGGTTGACCTTTTATTCGAATTACTTTTTTTGTTTCTATACCCATTTCATCTGTAAATCGATATTCTTTATAATTAGTTGAATCTCTAAAAATATCTGTCTCTCTATATTTTTTTACAGAAGATGAATCTCTGAGCTTTAAACTTGTTAACCATTCTAAGTCTAATTCAACTGCATTTCTTCCAACTCCTTCATCCCAATCATCATAAACTGGTTGAGTTAGCTCATAATAATTATCTCCAAATCCAAATCTAATAAACATATCTACCTTCGTATTCTCAGGCGTAATCCAGGGGCTAGATCCATATACGTACATTTTCATTTTTTCATAAGAAAGATAACTTTGTGCTTTTTCTCCACTTAAAGAAACAAGTGACTTCATAGCAGCGCCGCTTGCACGACCAGGTAATTCATTAAATTTCATAACCAAAGATTGCTCTTTAGATCGTATTTGATTAATACGATCATATTCACCTTGAACACCTTGAGGCGGTCTATAGCTTGCATTGTCGTCTGTATTAATAACTGATACTGCAAAAATTGAATCAGCATTTTCTTTGGAAAATTTACTTGTTGAGTCTTTAGCAATACCCAATTCTTGCCATTCATTTCCTACAAGTTCTATCTTAGCAACTTCAACATATGTTTTTTGACTTACATTACTTAATCCAATCCTTAAATGATTAATATTATTCCATTCTCTATCTTGACCAACATTGCTAACATCAAAGTCTGTAAGTGGTATTCGAAATAATCTCCAACCTGTTGGTATCCCATTTAATTGAGTTTCCCCTTCAAGGTATGTCGTATCTTTTAAAGAAAAAGATTTCGTAAAATAATCGTTGGTCCTATCTAAAAATCCTGTCCTGTCAAGATCTTCAGTATCAGGATACCTTCCCGCATCAAGTGCATTATTTTCTGTACCATTAATCTTTGAATAATCATTGCTACCTTCAGAGTATTCCCAGTTATCTCCATTAGGGTCTTCTGGGTTTACATCCGTTGCATCGTTTATCAATATTATTTCATTCAAACTAATATAATCGGAATAAGAAGGTCCATTTGGATCAAGACAGTCTCCCCAGCCATTCTCATAATTATCAGAACAACCATCTAAACCGATATCTTCAGCATCATCAAGTATACCATCACCAATAAGACCTCCCACTGGTATATCTTCAGTATTTAATGTACCATTACCATCTCTATCTTCACTAATTTGACCTAAATCAATTGTTATTGTAGCATTTTCACCATTTAACCAAATTTCAAAAAACTTAGTTTGAGTTTGGTCATAATCACCTGAATAAAAAGGTGTAATTATCCCTCCCCATACTGAATCATCAGGTACATCTACTTGATGTGCTCGTTTATCAAACTCAAGCACCATAATATCTGTAGTTTCATTTTGTGCTTGAATAGAAGTGGATAGATTTGGCCAAATATCCTTTGTACGAATCTGAACAAATGGATTGAACCATTTTAGCTTACCTCTTTTTCTTTGGCTAAAGGTCTTGCCAGATTCTAAATTAACTGGAGCTGAAGATTCTCTCCAAAATCGACGTAAAATAGGTATAGATGTAGTTCGTTTAGATCCTTCAAAATCATCAATAAAAGCAACACCATTAGGGTCTCCTGTGGCATTGTTGTTGATTGGGTTTGGATTCGGTAATATTTGGGCAAATTCACCTTCAACTGAAATGTTAGAAGGCTTATCAGTCTCAATCACTGGCATCTTATCTAAGGTTCGAGTAATTATAGGTAAATCTTGTTCATATCTACCATTTAATCCCCAAATAAAATTTCTCATTGGCTCGTATCCTACTTCAACTTTCTCATTAACAACAGATTGGTTATAATAAAGTGCAGTACCTCCAATAAATGAATTTTTTCCAAAATCCATTTGTGAGCGTACACCAAGAATTGTCTTTTTATCAAAAGTAACCAACTGATGTTTATCATAAATCACCTTTATTTCAGCATTTGGATCTACATCATCTGATAAGACAATGGTTCCACTAAAGTAATCAACTTGATAATCAATACTTCTTTTTAAAGGGACACCTCCTTTGTACACTTGTTCACTTCCTTCAACAATCATAAACCCAAGATTAATTGTTGCACTTTGATTTGAATAATCAACTTCAATAGTAAATCGACTATCATTTGTTATTTGTGTACGTTGTGTTGAAAAATACATTTTACCTTCGCCTAGAGAACCTTTTAGACCCGGTGATGTATTTCCATCTGGGAGTGAATCAGCTGCAAAAGGGTGATAATTGGGGAAAAATAATTCTCCATCATTTATACTTAATATATTTGGATTCGCTAAATCAATTTTTTGATCAGATGATCTTACTCCACTCTCATTTAAGCTATCTAATCCAAATTGTGTTATATAAGGATTTCCTTGAGGATCTAAATGACTAGGTACTGGAAGTCGATCATTTACAATGCGGAGTTCAAACCCATCCTTGTTAATATTTGTTGTTCCAAGGTAATATACATTTTTAAACATCAGCGGCCATACAGGATGAGCAGGATTTAGGTTTTTTGGTTTTAACATTTTCATTTTTAAATAATCATTATTTAGTGAAATGCCTTCACCCACAACTAAAAGTGTATCTCCAGTGGTTCTATCTGCAATTACAAAAGTACAACCTAAGACCTCATCGCTAGCCTTTTGTCTAAGTCGAATAAATCCAAGGTCTTCACTTAAAATATAATCTTGCCCTTGCTCTAATCGTTTATAATTACCTGTTTGATCGTTGCTTTCTGAAGGTAATAAAAGATCAGCATAAGCTGTACCTGGATTAGTTTCAGAGTTTGTTGTTTGGTCTAATTGATACAATTCAAAATTCCTAACTACAACATTGCCTATCTGATGCAACCCTTCCTTCAATGGATAAAAAGATGGGATAATAACTGTCTTACCTTGTAGCGATGTGCTGGCACCATCTCTAAACCATTCATGAATATAAAAATATTTATTTTTTACATAATTATGGTCTTTAATCTGAAAAGTTTGCGCTTCACTTTTACCTTTATATTCTTGAGACTTTTTTTCTGTATTAACAACAGATGCAATAGCCGTAATATTCATTGGGCCTAACTTTGAAACCGTTTTTATTCCAAATAAGCCTTGATGACTAGCTGATCCCATTAAGGATTGAGAACCAGGAAGACTTAAAGAAACATTTCCGGCATCAACATTCTGTATAATATCATCTTCTTCACCTTTATAATTAATTCTAATATTATTTTCCCAATTAAAATCACGTTCTGAGTCATGATCTACATTTACAGAAACACGTTCTCCTATCTTACCTTCAACACTAATTCTCTGAGTCTGATCAAATTCTAAATGAGTATTTTGCGTTTCATTTAATTTTGATCTAATAAGTTCTTGATCTTGGAAAACTAAATTTCCCTTTACTGTCACGTTTCCTCTTGCGGTTAAAGAAACTCTTCCTAGATTTCCAACATCAAGACCAATAACTTCAAGTCCACGACCACGATTATCTTGTAAAATTTGTGATTGGCCTCCCGAAGTGCGAACAGTATCTTGAATTGCTTTCATCATCGCAACTTGACGTTTAATCTGAATATTACGATTAACATACCATTCAAGAGGCGCAACAAAAGGCATATTGTAAGATTTTCCAAAATATTCTCCAGTGAATGAAATAGTAGACCAATCTTTAGAAACAATGACTTTAGGAATAACTACAAATGGCAATCGAATTAAATTTCGAGATTTATACTCACTTGAATCAAATGGCATAATTAGTGAATAAATACTTTGTTTATGAGGATTAAAGAGATATGGTGAATCTGGATGCCAATCACTAGGGAGATTTTGGATAGACTTATCCTGCTGGCCGTATAACGAAAAAAATACGGTCATACATAAGAAAACTATGACACTATGGATCCATTTATTCAAAGGATCCTCCTCTATTATTAAGTAAACAAAGTCCTAATGGGCAATGTGATACCGCTATGCGGTCAGATTAATCCGTTAACGTTGAGGCTATAGTTATCTCCTTATGTTTAACCATTTTAATTTATAACTGCTTTTCTAGAATATCAGAGAAGTTACGTAAAGCTTTCCCACGATGTGAAATACTATTCTTTTCATCATTTTTCATTGCTGCAAATGTTTTTTTTAAAGGTGGGTAATAAAAAATAGGATCGTAGCCAAACCCTTTATCACCATCTCTATGATCCAAAATAGTTCCTTTAACAATACCTTCAGTCCATATTTTGTCATGCTTTGTAACAAAAGCAATTACGGTTCTAAAACATGCAGTTCTTTCATCTTTAGAAAATCTTTTCATCTCTTTTAACATTTTGTTACAATTGTCTTCATAGGTGGCAGTTTCACCTGCATATCTTGCCGAATACACTCCTGGAGCACCTAATAATGCATCTACTTCTAATCCGGTATCATCTGCTAGTGAAGGTAATCCCGTTAACTCATGAACTGTTTCAGCTTTAATAAAGGCATTTTTAATTAAAGTATCACCAGTTTCTGGAATTTCACCAATGTTTGGGAAAGAATCCAAGGTTAGTATTTCTACAGGTAATTTGGCTAAAATGTTAGATATTTCTTCCATTTTGCCACGGTTATGTGTTGCAAGAACGATTTTCAAAATTAGCTCAAAAAAAGGGTCTCAAAAGTACCCGTTTTTCTATTTAGAGCCAATGGATATTAATTTTTAAAAATTTATTAAAATAAATTGTTTAAGAACAGGTTCCACTAACCCAAGTAATAACACCTGCGTTTTTTGCTTCACAAGGATTTCCATATGTTTTTTCATCACAACCGCAAACAGGATCATAGATTTTAGTACATGGATTATTTGAAATTTTATCTTCATCTATACAATTTTCTGTTTTCTTGTCTTCACAGCTTAATAAAAAAAGAAAAGCTAATATTAATCTCGGAGTCTTCATTATAGATTTTAATTATTGACTACATCGTGCCAATGACCATGTTCTTTAGACCAAACTTTACCTTCAGGGATAGGACCTTCAGGTTGAGGAACATTTAAATTATTTTGAGAAGTTGAATTAACAGGCGGGAAAGATGTTTGGTTTGTATTTATATCATGGTAATGCCCATGCTCTTCTGACCAAACTTTACCTGGAGGAGCAGAACTCATAGTTTTTCTATCTTGAAAAAAAAGATCATTTAGAAACCACGCTAATATGACAAATACAATAGTAAACATGCCATATTTCTTCCAAGGATTTATAGCGTTTTTCTTGCCATGGCAATCTTTAAATTTCTTATCACTTCCACAATGACATGTATCATTACGTTTGACTTTCATAAACTATAACTCCCTAGACTCTTGATGAAGTTTTGCCAATTTAACATATTTTTTAGCCCATCTAACATTTTGATTAAAAGTATCCTCAGTAAGAGTTTTAACAATTTTTCCAGGGATACCAACAACCAAAGCAAGCTCTGGAACTTTCATATTTTCTTTAACTAATGCTCCAGCACCAATAACAGCTCCCCTACCGATAGTTGCACCATTCATTATAATAGCACCCATACCTATCAAAGCTCCATTTCCAATTGTACAACCATGAATAATAGCATTATGACCAACTGTTACATCATTGCCAACAATTACACCTTGATCATTTTCAAGATGAATAACGCTGTTATCTTGAATATTTGACCTTTTTCCAATAATTATTTGATTAATATCTGCTCTACAAACAGTGTTATACCAAATTGAACTATTTTCGCTTAATATTACGTCTCCTATAATTTTAGCTCCATCAGCTACAAAAGCTGTTTCATGAATTTTAGGCGTTTTAATAGTTATATTCTCTCTTAAATCAGATTTTTCCATAATTATATACTAATACCCTTATATCTATATCGCAAAAAGAAAGTCTGACAAAGACCAGAAATAACAAAAACATTGATTGTCCAATAAATACCCGGGACACTTGCAAAATGCGTACCTAAATACAAGCCAAGTAAAGCAAGACCTACATAAATCATTACCGCCTCGCTAATACCTCTAGTTTCACGGTAATGCACAAGGAGACCTCCGTACCAAGATTGATAGACTTGATACCCTGGCATTAAAATAGCAAACATAATAGTAATTGAAGATAGCTCAACTAAATTTGAAGAAAGTCCTGAAACTTTACTAAACCAAAATTCACCTAAAGGTGTAAATGCAATAGTGACTAATATTCCCATAGTGGAAATTGAAAGAACTTTAGCAAAACGTTTTAGTTGGAAAAGACCTTTAGGTTTATCCGCTAATGAGACTACCACCTCATTAAAAGCAAATCCCATTGAACGAGTTAAAAAAATTAAACCATAAACTACAGGCCATGCCGCTAATGAAGACAGTGTTTCAGGCATACGACTCATACCAGCCGAACCTGCTGGATGTATTAAAAGCGTCATTAAAGGGGTCATGGCAAGTGGTAAATAAAACTTAATAAATGAACCTCTATTAATAGGTGCATTATTACTCGTTTTAGGTAAACTCTCTTTTAGAATTTTTTGAACTGCTTTACCTGCATAGAGGGCTTCCATTGTTACAGCTATAGCTACTGCTAAAGATCCAACAAAAATTCCTGATAGATTTGTATACCAACGTCCAAAGGCAAGTATAATTATCAGAGAAAAAAGACGAATTAAAGTACCAATCGCAATAGCTTTTGAATTACCATATTTAATCATTGTACCTTGATTAAGTCTTCTCCATGCAATCATAAATGTCCATGGTGTCATGATTCTTAGTCCTAGTTTTCCTGGTTCTACCAGTGATTCAGGTACATTCAATAAATCTAAAGCTAGTATATAGTATAACGGCGTAAAAGCAACAAGGACATGTATAAATGAAAGTACAAGCGACATTATTACCATATACTTAAAAAGTTTATTATATGCTAATCGGTCTGTCGCAAGTGCTGTGCTTGCTGCGAGTAACATTATGATCGGGCCTTCAATTGCCAGAGAAATAGGGTATACTATTGAACCCCACGATGCTAAAGTAATCTCTGGCGTTGCCATACGAGCAACAAATGCGGTTAACATAGGGGTTTCAATCCCCATTAAAAACCAACTACCGGCTAATGGTAACCATAAATCAAAAATTTGTTTAATAGTTACGTTTTCTTTATTATTCATTTAATAATTTGATAATTATAAGCGCGAAAATTAATTCTTCTAATTGTTTACCCCTACTCATTCTAATTTTTATTATATTCAATTTCAAATTCATGATTTTAATACTATAGAAAGATAACCCTTATGATTGATCGAAGAAAATTTATTAAAACCGTATCAGCGCTTGGAATTTCACTACCTTTTGTTAAATCAAATATAAAAGCTGCGAGCAATCCCAACATAAAAAATAATCCGATAATCTTATGCAGCAGAGGAGAAAAATGGGGTAAAAAAGTACTTAAACCTGGTTGGGATATATTAAAAAAGAATGGATTATTACTAGATGCCATTGAAAAATCTGCAAATGTGACCGAGTTAGATCCAAAAGATACATCAGTTGGCTATGGTGGGCTTCCAAACGAAGATGGCGTTGTACAATTGGATGCGCAAATTATGAATGGGCCAGATCATAATTGCGGCTCTGTTGCTTGCCTTGAAGGTATCAAAACTCCGTGTTCTGTAGCTCGATTAGTTATGGAGCGTACAGATCATATTCATCTTGTTGGTAAAGGAGCTCAAGATTTTGCTAAAATGCATGGATTTAAAGTTGAAAACCTACTAACAGAAAGTACACGAAAAATTTGGGTTAAATGGAAAGAAAACCTTTCTGACAAAGATGACTACTTCCCACCTGTTGATGGTAATTATGATCAAGATAGAAGCACAGGGACTATTAATGTTTTAGGCCTAAATCCTAATGGCGATATGGCGGGAATTACCACTACAAGTGGCCTAGCTTGGAAAATTCCAGGTCGCATTGGCGATTCTCCAATTATTGGTGCAGGTCTTTACGTCGATAATGAAGTTGGTGCCGTTGGAGCTACTGGTCGAGGTGAAGAAATGATTAGATCCTGTGGATCCTTTCTTGGCGTTGAATATATGCGCAACGGAATGACAGCTCAAGAAGCATGTGAAGCTGTTTGCAAACGCATCATTGATATTAATGGTGGATCATCAAAAGTTGATTTCAATGATAAAATTGTTGCACTATCAAAAAATGGCGATGTGGGATGTGCTTCAATTAGAGAGCGAAAGGGTGATGAGCCCACTGTTGCCACATGGTCAAAAAAAGGATTTAAAGCAATTAAAGGTACTTATCTAATAGAGATTTAGTCTATTTTTGAAAAAAATTAAATATCAATTTATAAATTTCAAATTACTGTGTACAATTTTATTTTGGAGCTGTGCATCTAATTCACCTTATCCATTTAAACAGCAAGATGTGATTGCAGCACAAAAACTATACGGTGTTGAGTTTAATGAAACTGAGATTGATACCATGATGAAATACCTGGTACGTAATAGGGCCTCTTATGATACGACGCGTACTTTTAATATTGAATACAATGAATCTCCAGCTATGACATTTAATCCACTTCCTAATGGATTCACTACTCCATCAATTGAACAGAATACTCAATATGATTTAAATAAAGATATATCTATACCCGAAAACTACGATGGAATTGCATTTTATTCTATTTTTGAGCTCGCATCATTAATACAAACAAAACAAATAACTTCAGAAGAATTAACAAATTTTTATTTAAATCGTCTTGAAAAATACAACCCCCAACTGGAAGCAGTAATTACTCTAATAAAAGTTGAAGCTTTAATAAAAGCTCGTGAGATGGATAAAGAGATTGCTGAAGGAAAATATCGTGGTCCACTTCATGGTATACCATATGGTGTTAAAGATATCATCTCTGTGAAAAAATATAAAACCACCTGGGGTGCAATGCCTTATAAAGATCAAATTATTGATGAAACTGCAGAAATAGTTGAAAAATTAAATTCTGCTGGTGCAATTCTTATCGCAAAACTCACTTCTGGTGCCCTAGCAAGAGGTGATGTTTGGTTTAATGGAAAAACTCGAAACCCTTGGGATCTTAAGCAAGGGTCTTCTGGATCATCTGCTGGTTCAGCCGCCGCTACATCAGCTGGACTTGTCCCTTTCTCAATTGGAACTGAAACATGGGGCTCTATTCTATCTCCTTCTTCTCGCTGTGGAATAACCGGCTTAAGACCCACTTATGGACGTGTAAGTAGGCATGGCGTTATGACACTTTCTTGGTCAATGGATAAAGTTGGACCAATATGTAGAGATGCAAAAGACTGCGCATTGATACTTTCAATTATAAATGGTTCAGATGGTCGAGATCAAACTGTCTATAATATCCCATTTGGAATCAATTTTAAGGAAGATATTAAATCACTTAGAATAGGATACATTCAAGAAATTATTGATAAAGATACGACTGACTCAGGAACTAATGGGCTTTTCGCTCTAAATTTTTTAAAAGAAATAGGCGTAACTATGGATTCAGTTACTCTTCCAAGCTCATATCCTTTTCGAGCCTTTGATTCGATCCTCAGAGCTGAAGCAGGTGCATATTTTGATAAGTTAATTATAAGCAATCAAATTAATATGATGACTCAACAATCTTCTAGCTCTAGAGCAAACTCTTTAAGACAAAGTCGATTTATCCCTGCCATTGAATATTTACAAGCAAACCGTCTCAGGAAAAGGTTAATTCAAGAAATGTTTGATTTATTTAAAGATTATGATGTTATAATTGCTCCAGGGCGTGGCAGCCAACAAAGTCTTATTACTAATCTTACGGGTCATCCATCTATCTCTATTCCCTCTGGTTTTGATAATAAAGGCAGACCAACGAGTATTACTTTAATCGGAAATCTTTTTGATGAAGCCTCTATCTTAAGATTCGCTAATTTTTATCAAGAAAAAACTGACCATGAAGACAAATATCCTCCCATATTTAATAATTGATATTTGATAAAATTATAGCTCTTTCTAAAAATGGTAATGTGGGATGCGCTTCAATTCGAGGGCGAAAAGGTGGTGAGCCCACTGTTGCCACATGGTCAAAAAAAGGATTTAAAGCAATTAAAGGTACTTATCTTATCGAAGTATAGTTACTCTTTAAAATAGAGCTTTGGTGCTGGAGTAGGTGTCGGATAAACTTGACTAGCATCCTTACCACTAAACAAAATTCCATTTTTTATCACATACTCAATTGAACGTGTATTGCGTATATCATCTAACGGATTTTTTGTCATAATCACCATATCTGCAAGTTTTCCAACCTCGATTGATCCTAGCAAATGATCTAGTCCGTGATGTGTAAAACCATTGATCGTTGCGATCTCGATTGCGTCATAATTTGTAAATCCACCTTGAGTAAATAATTCCATTTCCCAGTGAGCGCCAAGACCCATCATCTGACCATGTGCACCCATATGTAATTTAATTCCACGATCATAAAGCTTTTTCAACGTCTGCCCCATCTGTACCGTATAATGGTCATCGGGCCAATAGAACGTGGGTCGCCTTAATCGGATTAATTTATCTTTGCGAAAAAATTGTAATAACTTCTCATCTTCCCATAATCGCTCAGTCTGATGGAAATAGGTTTCTCCGGAAGGACCATTATAAACGACAACTAGTGTTGGAGTGATTCCTAATTTTGATGCCTTTAATAGTTGAATAACATCCTCATAAATTGGCTCAAGACCCATAGTATGTTCAAGCCCCGTAAACCCATCTACTATCTGAGTCATATTCATTTGAGGATTCCCAAAAGATTCACTGATTATATTGACACCCAATTGGCGACTTGCTTCCGCCAAATGTTGGCGTGCTGCACGAGTATGATTTGAATAATCTTTTACAGCGGTAGCACCATGGTCCTTATTGAATTTTACATGTTCCAATGCGTCTTCTAAACTTTTGATCGGGCGATGCATTTTTGATCTGTATTTCGTAACAAATATCGGATCTCCTACTGAATAAATCCTTGGACCAACTAGGTCACCTCTTTGAAGCATATCAGAGACCCAAAAATCTTTCTGAGTGGTACCGTAAACATCATACATTGTTGTTACACCATAAGCTAAATTAGCCTGAAGACCATATAGGCTTTGTTCAATCACATTAAGTGATGAAATAGGACTTCCATAATGTCCATGCGCGTCAAACATCCCCGGCATAACTGTGCGTCCTTTTAGATCATATACTTTCGCACCTTTTGGAATATTGACAGATGTACCAACATCAATAATTTCATCTTCTTTAATTAATATAGTCGCATTATCTAAAACTTGCTTATTTCTGTCCATGGTCAAAACTCGAACATTGGTGAGCGCAATCTCGCTTTCCGGTTTAGATATTGCATATGTAAATGAAAGATCTGTTTTCGAGATTTTCTTATTTTCTTTCAAAATATCATCAAGTGTTTTTTCATAATGATATTTACCTCGAGTCCATGCTAGTGTTCTTCCATCTTTTGACCAGGACATAAAATCACCATCATGCTCTCGATCAACTCTTTTTGTATATGCTTTATTATCCGCAGCACTTACGGTTAAAGTGTTACCCACATATTCAAATGGAGTTACAAAACTGCGGTGGTATTCTCGAAATGCAATCCATTTCATATCTGGAGAGATTACAGCCCGAGTTGCATTAGAAAACTTATAGATTTCCTTTTCATCTAATCCATCCAAAGTAATGGATTTAATTGTAAGTATATCATTCACATAATCAGAATAATAAATCCGATCATCTGTCCCAAATAGTACAGTTGGAGGTCGTTTGGCATAACGGTTACCGCTCCATGTAATATCAGCTAACTCCGTTTCCTTGCCCTTCCAATTCAAAACCAATTCATAATCAGTTTGACCTTCAAGAAGTTTTCCATTGATCAATGATCCACCGCCTCTAATGTAAGCAATATGACCTTTTTTAGATATTGCGATTGATCCATACTGACTGGGAACATCAGTGATTTTTTTCCTTTTATTATTATTCACCGCCATTTTGTAAACAGAACCCATATCTTTATCATTCCATGAAGCAAAATAAATCATTCTAGATCCTGAGTCATATACTGGATTAGTTTCATGATCTTTAGAGTTTGTCAAATTTTTATTTTTAGATCCTTTTTTAAGATATAGGTCTCCCATTGATTCATATAAAATTCCACCTTGAATTTTTGTTGACCAACGATGAGTTCGGGTCGTGGCCGTTGTTCGTGGAACATCAACTTTAAAACGGATTGTTTCTTTTATCTCGCGATTTACTGGTGCTGAAAATTCTATTTTTCGAGCTTTTCCTGTGCGAGCTTTCACCGCATGAATGCCACCTT
>JAAZYT010000149.1 GCA_014239505.1 Fidelibacterota bacterium | reverse complement strand
TGCGGGCAAATGCCTTGACTGTGCCACCAATAATCCCAACATCATTAATATCAACATTACTTTTTTCATAATTTCCTCCTAAAAATTATCAACTTTACGATAAGCTTTAATAACCTCTAATTCTCCAGATTTTCCTTTCTGGGAATTTCCATGCTCCATTCCTAAAATTCCTTTATACCCTTTATTATAAATATGTCCAAAAACATTATTATAATTTATTTCACCCGTTGTTGGTTCTTTTCTCCCTGGATTATCTCCAATCTGGAAATATGAAATTTCTTTCCAAGATTTATCGATGTTGGGGATCAAGTTTCCTTCTGAAATCTGTTGATGATAAATATCAAATAATATTTTGCAGGATGGACTGTTTACCGCTCGACAAATCTCATACGTTTGTGGGATTTCTGTTAAAAATTGTCCAGCATGATTACTCCACCAGTTGAGCGGCTCCAATACCATTACTAAGCCATGCGGCTCTAAAACCTCACAAGCTCTTCGAAGCGCCTCGACTACATTAACTGTTTGGTATGCCATTTCTTTTTTTAAATCTACATGGCCAGGAACAACTGTCATCCAGGTAGCATTTACTCTTTTAGCTACCTCTACTGATTCTTTTATATTTTTCACAAACTCATCTTGGAGGCTCTTCTCACCGCTTGTCAAATTTGGTTCTCTCCAATAAATTTTGTGTCCAACAAAAACGCCCATATCCATATTCAACTTATTCATTTTTTTTGCAATTTTAGTTTGCACATCTATTGAGCGACCCTTCATTCCGTTATCTTCAAGTGAACGAAATCCTTGATCATGCATGAACTGAAGTTGGTCAAGAAGATTCTCTCCGGCGTTATGCTTAAACATCCCAAAATGTGGGGCATAGTTTAATTTAAATAGGTTTTCAGCAATGCGTTTATTCATGATGGCTCGAGCAAAAAGGCCCGTTGTTATAAATGGGGCGGATGCTAAAACTGCCCCCTTTTTAATAAATGATCTTCTTTTCATAGTTTACCTATAATTTGTTGTTCCTGGAATGGGGACTGGATATTCCCCTTTACTGTTTGGTAGAACTGGGGCGGTATCATTGAATGAGTGTAATTCTGGAACTAAGTTATGATCCATTTCCATTGCTTCGTTCCAAGTAATAACTTTCCCAGAATATGTAGCCATTCTTCCTAATATTGCGGTCATGGTTGCTTCCGCTCCTCTTGATGTGTCATTCATTCTATACTCACCAGACTTAATTGCAGCAAAAAGCTCATTATGCTCTTGCTGGTAAGGGTTAATATCTTTTTCACCATCATGATTATAAACAATTTTATTACGTTTATTTTTAATTACACCATAGTGACCACTATTCAACGTAATACTGCCACGACTACCTTGAAAAACTTCTTCAACACGATTCATGCAACCTTTTTGATGACGACATTGACTTGCAATTACTTGACCTTCAGGATAGGTAAACTCAACAAAATGATGATCAAAAATTTGACCATGATCTTTACCTTTGCGCACTTCTCGACCTCCCATACCTTGTGCGGAAAGCGGTGTTGAACCAATAAACCAATTTGCTACATCAATATTGTGGATATGTTGCTCAACGATATGATCACCACAAAGCCAATTGAAGTAATACCAGTTTCGCATTTGATACTCTAATTCTGTTTGGCCTTTTTCTCTAGGTCGCACCCAAACACCGCCACTATTCCAATAAACTTGCCCGGAAATTATTTTACCAATTTTACCTCTATCTATTAAAGATTTTACAGACTTATAATTCTTTTGATAATGCCTTTGTAAACCAACAACAACATTCAGTTTTTTACGTTTTGCTTCTTTGCCAACCTTAATAATTTTCCTTATTCCAGCAACATCCGTTGCAACGGGTTTTTCCATGAAAACATGTTTGTTTTGATTAATGGCGTATTCAAAATGCATTGGTCTAAAAGCTGGTGGCGTTGTTAAAATGACAACATCTGCCATATCAATTGCGTTTTTGTATGCATCAAAACCTGTGAAAATAGTCTCTTGAGTTATATTTATTTTATCGCTGTTAGGATATTTTTCATTTAAAGATTGTAAACAATCATCCGCACGATCTTTAAATGCATCTGCCATTGCAACTAGTCGGACATCTGGGTCTGCCTCTAAAGCTTGCGACACAGCACCAGTCCCTCGCCCGCCACATCCTACTACGGCAATTTTAATTTCACCTTCAATAGAAAAAAGTTTTTTTGAGTTAGCAGGTAAACTGGTTAGCATGAAACCTGCTGCAGTTATTTTTGCTGAATGTTCAATAAAACTTCTACGGTCTATTATTTTTTTATTTTTCATAATTTTTTAATACTCCTTTTTTGGACGAACCCACATTTTATTTAGGTCTTCTTTTTTAGGTTCAATGCGAGGACGAACAATACGAAACCCAATGTGAGTCGCGTCTACATGCCACCATAAACTTTTGGGAACTTGAGGGTCTCTCTGCTTCCATCTATGAGTTGAATATCCTCTTGAAGCAGATCTTAGTTTGTTTAAAGCATCTTTATACGATCCGCCACGAACAACTCTGGGGTATAGCGCTTGATTCTTTTTAACCGGATTATTTGCTCCCTTTCCCCATACAATATAGGTTTCTGGACTATAACTGTCCAGTACCCATTCCGCTACATTCCCATGCATATCATAAAGTCCATGAGCGTTTGGGAGTTTTTGACCACCCTTATGGGTCTTCCCATCGCTATTTTTATTGTACCAAGCATACTTGGTAATATTTTTTGATTTATTGCCAAAAGAATATGCTTTTTGACTCCCACCTCTGCAGGCGTATTCCCATTCCGCCTCTGTTGGCAAGCGATAGTAATTTCCTGTTTTAGCAGTAAGCCACTTACAAAATTGTGAAGCTGCATATTGGGTAATATTAATAGTCGGATATCCATTTTTATTATAATTCACATACGGTTGTGTTGCTCCAGAAACTCCATCAATATCTATCTGAATATTTCCTTTTTCTCCTTTAGCCTGATCTGATGTTCGATTTAGAAATAATTCATATAAATCCCAGGTAACTTCTATTTCTGCCATCCAAAAATCGTCGACTAAAACATCGTGCGCAGGTCCTTCATCTTTATTTCTTCCTTTTTCATTTTTGGGACTACCCAAAGTGAATCTTCCTCCGTTGACCGGCACCATTCTAATTTTGGCATCTGAGCCAAAAATATTTTGTTCATATAAGGTAAAGTTTGATTGTTGCGAAAAAGAGATGTCTGAGACTGTTGCAATCCCTAGTATAAAAGTTGAAAAAAAATGACTATACTTTTTTAGAGATTTCACTAAATGGTTTTTTCTTAATATTTGGAACCTCAGCTTTCTCTGATGGGTACCCTACAGGTATTAATAAGTATGCTTTTTCATTTTCTGGTCGATCTAATATTTTTCCAAGAAAGTTCATCGGACTTGGTGTATGCGTTAAAGTTGCAAGACCTGCGTTATGAAGTGCCGCCAATAAAAACCCGGAGGCTATACCAACAGATTCATTTACATAATAATTTTTTCGCTGACTTCCTTTCTCATCTAAATCATAGATCTTTCTAAAAACGATAATAAGATAGGGAGCTTCCTCTAAAAATGGCTTTTCCCAATTAGTACCAAATTGATTTAAATCTTCAAGCCATTCTTTTGTAGCTCTATGACTATAAAATTCTTTTTCTTCTTTTTCTGCAGCTATTCTGATTTTTGCTTTTACTTCTTTATCCTGAACGATGGCAAAAGTCCATGGTTGCTTATTCGCACCAGATGGTGCTGTCCCTGCAGATTTAATACAGTTTTCCACTACCTCTAAAGGAATCGGCTTGCTTGAGAACTCACGCACAGTTCTACGAGTAGATATTTCACTAAGAAAGGACTGAGAACGCTGAATCATTTCTTTGTGAGAAATTTTTTTGAAGTCTAGTTTTTTGAATCCCATAACTATTGCCTAAATTAACATCTGTTTATGAAAAAAGTATTTACTCTTCAATTTATCAATAATCACGTGTCCTTTTCTTTGATTATAATATTATTATTCTTTAATGCGTGTAAAAATGATACAATATCTAATGGAGAACAACCCCTTATTCTAATATCAATGGATGGATTTAGATGGGATTATTTTGATAAAACAGAAACACCTAATTTTGATGAATTAATATCTGGAGGGTCTAAAGCGGCTGCTCTTATTCCATCCTTCCCAACAAAAACATTCCCTAACCACATTACTATTGTAACCGGTAAATATCCAGAAAATCATGGCATTGTTGCCAATCGAATGTATGATAATGTTTTTGATGAGTATTATTATATCGGTCAAGGCAGCAAACCCGTCCTTGACGGTAAATGGTATGAAGCTGAGCCAATTTGGGTGACGGCAGAGAGACAAGACCGCCGAGCAATGACGATGTTTTGGCCCGCCTCAGAAGCTGAGATTATGGGTGTTAGACCAACAGAGTATTTTGTTTATGATGGCTCAGTCTCCCATAATGATAGAATCGATCAAATATTAGAATGGGTTGATTATCCTTCAGAAAAAAGACCAAAATTTATCTCTACATACTTTAGCCATACAGATGATTTTGGTCATCAATATGGACCTGACTCAGATGAGATTCTTAAGGCCATCGGTGAAATGGATAGAACAATTGGGCGATTAATCTTTGGTTTAAAAACTAGAGGTCTCTTTGAGGAAGTAAATATTCTTCTAGTCTCAGACCACGGTATGGCAAAAACCTCTTCTGATTCCATGATATTTCTAGATGATTTGATTGATATGGATCTAATAAATATCATTGATGGGTCCCCCGTTGCTGCAATTAAGCCAATTGATAATATTGATTCAATTTATAATGTTTTTAAAAATTCAAATAAATCAATGGACATATACAAGAAAGGTGCTACCCCAGAGCGACTACACTATAATAACCATCGACGAATCCAACCTCTTACTCTTTCAGCAAAAGAACATTGGTCTATATCTACACACGATTATTTTTTAGAAGATGATCATGCCCAGTATTTTAACGGTGCCACGCATGGATATGATCCAAAATATATTTCAATGCGTGGAATATTTTTAGCCCATGGACCTGCTTTCAAAAAAAACTTTACGGGTCCTGGCGTTAGCAACATTCATCTTTATGAAATGATGTGTAAAATCATGGGAATATCTCCTGCAAATAATGATGGAATAATTGATTCCACGGCAGTTTTTTTAAAAAACTAATTCCATCTTCTATTTTTTGACTCAATAGGGTATACTTACCAACATAATTATCTGGGAAATTATAAAATATGGAAACAAAATATATTTGGCTAACGGCTTTTGTGGGGATCTATTGGGCGTATTGTTTGTTTTGGGGCTTTAAAGGAGCTCGAGCAGCAAAAACTTCTACTGATTATTTTCTTGCTGGTAGGTCTATTGGCGTCTGGGTCTTTGTTCTCGCAGCAACAGCAACTAGTTTTAGCGGTTGGACTTTTGTTGGACACCCTGGTAAAATATTTACGGACGGCTTACCTTATGCTTTTGCTTCCTTTTATGCTTTAACAATACCCTTTACGGGAGTTCTTTTTCTTAGAAGGCAATGGGTGCTTGGGAGAGCATATAATTATATTACGCCAGGTGAAATGTACAGTGATTATTATGGCGGAAACGCCATGAGACTTTTAACGGTCTTGGTTGCATTTTTATTTAGCGTTCCCTATCTAGGCGTTCAATTAAAAGCCTCTGGAAGTTTATTCAATGTTCTTTCTGATGGTTTCATTAGTGTTAATCTTGGGATGTTTGCTTTGACTGCTATTGTTGTAATCTATGTGGCTTCTGGTGGACTTAAGTCCGTAGCCTATGTTGATTGTGCTCAGGCAGTTCTCTTGGCTGTTGGTATTGCGATCCTTGGTGGCGTTGCGCTTCATTATTCAGGAGGATGGAGTGGCTTTACATCAGGATTATCAAACCTAGTAATGAAAGATGTTTCTTCAGGACAAAATTTGACCCCCGATGGATACTCCATGAAAGTTGCTATTCCGGGGAGCATTCAAATGGTATCCGCTGGTGCCAAGGCCGCTGGTGGAGCGTGGACGGGAATAATGTGCATGACATATATGTTTGCCTTGATGGGAATACAATCTTCTCCTGCTTTTTCAATGTGGGCTTTTGCAAATAAAACACCTCAAGCATTTCGCTGGCAACAAGTAGTTGCTTCATCACTTATTGTTGGAATAATATTGTTTACCTTTACAATTTTTCAAGGCTTAGGTGCTCATATCTTAGTTGAAAATGGCATTCTAAAAAATATTACGGATACAAATCTAATCCCTGAATTAATTAATTTGCTTTCTGCAACAGCACCCTGGCTCGTAGGTCTATTGGCAGTGTGTGCACTTGCAGCAATGCAAAGTACCGGGTCAGGATATATGTCAACATTTAGTGCTATGGTTACACGCGATATTTATGCAAAATATATATCACCTGATGCTTCTGATAGTAATCA
Source organism: Fidelibacterota bacterium (assembly GCA_014239505.1). Taxonomy (GTDB): domain Bacteria; phylum Fidelibacterota; class Marinisomatia; order Marinisomatales; family TCS55; genus TCS55. The sequence continues at coordinate 424 of JAAZYT010000149.1, read as the reverse complement.
AAAAAATATTGGACGACTTTTTGTTGTGATGGTTGCGGGAGCTGCCTTAATTGTTGCAGCAAATTCAAGCCAAGCAATTGTTATGCTCGGAGGACTTGCTGTCGCTTATGGCTTCCAGATGTACCCAGCTTTAATAGGGCTCTGTTATTATAAAGGGTTTACGACCAAAGGTGTGGTTTATGGTCTTATTGTTGGATTAATTGCTGTGACATTGACCGATAAAACTTCTGCTTGGTTTGGTGTCCCTTGGGGAGCATATCCCTTAACAATTCACAGTGCTGGTTGGGGTATTTTCTTCAACTTATTGACGACTTTTTCAGTATCAAAGTTTTTTGTTGAAAGTAATGCTGAAAAGGAAATGAAAGAGAAAAAACATCAATTACTTCAAGCGGTTACTGGCTTGAGCAAAGAAAGAAAAAAGAAG
>JAAZYT010000148.1 GCA_014239505.1 Fidelibacterota bacterium | reverse complement strand
TTTTGCTCTCGACGATCTAAGTAAGCTCTTTCTATCGCGTGATAAACAGATTCACCCCATTCTTGGTTATTTGAAAGTTTATTCTTGTATGCTTCTAAAATTTGCAAAGCTTCAATCGTAATTGCACCATAAGAAGGCATCCACAATCCTATTAATTCATTGTCACGATAATTTCCTTTTACTATTTCTGCATCTAAAGCTTCATATTCTTCAAGCGCTTTCAAAGAAAGAACTCCGCCATTTGCGATATTATCTTCGACTATTTTCTCAGCTATCCACCCTTTATAAAAAACGTCAGAGCCTTCTTCTGCAATTGCCTTAAGAACTTTTGCTAAATCTTTTTGTTTGACCCATTGACCAGGTTGACGTGAAGATCCATCGCTATTTAAGAAATGTTGACGAGTACCTTCAAATTCATTGAGTTGTTCATTAACATAGGCCTGTCGCATTGCCTCACCAAAAATTAATGAGTGCCCATCTTCTGCAATTTGAATTGCAGGAGCCATCACATCATTGCGTTGCATAGTACCATGTTCAGATAAAGCTTTTGTTAGACCTTTTACAACACCCGGAACACCAATACTAGGATAACCGTACCTTTTTTTCGGTGCATTTTCATAATCGTAATCATTAGGAGCTGATGTCGTTGCATCAATACCATGATAACCTGTCTTTGGAGAATAAATTAAAATTTGAGTTCTACCACCAATTCCACTCATTGAAGGCTCTACTACGGCTAAGGTAAAGGCTGCTGCTACAGCAGCATCTATTGCATTACCATTTTGTGCTAGCATTTGAACACCTGCTTTTGTAGCCAGCGGATGAGCAGCAACAACAATACCTTTATTAGACTTTTTTACTTTATGCAACGACTCAGTATAAAACCCATCCGCTTTTTTTATTGGCTGTGAGCATCCACATAAAAAGATCAACGTAAAAGATAGTAATTTTTTATTCATCATATTAACTCCTCTAATGAATCAATCAAGGTCCCATCTCCGAATCTAATCAAATCTGTTGTTCCAATACCATACTCCTTCTGAATACTATCAATTTTAGACATTGCATCTTCTTCAGACAAAGCAACAGTAAGTAAATTAATTCCTACAAACTTTGACTGTTTAAAATTTTTCATTAAGTCTAAATGAAGGTTCATCACTTCTCGGATTGAAGACATTGGATAATCTGTTACATCTAAAGGTCTAGCAGGATCGTGAGTCATTAACATATAATCTGGCATTGCACCATGAAGCAGACCAAGCGTAACGCCCGCATAATATTGATTAGTAAGAGACCCTTGACCCTCAACGATAATCAACTCTGTTTCTGATGGAACTTCATCTAAAAGCTTTTCAATCTCTCCAGCCATAAAATCCGCTTTAACTGCGTCAATTGGAACACCTTTCCCACTTAGTAAAATTCCAGTTTGACCTGTACCTATAAATTCAACCTTTTTACCTCTATTCCTCAATCTTTTAGCCACTTCCCAAGCTGTTGTCATTTTCCCAGAGTCACAATCAGTACCTACAATCAGCAGAACTGGTATTTGACGATTTTTCCATGAACCTTTAGGAAAATTAGCTGGTTCTGGTGGTCTACGAAGATCCGTTAAGGTTATATTATGCTTTTTTGCTAATTCTCGAATTTCTTTATCAGCATTTAAGAAATGATGCATGCCACTTATTATATCACAACCAAATTCAATTGCTTTAATTATCTCTTTTCGAAATTCATCGCTAATAAAGCCACCCTGTGAAGCACTTCCAATAACAAGAGTATCAGGATTACTAGCTAAACAAGAATCAAAACTTTCAACAACTGGAATATTTCCTCCATATCCCAATTCTGAATGTGCAGTTTCACCGACTTTCGTATTATCAATAACTCCAACAACTTCTTCGGTCCGATAGCGAATTAACATATTTCCAGTTTTATTTTTTACGTAGTTAAACGCTCCATGACATAAAATAACAAATCTATTTTTTGTTTTATCCATTATTTATTTCCTGAAATAGTACGCATTCATTATTTTTAATGATACTATATGATAAAAAACACTCCTCTTCAACTAGATATTAACAAATTGATAAATATTTTACACTTTAAAAATATATTTTTATTATTTTTATTATTAGGAGGATGCTCAGATAAAAAAGATGAAATTATTGAGGAAGTAAAAAATCAAGTTTCGAAACTAGTTCCTCTTGGATATAGCAAATTTATTTTTGATCAATATGAACCTCTAGCTAATAAACCTATTGATGTACATACCTACCTTCCAGACACTACTGATATTCAATTACCTGTTCTATTCGTAATACATGGGAATGCACGAAATGCAAAAGACTATTGCTTTGCGTTTGTGGAATCTGCACAAAAGTATAATTTTCTTGTCATTTGCCCTGAATTTGATGTTTTGCAATTTCCAACATCTCAAGAATTTCAGCTAGGTGGATTATTTAAGGATGATCAACTTGCAGACTCAACAAAATGGGCTTTTAACTATATAGAAGAAATTTTTTCATATCTTAAAAAAGAAAACGTAATAACAAATACTTCATATGGTATTTATGGCCATTCAGCCGGCTCACAATTCACCCATCGCCTTGCTTTATTTACAAAATCAAATAATGCATCGATATTTATTGCAGCTAATGCAGGTTGGTATACTACGGTAGATTTTACTGAGGCCTTCCCATATGGACTTAAAAATGCACCTATTAATGAAAAACAACTAATAGAAAAATTTAAATATCCCATGACAATTATCCTGGGCGAAAATGATACTGATCCAAATGATAGCTCATTAAGAAAAACGGAACAGGCTATGCGACAAGGGATTCATCGATTTGACAGAGGTAATTATTTCTTCGACATGGCGAAAGAAAGAGCGGATCAACTAGGAGTTACATTTAATTGGAAAATTGAAACAGTACCTAATGTCGGTCATTCAAATACCAAAATTGCACCAGTAGCAGCACAAATTTTCATATCTAGCTTAAATAATTAATTCTTAATATTTCTATTTAGGTGAATTAGGTAATATTCACTTATTGCTGAATTTATAGCTCTTGAATAATTAGACCAGGTTGATTGATTATCTCTAATCCCTGGTTTAGGAAGTTCTATCTGAATTGCACTAATTACACCATTATTTCTAGAGCCATGCCTAGCGGTATTATATCCCCCAGAAAAATAACGCATTCCAGCAGGGCTTTGATCATTTAAACTCGGAAGACTTTTAAAACCCAAACTATCTAATATAGAACCAAAACTTACTTTTCCTCTTAAAACCTCAATAAAAGTATACGATGATGAATCTACCCATGAACTTATACTTGATTTATTTTTATATAAATTGGTATTTAGCGTTGCATCGCTTTGATCTAGTTCATCAGAAGACAGTAAGTAACCCAACCATGTCCTTAGATCATAAAAGCCATCTGGATTTTGTCCGTGACCATGTATATCAAAAAAAAGCCCGCTTCCTTGAGTATTTTTAATTTTTTCCTTTGCAACATCAATGTAATGATGATATTCCTGCCAGGCTCTTAAAGCATATGTGTTTTCTTGTGCAGCTTCAGTACTATCTCTATTCGCATCTAACTTTGTTCTTTTCAACTTACACAGTATTACGTGAGGATAACCACCAAACCTAATAATCATCGAATCCATAATAGTTTTAGTTAATTCATATGTATTAAGATCCGTAACTAAGGTACCATAAGTTCGATCACTTATTTCATCAGGAGTTAACCGCCCTCCATGTGGAGCAGAAAGAATTATAGGTATATTACCTGCGTGATATTCTATATAACTTTCTCTTCCATAATATATATTTCCAGATTGATAAGGTCCGTCATGCCCAAGCGCAGGAAAAACTTCTACCTTAACTGTATCTACAGGTGTTACAATTTCAATTTCTTTTGATTCTTTACTGTCTTCACATCCAATATATAGAAAAAGAGATAGATAAATTAACGTTAGTTGAAATCGATTCATTAGGTCAAAAGTGTGACCATTGTATAAACAACAAATATTGAAAATATATTTAAGATTATACCAGTTTTAATCATGTCTTTTTGATTTATATAACCGGTACCATATACAAGAGCATTTGGAGGTGTGGCCACTGGCAACATAAAAGCACAGTTCGCGGCTAAGCCCACTCCAAAAACAAGCGCATAGGTTACAGCTGGATCAAATTGATTCGACAATGCAATCATTACAGGAATTAAAATAGCTGCTGAACCAGTATTAGATGATAGCTCTGTAAGAAAAATCATTAAGGTTATACATGCAAAAATAATTATCCATGGAGTGGAAATGGAATTAATCAATGCTGTAGCTAACCACAATGAAGTACCCGTATCACCTAGTACTACAGATAGACATAACCCTCCTCCAAAGAGCAATAAAATTCCCCATCCAATCTTATCTTCTAAATCTTTCCAAGTAATCAACTTAAAAGCAGGTGCTAAAGCAGTAATCAAAATTGCAATCATCCTATCAAAGTTTTTCAAACCTAAACTAGAACCAATTTGACTTGAGAATATCCAACAGATTACCGTAAATAAAAATAATCCAATAGTTCCTTTCGCCTCTGATGTCCAATTCATTGAATGGCTATCACTAAGTCGATTTACTTTGGCATCTTTTTCTGGTCTAATAACGAACCACAATGCAATAATAACTAATGGAAACAGTACCAAAGCTGTTGGGAAACCGACTTTAAACCAAGTGAAAAAATCTATATCTAAAGCAGAAA
>JAAZYT010000174.1 GCA_014239505.1 Fidelibacterota bacterium | reverse complement strand
TTTATTTATGTACTAGTTGTACTAATAGTACATATATTATAATTTAAATCAAAGTAAAAAAATAATTCTACGAGGATTACATCAATTAAAATTATTCATCTGGAAAATGAAGCCCAATTTTTCGTCTAATTTTATCCATCGATTTCATTACAGCAATGCTTTCACTATGCGGCATAAGCGGTGACTCAATTAACCCAGACCTAACACAACGAGAAAACTCAATCGCCTGCTCACGTAATCCATGCCCTTTATAGTTATTTGGATATTCAGTTTTAGTACCATCATGAAGCACAACTCGCATTGCAGCTGGATTATAAAATGTACGATCAATTTCTAACCATCCATTAACACCAGAAACTATAGCTCGGCAGGGGGTAGAGTTACTTAACGTTGTATTTAAAACGGCTTGAGCACCATTTTTATATTCAAAAATTACGGAAGTTTGTTCATCTACGTCTTTGTCGGTAAAATTTGATTTTGCAGTAATCTTTTCTGGTGCTCCAAGGATTAAATGCGCAAACGAAACCACATAAATCCCAAGATCAAGCAATGCGCCACCACCAAGTGCGGGCTCCCAAAGACGAGGATTGTTAGAGTCTGATAGGCGCTGTCCGTGATCTGCTTGTAGAGTATGAATATTGCCAAGAACATCACTATCAATAATTTTACGTACTATTTCTATATGAGGTAAGAATCGAGTCCACATTGCTTCAATGAGAGTTAATTGATTTTGAGTTGCCGTATTAACCATTAATTCTACCTCACGAGCATTGATGGCAAATGGTTTTTCGCATAGCACCGGTTTTCCGGCCTTTAATGCCAAAATAGTATGTTCTACATGGAAATTATTTGGGGTCGCTATATAAATACCGTCCAGATTAGGATCTGCAACCAATTCTGAATAACTGGCATAGTCAACACAGCCAGAATATTTGGATGCAAATTGTTGTGCATTATTAATTGTACGAGATCCGACTGCAGCTACTGAATGATCCTTTAGATAGCTCAGATCTTTCGCGAACGCATTTGCGATACCTCCAGTACCAATGATTCCCCAATTAAATTTTGTGCTCAAAACACTAATTATTTTTTAATAACATTTTTAAATTTACATATCATCCCACAAACAAAACCCTCTAGGAATGTGGAATTAAATAACTTCTTCATTATTACTCTGATTTATTTTTTCTAAAATAAAAACAATCGCAAGGTTTATAATTAAACCCCAGACACCGGCATGAACACCAAATGGCTTTGCTGGAATATCTACTCCCAGTTTGTTTGCAACCATTGTGCTCACTGCAAATAAAGTGCCAAAGGTCATTCCCCATAAAATTGATTTGGAAGTGATTTTTTTAAAATATAACCCTAAAAAGATAGCTGGCGAGACTTGAATTAAAAGCTCAAGCTTGATTTCCAATAACCGCCAAATGGTTTGGGGTAAGACGATTGCTAAATAAACTGAAAATGCCATTATAGCCCATGAAATCATTTTACCAATCCTTGTTAGCTCAGCTTGGCTTTTTGAAGGACGAAGTCGCGTATAAAAATCTTTTGTTATAATTGATGACATAGATAGAAGAGCAGAATCCACAGTAGACATAATTGCTGCAATTGTAGCGGACAAGAAAAGAACCATCATACCAGTACCAATAGCACCTCTTTGACTAAGATCCTTCAACACTAATAAAGTTGCTCCTTCACTTGCTTGTCGATCAAGCCCAGGAAATAAAGCTAGCGCAGTTAAACCAACCACCACCATAAAGAGCGTAGTAACAATTGGCATAAATGCCATAATCTGTATGGATCTTTTTAAAGTTTTTTCATTATTGGCAGAATATATTCGCTGAACAGCGTGGGGATAAATAGAAATTCCAAAAAAGCCAAGACAAAGAGTACTAAGCCAACTGAGTTTTTGTGTGAAAGTGGGAGGTATAAATTTTGTGGGGTTGCTTTCTTGAATGACATTATAAATAAATTCAAATCCACCATATTCAATTTGTATTGTGATAAAAATAGTGATTACACCAATCATTAGTATAATGCCTTGCAGTGAATCAGTCCAGGCAACACTACGCATCCCACCCATAGTTTCATAAATAACCATAACCAATGACAATGCTATAACGCCATAGGCAAAAGGAACGACGCCCCCTGTAACGGATACAACTATATAACCGATTGCTTTCAAGTTTGTTAATATATAATTAGCTAAAGCCATCAAGCATAGTGAAGACGCAAAAAGAGTAAGCTTATTATTTTTAAATCTAAAATGAACATAATCTGCCGGAGTAATAAATTTATGTTTTTTAGATAATCGATATAGCCTAGGTGCATAAACTATAAAAGCTCCGACAGCTGCCGATAGAAGAGTAACTAGAACAAGAGCTTGATAACCCTCTCGATAAGCTCGGCCAGCAAATCCAACGAGTGTGTTTCCGCTATATTGGGTTGCATATAGTGTTAGGAAAAGAACTAATAATCCCATTCCTCTACCAGCTAAGTAAAAATCAGATAAAGAATTTTCTTTCCGAGCTTTTTTACCGAACCATCCAATTAATATTAAAGATAATATATAGATACCAAGAAAAGTTATCCCTCCTGGGCCGAGCAAAGCAGTTTCACTCTTCATTATCTGATATTTCCCAAAACTTTTGAATAATAATAGCTAATAATAAAGAATAGATTATTGCTGCGACCATTGCATATAATCCCCAGTCGGGAAGGTTTAACCATTTATTAGATATGTTATTAAACCACCAGGGTACAGTTAGAAATAAAGCAACCCAAGAAACAATCAATATTTTTATACTATTCATGGTTTTTTATGAAAAATAAATTCCGGGATAGATTGTTTTTCAGACAAAATAGGGCTAGAAATATTATTTAAATATTGTTCAAAGAACTCTAAGGACAGTTGATTGACCAGCCAAACAACTCTACTTCTATCATTAGACCCCACTTCTAAAAAATAACTAATGAAGGGCGAAAATAATGGAGCATCTGTATAATCTAAATGCATAGAATTTTTAATTGTAATCCAGTGGCTGGGGCCTTTGTTATTACTAATAAAAAGTGGAATAAGATCAATATTGTTAGGATAATCTGAATCCTTCCAATTTGGTCTCCCCATATATAAAAAGGGCTGGTTAATTCCTTCTTTTAATACACTTTTGGGAACAGGGTTAATCCAACTGTCTAATACAGAAGTCGCTTTAATTCGACTATCTAAATAAGAAACTAGCATGCTCGTTCCACCGCCAAAAGAATGACCAGTCATGCCTATTCGATTTAGGTCAAGATATCCATTTAACGGATGTTTTATTTTTCCAGATTGAATTTTTTCTAACTGATCGATTATAAAGGAGATGTCTTTTGATCGTGTTTCAATTTGTTTACTTCGGATATTAATACTATCTGGATGGCCTGTAATTTCAGATCGATAATCTGCTAAGCTTCCGTCTGTGAAAATTGTCAAATTCGCATCGTAACTATGATTTAAAGCCGCAACAGCATAGCCATTATTGGCGAGTTTCTCTGCTAACGCAGTATGTATTTGACGCATTCCTGTGATTCCATGTGAAATAATTATTACCGGGAAAGGAGCACTCTTTTTATCTGGCTTTAAACCTAAAAAACTATTGGTCTTTGTGAGATTAACATGTTTTGCTAAAAAAGAAGGAAAGTTACCAGCATCTCCTAAAGTTTTTGCTCTTAAATCTAATTTATCAAGATATGGCGATCGATCTCCCTTTTTATTTTTAATACCAGGATACCAAAATTGAACCATGAGTTGACGATTGTCATCTGGATTCTCAGGGGTAAACCATTCTTCCCTATCATGGTCAATCCAATGATGAGTTAAAGAGCTTATTTCATAGGGACCACTCAATTTTGGAAGTTTTATTACTGGTACTGCTATTGGAATTAGCAACGAGACAATTAACAATAATATCAATGCACCTTTGATTAATAAATGAAATTTTTTGTAACCAAAAAGAATGACAATTAAAGCTGTTGTGTAAGCGGGGATCATTTGCCAGCGTGTATGCTCTAGAAAGAAGTGAAGAACAAAAATGGAAAATAATATTTTTAAGAGACTATTATTTTTCAAATTCTTTTCTTGAAAAATAAACTGATAAACCACAACTATCAGTAACAGTAAAAAGATGCCTTCTATTGGTCTCATGATTTGATTACAGAATTATTACGTTATCTGTCTTTTAACCTTTTCAGGATCAATAGGTTCTGACATTCCCATGTGGAAAGCTAAAAACCACATCACAAAAATACCGTATCCTAAAAATACTAGTTGCCACACCCAAAGAGAAGGCAGGCCAAAGGGTGCCCATAACGATGGAGAGTTTGGGTTTGAAAAAAGGTCATTTCCAATAGTTGCAAAAGGGCCAAAGCCAACCAAGAACCAAAATAACGTAAGTGCCCATGCTAATTTTACCTTCTTTTTTCTTTCTTTGCTCAAGCCAGTAACCGCTTGAAGTAATTGATGTTTTTTCTCTTTCATTTCCTTTTCAGCATTACTTTCAACAAAAAACTTTGATACTGAAAAAGTCGTCAATAAGTTGAAGAAAATACCCCA
>JAAZYT010000087.1 GCA_014239505.1 Fidelibacterota bacterium | reverse complement strand
CCTGGTCATGAGCTCACTCATCGTAAAAAAGATAAATTTGATATGTTTATTGGAAATTGGATGCTAGCTTTTTCTTGGGATTGTGCTTTTGCTATTGAGCATGTTTATGGACATCATAAAAATATAGGTCTACCTAAGGATCCAGCAACTGCCAAAAGAGGAGAAAGCCTTTATAGTTTTATTATGCGTGCAATATATAAAGAACAAATAGTTGCTTGGAAAATTGAAATGGCTCGACTAAAAAGAAGAAATCATTATTTTCTTAGTTTTGATAATAAAATGATTATAGGATATTTTAGAAGTATAATAATTACAGTTTTAGCTTATTATATTGGTGGAATAATTGGAATGTCCACATTTTTGTTATGTGCTATTTTAGCAAAATCACTTCTTGAAACAATAAATTATAGTGAACACTATGGACTTGTTAGATTAAAAGGTGAGCCAGTATGTACGAGACATTCATGGAACTCAAATCATGCTATGTCAGGTATTATGTTATGTAATGTAAATAGGCATTCATCACATCATCATTCATCTAATTTAAAATTTTGGGAATTAGATACTTTGCCAGAAGCACCCATGTTACCACATGGCTATTTAGCGATGCTATATATTGCAATTTTTTTACCATTCTTGTACCATAGAATGATGGCAAAAAAATTAAAAGATTGGGATATAAACTACGCAAGTGAAGAAGAAAAAAAGATCACTAGTATGCCAACGTTTATAACATAAACAAAAAACCCTATCTATCGACAGGGTTTGTTGCGGGACTGACGAGACTCGAACTCGCGACCTCCGGCTTGACAGGCCGGCGTTCTAACCAACTGAACTACAGCCCCAATTTTTCTATGCTTTATTATCTACTTTTTCGCGATAAACTAAAGCTAATGGAATAATTATGATATATCCTAAAAAAAGTAGGATAGGTGAAAGAGTTAAGCTTTGAAAGCTATTAACTGATCCACTTGCCATTAAATAATATCCAATAATTAGCATGAAGACACCTATAGTAAATAAAATATAGTTAGTTTTACCAAAGGCCCATCCTTCAAATAGGCTAACACTATTATTATTGTTTTTATCGTCCATAACGGGCGGAAAATTACATCTCTTGTTTAGATGTACCAATCAGTTTCTAAAAATTATGTAATTATATTATTTTAGAATATCTTTTGACTTGCATAAGGAAAAAATGATATTTTTCGCACCCTTAATCGATGAAAAAATTTGAATTTAATCCGGGTCAAAGTTTCGTCGGAATTGTAGCAGCTGTTGTACTGGGTATCCTTTTAGCTTTTTATAGCTTGATACTATTATGGCCGCAAGGAAACCCCTACGATTCAGTCAAAGTGACCATACCTAAAGGTGCTTCCCTCAAAGAGGTCAGTGCGACATTGCAGGATTATAATATAATTCGCAATGAAAGATCATTCCTACTAGCGGTAAAAACTTTAGGGTATGAAAAAGATATACCTGCAGGACGTTTTAAACTTGTTAAAGCATCTACTAATTTTGAAATAATTGATCAATTAGTAAATGGGATTCAAGTTAATAAGCGTGTTACGATTCTTGAAGGTTGGACTATAGATGTTATTGCTTTTGAACTGCAGGATAAAATTGGTATTAATCCAGATGAATTCAAGAATGCATGTACGAATGAATTATTACTTTGGAAGTGGGGTATTTCTGAAGAATCTGTTGAAGGCTATTTATTTCCAAACACATATCTTTTCTCTGAAGAAGAAGATATTCAAGATATTATTGGGCGAATGATTAATGAATATAAACAAAGAATAACCATTGAATTTCGTGATAGAATGAAAGAATTAGAGATGGAAGAAAAAGAGGTTATAACATTAGCTTCAATAATTGAAGGAGAAGCAATTTATGATAAAGAGAGACCTATTATTTCTGGAGTTTATCATAATCGTTTAAATATAGGCATGCGCCTTCAAGCTGATCCTACAATACAATACATTATTGAAGGGTCTCCAAGGAGATTGTTAAATAAAGATCTAAAGATTAAATCTCCCTACAACACGTATTTAAATAAAGGTTTACCACCAGGGCCAATTAATAACCCTGGAATTGAATCAATTAGAGCAGCTCTATATCCAGCCAAGACTGATTTCTTGTATTTTGTTGCTAGGGGTGATGGTTACCACACATTCTCAAAAACAAAAGAAGAGCACAATATAGCTAAACGAAAATTTCAAAAAATACGTCGTCAATTAAAAAAACAACAGGCGAAAAAGGACAAAACTTAAAATATGAGTAAAAGAAATTTAAATAAAGTTCAAAAATCTGCCGTAGAATCCTTTGGGAAACCTGTGCTTATCTTTGCAGGGGCCGGTAGTGGTAAAACGCGTGTTCTAACACATAAAATAGCTCACTTGATTGATAAAGATCTTGTTTCGGCTCAAAACATTTTAGCTGTTACTTTTACAAATAAAGCTGCGCAGGAAATGAGAGAAAGAGTATCTAAACTTTTAAAAAATAAAAATACATCTGTTAATTTGGGGACTTTTCATTCGATTTGTGCACGAATTTTACGAAAAGAGATTCATCATCTCGGGTACACCGCTGACTTCTCAATTTTTGATGTTAAAGATCAAGTCACATTAGTTAAGGTTGTGCTTGAAGCAATGGATATACCAAAAAACTATGTTACTCCGCAAGAAGTCCGTCACAAAATAAGCTATTTTAAAAATAAATTGATACATCCAGATGAGGCCCAGTCTAAAGCACATCTCGTAATTGAAAAAACCTATGCTGAAATTTATAAGAATTATCAAAAAGCATTATTTGAAAATAATGCAGTAGATTTTGACGATTTATTGATATTGCCACTTAAATTATTTGAAAAAAATCCAAAAGTGTTAGAAAAATATCGTGAAGATTGGCAATACATTCTTGTTGATGAATACCAAGACACTAATAAACCACAATTTATGTTTATAAAATATTTAGCAGGTTCTCATAAACAAGTTTGTGTTGTTGGTGATGATGATCAATCAATTTATGGTTGGCGAGGTGCTGATATACGTAATATTCTAGATTTTGAAAAGACCTTTGGGAATTGTGAAGTTTTTAAACTTGAAAAAAATTACCGTTCTTCTGGTCACATATTGGAAGCTGCCTCATCTGTTGTTAAAAATAATGATAATAGGGCACCCAAAGAGCTTATAGCTCACAATGATGTAGGTGAAAAACTAGGTTTGATAGAAACGCACGATGAAATGGAAGAGGCCGATGCTGTTGTAAACGCACTAGAAAAAGAGATTAAACTAGAGAAACGGAATTTCAGTGATTTTGCAATTTTATATCGAACAAACTCTCAATCTCGTTCACTTGAAGATTCGTTTCGTCGTTCAGGAATTCCATACAATATTGTAGGTGGAGTTCGTTTCTATGAACGTAAAGAGATCAAAGATCTTATGGGTTATTTATCTTTAATTGTAAATACTAAAGATACAATCTCTATGCGTAGAGTTATAAATTTTCCTCCTTGTGGTATAGGTGTGAAAACAGTTGATAAATGTGTTATTCAAGCTGAAAAAGATAAGATCGAAATGCTTGATGTCTTGAATAACCCTGAAGCAATGGGCATCCGTGGAAAACAAGCAGGTTCTTTAACGCGATTTTACAATCTAATTAAAAAGTACAATGAACTTCTTCCAAAATTAAATGCTGGTGAATTAGTAAGAACTTTGATAGAAGAATCAGGAATTAAAGATTATTATCGCAATAGTACAAACCCGGATGATGTTGAAAGGTTTGACAATGTAATGGAATTCATTAAAAGTGTTGATGAATTTATGTCACGCGAGCCCGATGGAAATTTATCCCATTTCATTGAAGAAGTATCATTATTGACTGATTTAGATAATTGGAATGATCAAAATAATCGTGTCACTTTAATGACTCTTCATGCTGCTAAGGGCCTTGAATTTCCTGTAGTCTTCATTTCAGGACTAGAAGATGGCTTATTCCCATTATATAGTGCTTTAGAATCAAAAGAGAAGTTAGAAGAAGAACGAAGACTTTTCTATGTTGGTTTGACACGTGCGATGCATAAAGTATACTTAATGTATGCCAATCATCGAAGAAGAATGGGGTCTGATGATTTGTATGGAATGGTATCAAGATTTGTGCATGAGATTCCTGAAGAGAAGCTTGAGAAAATTTCATTTACATCCGCATTAACACGTAAAGTGATTGGCGGCAGACCTGGGAAATATACTAGAACTGCAGTAAGTCGAACAGTTGTAGATTTTGATGATTTCAGCGTTGGAGAAAGTGTTGAACATGCTATTTTTGGAATTGGTAAAGTGATGGCTTTAAGTGGTCAAGGTGAGAATCAAAGAGTTGGAATCTTGTTTAAAGATGGTTTAAAAAAGAAACTTGTAGTTAAATTTGCTAATCTTAAAAAAATTGAATCTTCAAACGAATAATAATAAATATTTCCATGTTTTATTATATTATTCAACATCATAAGATAACTATATTGTTATACTGATTGTTAATAGAGGATAACTAGTTATGACAGAATCAAATCTGCTAAAAAAAGCTTTGAAAAAAGAAGGTCTACGTTATACTCAACAAAGGCAATTAATTTGGGATGAACTTTGTTCTTCAGAAGAACACAGAGATGCAGAAGAAATATATTTATCTTTAAGAAAAGAAGGGGTTAACGCTTCTAGGGCCACGGTCTATCGAACTATTGATGTGCTTGTTAAAAATAAATTAGTTCGAAAACTTGATTTAGGAGATGGCAAAGCTCGATATGAAAATAAAATAGATTCAACTCACCATGATCATTTAATTTGTGTTAAATGTGGTAAAATTGAAGAATTTATGAATGATAAAATAGAAGCTATTCAAGATGATATAGTTAAAAGTCTTGGGTTTAAAATGATTCGACACATTCATCAATTATTCGTTTTATGTGATAAATGCCAGTAGCTAAATAATGCTTTTCAATCTTCTTGTTTATTCTTTATTTTTTTTTAATTTTCCTATTACTAACCCAGAATTGATTATAGGAAAAGAAAGAGTTAATCCTGGAATAGTATTTATTTTTGAGGGTGCAATAAAAGATCAGATCATTCCAAATGCATTGCACTTAGATGAAGAAGAAACCAATGTTCATATTGAAGCTAGAGTAAATTGGGATAATAAAGATATTCCAAGAGGAACGCCAGCTGGTGGTTTTATACCATATTTAAACATAACGGCAACTGTGACTAATGAAAGTTCAGGGTTTAAAACATTCGTTGATTTAAAACCTCACATTAATCTTGTTGATAATTTGCATTATGCAAGAAACATTTCACTCCCTGGATCAATTAATGATTTATATTCGGTGCAGTTTAACATTATTCAACCAACAAAAGTGGATTTAGCTTTACATCGAGATTGGCTAAATGAATTTGGTGAACAATTTATTTCAAACCAAATTTTTAATTATAATAGTATCAACTTTAAGGAGATTGCTCAAGCGTCTCGAGATTAACAGCTTAATCTTAGGCTATTAGTTTTTCCATCCTCTCCCAATTCTCTTTGTTTGTTTTAACATTTTGAAAACCATATTTTTTATATAATGATTTTGCTGATAGATTTTTTGGCATAACATTTATTGTTAGTATTTCAATTTTTCTATTTTTTGCTAATAATTCTAAATATGTAAGCATTTTAGTTGCCATTCCTTCATTGCGATGTGTTATATCAGTAAAAATATGAAAAATATGTGCTCGTTTAGATTCTTCATTAAGTTTGATATTTCCAATTCCAATAATCCATTCGTCTTTTTCACAAACAAAACTTTCAACATTTGAATCTTTATATGATAGTTCAATCCATTTTTTAAAGTTGAAGGGGTAGCTCAATCGCGGTTCAACCATATTTAATTCTTTTGGGTTTCTAAACCAATTAGTTAGTAAAGGTTCAAGAATTCGAATATTCTTTATATTTTGATAGTTAATATTTTTGATTTTGATGGACATTGGTCTTTGTAAATATTGTTGTAAGTTTATCCCTTAAATTTAGAACCAATGAAGTCTATAATCCCTATCTCAAAATTCAAATCTGGTGAAACCATTCAAGGTTTCTACCTATGCGTCGAAAAATATCTTCGGCATACACGATCAGGTGAGCTTTACTTAGACTTATTGTTAAAAGATCAAACAGGCCAAATAAATGCAAAAGTATGGGATAATGTTAAAGAATATGAAAAAAAATTTAAAAGTGGAGACCCTGTAGCATTAAAAGGACAAGTTGATTTATTTTTGGATAAACTTCAATTAAATATTAAAAGAATAAATAAAGCAACTATACAAAATTATGCTCGTTATGGA
This sequence comes from Fidelibacterota bacterium, assembly GCA_014239505.1. Classification (GTDB taxonomy): domain Bacteria; phylum Fidelibacterota; class Marinisomatia; order Marinisomatales; family TCS55; genus TCS55. Next base: position 2,472 of record JAAZYT010000087.1, on the reverse strand, counting down.
TTTGATCCTTCTTTAATTGTACCAACAGCAAAAGAAGATCCGAAAAAAATGTGGAAGGAGGTAATTAAGGTTGTTCGTTCTTTCAAAGACCCATTTTTAAAAAAATTATGTTATAATATTTATAAAAATAATAAAGATAAGCTTTTAATATATCCAGCTACATTATCAATGAATCACAATTATCGTTCAGGATTACTTGAACATATATTAAGCATGTCACGATCTGCACTAACTTTGGCACGATTATATAAATTAGATAGAGATCTGATTCTAACTGGTATATTGGTCCATGATATTGGGAAACTAAGAGAAATTAATTATGATTATGAATCAACTTTAACTAAACATGGTAATTTAATTGGTCATTTAGTTATTAGTCGTGATATTGTCTTAGAAGAGGCTAATAAAATCAAAAAATTCCCAAAAGGTCTTTTAATAAAAATTGAGCACATTATTCTTTCACATCAGGCAAAATATAATTGGAATAATTCTATAAAACCTGCATTTAAAGAAGCTTTACTTGTTCAGTCAATTAAGTTAATGGATGGTCAATTGAATGTAATGGATATAACATTAAATGAAGATAGAGAATCAGGTGAGTTCACTAATCATTTTAATTATTTCAAGACTCATTTATATAAAGGATCAGATGGAACTAAATAACTTAGTCAAGGCTGCAATTTTTTGTGCCTTGGCTGTTGGTATGGGGTTTTCATTGATGTTAGTACCAAACGTTGAGTTAATTACAGTAATTGTATTTATGTCAGGCTTAATGCTTGGTTGGAGGTGGGGAACCATAGTAGGTGGAACTGCAATTTTTATTTATTCTGGTTTAAATCCAATGGGCTCAGGTTTGAGTTTCCCCCCATTATTTTTTATGCAAATTTTAGGTATGGCTATTACAGGTTTTATTGGTGGAATCGTTAGAAAATTTTTTGTAATAAAAGAAATTAATTTTATCAATTCCATAAGCTTGGGTTTGCTTGGATTTTTTTGCACTTTCATTTATGACTTGCTAACACTTATTGCATATCCTTTATCTGCTGGATTAGGTATATCTGGAATTATTGCAGCTTTAATTAAAGGAATTGGTTTTACTGTACTACATGAAATATCTAATGCAATTGTTTTTGTTTTGACTATTCCAAAAGTTATAAGATATCTAAAATAATCAATGCAACGATTTATTATTTCAATTGTTCTAATGACTGTTGTTTATTGTCAATCAAACTATTTAGTTCCTTTTGATTGGAGTGGACAAAACGGCTTTAAGATTTACGAAGGGTCTTTGTTTTGGAATAGAAGTTGGACTTCAGGCGTTTTATTATTTGATGGTACTTATACAAGTTACCCGAAGCGTTATGGTGAACATACTTCTAATAAATTTAAACCATTAAGTATTGGTTCATTGCCTAGATTTAATACATTGCCAGATTCAGCTCATGTGGAGACTCATTTTGACTATTCAAGAGGTGATTATAATTTTGATCAATTGAATTTAGGCGCTAATTATGAGTCCAATAATCAATTCATTAATATTAATGGATTTAAAAGATCACATGCTGGAAATACGGGGCACTATTTTCATCCAAGTGGGAGAAAGGTTCCGATACATCATTCTTATAGAATAGATTATGGCTCAAACCAGGGTGGACGTCAAATTCAAACTAGTATTGCACGTTTTATAACAACAAGTGGTTTGCCAGATTCAACTCAAAATGGATTTGAAAATGGAAATATTATTTCTGCAGGCTTAAAAATTTCACAATCAATTGGTAATTGGAAAATCAATTCTCATTTTGGAAATTTTATGCAAAATAGATTAGTGCATCATTCATCATTTATAGATTCAAACTATCGTGATATTAATAGAACTTTAATGAACCTACAGTTAGAAACAAAAAGTGGAAAACTCTTTGGTGTCCAAAATCAATCTCAAAGTGTTAGTTCAAATATCCATAATAGATCTTTAAAGTGGACAAAAATATATGGTCAGCAAATTTTTAATAATTTGTCTATTCTAGGAGGAGTTCAATTATTGAATTCTGATGATACCTTTCCATTTGTTTGGGAGCTTAACCATTCAAATAAATTCAATAATATTTATTATGAATTTTTATCTACAGGGTCTCCAAGTCCAAAACATCCGGACCTTGATGATCCAAATGATAATTCATCATTTAATTATTGGAGTAGAAATTCAATAAAACTTGGAATTAGTTTGTTTGCTTTAGACTTTTCAGTATTCCTTAATTCTACTCAAACAGGCATGAAGGCTTTTGAGGGTCAAAATATATTTATGACCGGCGGTAATATTATTTATTCTCATCAAAGTGGTTGGAGTGTTTTTTCTAATATAGTTACACAGGTTGATTCTAGTATTTTTGGAGGAGGAGGAACTTTTATACAAACAGGAATAAATGGAAAAGTAAAAATATTTAACGATAATATGATTATTGATTTAAAGTTTTG
>JAAZYT010000119.1 GCA_014239505.1 Fidelibacterota bacterium | reverse complement strand
CCATATTCCTTGCAAAGTGAAAAGACACTATGAGGATCATCAGAATGAATATGTACTTTAGCCTTAATTTTAGTACCTGCCAATACAATACTATTACCTAAATCCATAAGGCGTTCTTGAAGTAACCTTCTGGGAATATTTTCACCTAAAATAATACACTCAGTACAGTATCGAAATTTTTCATTAGTAGTGGTAGGAACTTCTTCAAGTTCTTCAATAATTTTCAGTTCAGCTTCAGTTATTGATCCGGATTCAATAAACTCTTGTATACCGGAAAGCATGTCAACAAACCCTTGAGCTCCTGCATCTAGTACTCCTGCTTTAGCTAATACTTCTAATTGATTTGGTGTATTGTCAAGGGCCTTTTGCGCAGCTATCAATCCAGTTGAAAGTATTGATAAAAAGTCATTCGATATTTTACTAGAAGTTTCTAATGACTCACTCCATCCTCCAATTACGGATAATATTGTACCTTCTCTAGGTTTTGTAAGTGCATCATAAGAATAGTTTTTTGCGTGAGCTATAGCTTGTGAGAATTCAGCAGTATTAAGTTTTTTAACATCCTTAATTCCATCCGCAAAACCAACGAAAAATTGAGCAAGTATAGCTCCTGAGTTTCCTCGTGCACCGTCAAGCGCACTATCAGCGATTTTCATACTCATTTTTTTTATATCTGAATAAGCATTGTTTTGAATACCATCTTCAATTGAAGTGAGAGTATAGGCCATGTTAGTACCCGTATCTCCATCAGGAACAGGGAAAACATTAATCTTATTTAAATATTCTTGCCTAGAGACTACACGGCGCAGTCCAGCCGTTATTGATCTATAGAGTCGTATCCCATCTATATATTCAATTGCCACTTTTATTTAAGATATTTTATCTGGTAAATTTTTGCTTAGAGAAATACCAGAGTCTAATATACCTCCAGAAATAATTGCTTTTAATCCGTCTTCAACAGAGATGTCTGGATGAATGGCATCTTTTTGTGGCACTATGATAAATACTCCAGAAGTTGGATTAGGAGTTGTGGGAACAAATACATGGTAGAATGATTCTCCATTTTCATTCTTTGACTGATTTGTCACAAAACACATTGTCCATAATCCTTTTCTTGGATATTGAATAAAAACAACTTGCTCAAATGATTTAACTGTAGAGCTAGAGAAAGCACTAGTTATTTGTTTGATCGTATTATAAATAGTATTTACAAAAGGAAGCTTATCTAATATTTTTTCTCCCCAATTAAATATTGTTTTACCAAGTACATTAGTAATTAGAATACCAAGTATAAAAATAAATAGTAAAGTTAGGATAATTCCAAGGCCAGGGATTTCTATATCGACCTGTTTAAGAAGGGGTGCTGCAAAACCATCTAGAAAAATAAATAAAAATTTTAAAATCCAAAATGTAACTGCTATGGGGACTATTGCAATTAGACCTGCAAAAATTCGCCTTTTAATTGATTGAAACATTATGATTTATGTTTAGCTATCTTCATAATTACTAAATAGTACCTTCAAGGTTTAATAGAAAGTTTTTAATATTCAATCCTCCTCCATAACCACCAAGACCTCCATTGCTGGCTAAAACACGATGGCAAGGGATTACAATAGGGATTGGATTCCTGGCATTAGCTGTGCCTGTAGCTCTCACCGCTTTTGGATTTCCAGCGCTCATTGCAATTTCTTTATAGGTTCGGTATTGACCATATGGAATTGATTTTACTGCCATAAGTGCTTTATAATAAAATGGTGGCATAGTTAAATCAAGTTTAAGTTCAAAGAATTTACGATATCCTGAAAAATATTCATTTAATTGATGTGTAGCTTTTGATAATGATGAATTATTTTGAGTTATTTTCTGTTTTCCTCTATCTCTAAAAATAATTGATTCAAATTGATGTATCTTATTTTCAAAAATAATATGATTTAAACCTTTATAAGATTGAGCTAGCAATAATTTTCCAATAGGAGAATCAATAATTGTATATTCAATCATGTAAGAATTTACGTTTAAAAAAATAAATTAGTTTTTTATTTCAATCTTAATCAAATATTCATTATTCATAATTTATTAAGAACCCACCAATAATAATTAAAGCAGCTCCTACGAGCGAATTCATTGACAGTGTTTCGTTAAGAAAAATCCATCCTGATGTGATTGCAATGATTGGTGGAAAAAAAGCGATGTAGCTTAATTGACTTGCAGGTAATTGATTTAATAGCCATATATATATTCCCCATGTTACTACTGTTCCTGGAATAGCTAAGAATAATAAGGAAAAAATATTATTAGAATTAATTAGAAAAAAACTTTCCCTATCAAATATTATAGCCATTATTAAAATAATTAAGCCTGAAAAACTTAATCCAACTGCATTTAGATGAATAGAATCAACTTTTACCCCTTGTTTTTTAATATATATAGTTGGCCAACAGCCAATAACTATCGCTAGTAAAATAGCACAGATACCGATAAAAACTTTTTCTCCTCCAAATGAGCTGCCATTATAAAGAAGTAGTATCGTTCCTATAAAACCAATAATCATACTAATTATTTTTTTTTGATTAAGCTTATCATTTGGAATAAAGAAATGAGCCATTATGGCAATAGTTATAGGAGATAAGCTATAGAGAATGGAACCGAGGTTTGAATAAATATATTGTGTCCCCCAATATGTTAAATAATAACAAATTGTATAATTAAATAAAGTATATACTATATATACCAAGCGAATCTTAGGAGTTAATTTGACCTTATTATTTTTAATAAAATAAATAAGCCAAAATACTGCGCCAGCAATAATAAAACGTAAAGATAAGCCCCAAAGAATAGACATCTGAGAAACATTTATTTTTAGGAATAGCCATGTGATTCCCCAGCAAATAATAATTAAACTGTAAGGACCTATAATTTTTAATGTCATATTAAACTATAAAAGGCATCTTTGCTTGTAGACTCAAATAATAACATATAATTTTGAAGGCAATTTAACTGAAAGAAATAATGATTGACGTAAAAAACTTAATTAAAGACTTCACGCTTAATAAAAAGCAGCGAAAAGAAATGGGCGATAAATATAAAGATACTAAAATTTTACGTGCTGTGGATGATATAAGCTTTGAATGTCAGCCAAGTAGAATATTTGGTTTGCTTGGTCCAAATGGAGCTGGTAAAACAACAACTCTAAGAATGATAGCTACCATGCTTAAACCTACATCAGGTTCAATTAAAGTTGCAGGATTTGATTCTGTTATTAATGGGCAAGATGTACGTAGTCAAATTGGTTTTATGACAGGTCAGACAGCTCTTTATGATCGTTTAACGCCGACTGAAATGGCAAAGTATATTGCAGACTTACATGGGATGGATAATGCAAAGTTTAATAAACGAAAAGAACATCTTTTTAATATTTTAGATATGAACAGTTTTGCTGATAGAAGAATTGCCAGATTAAGCACAGGGATGAAACAAAAAACATCCATAGTTCGAACTATTATTCATGATCCACAAGTGATGGTTTTTGATGAACCAACTTCTGGTTTGGATGTTATGACTTCTAGAGCTATAGTAGATCTTATTCGAGCATGTAAAGAAGAAGGAAAAACTGTGATTTTCTCAACACATCGAATGGGCGAGGTCAACCAGCTATGTGATGACATAGCAATTATCTATAATGGAAAATTGTTTTATAATAATTCTCTTGATCAGTTTAAGTCAGAAATGACGAAACCAACGTTTGAAGAAGAATTTATTTATAGAGTGGGGGAAGAATAGTATGAAGTTTCTAATAATTGCAAAGAAAGAGATTATTGATATTACAAGAGATAGGCGAACATTATTTATGATGATAGCTTTTCCATTGCTTTTGATGCCTGTAATGATTGGCTCAATGCTTAAAATTACAAGTTCACAAGCTAAAAAAGCATCATTGAAAGAATTAAAAGTAGCATTTATTGGACAGCAATTTGCTCCGAATCTTTACAATGCATTTTCAAGTTTAGATAAGTTGATTATTTTGGATCAAATTCCAATAGATAGTGTCCAATCATATATTCAATCTGAATATTTGGATGCAGCAATAAATATTAACCCCGATTATCAATCCAATATAAATAATAATTCACAGGCGAAGATTAATATTTATTATAAAGGTACGGACTCTTTTGGTACAGCTAAAGAACGAATTCAAATGGTCTTTGATCAATTTGAAAAAAATATCATTAAACTTCGGATGAATAAATTAGATTTAAAACCGGATGTAGTTAATGCATATAATATAGAATTTAATGATGTTGCATCTAAGCAAGAGAGATTTGGAAAACTAGCAGGAGGTTGGTTACCTTATGTTTTTATCTTGTTTGGCTTTATGGGAGCAATGTATCCAGCGTTAGACCTAGGTGCAGGTGAAAAAGAAAGAGGGACACTCGAGACCATTTTATCTTCACCTGCAAGTAGACTTGACATTGTTTTAGGTAAATTTATCATAATTATGTCAGCAGCTTTTTTGACAGCTTTTTTAGCATTAGGAGGAATACTAATTGGTATTCAGCAAATCTCAGAAATCCCATCAGATTTACTAATACTCATAAATGAAATTTTTACAATAAAAACTATTGCACTTATTATGACATTGGTTTTACCAGTTTCCGCTTTTTTTAGTGCAGCACTTCTAGGACTTTCGATTTATGCTAAATCCTTTAAAGAAGCACAAAGTATTGTTGCTCCCTTAAATATTGTAATAATCTTTCCTGCTGTAATAGGAACGTTGCCTGGTATAGAGTTAAATGCAATCACTTCATTGATCCCCATATTAAATGTTTCACTTGCATCAAAAGATATAATCGCAGGTGTTATGAATCCTGTTTACATGACTGAAGTATATCTATCGCTTTTTGGATTTGCGGCTTTATCTTTATATTGGTGTGTAAGATCATTTAATAAAGAAAGTACTATATTTAGGAACTAATGAAATTGGTTATAAAAAATAAAAAAGCCCTGATTTATTAGGGCTTTTTTATATGTTATTTATTTTTATTAGTTGCTATTTAATTGAATTCTCATGCAACTGAATCACAATTGGACTGGCAATGTAGATAGAAGAATAAGTACCTACAATCACACCAATCATCATAGCTAAAGCGAAATTGTGAATGACTTCACCACCAAAAAACCATAAAATAAAAACAACTAAAAATGTTGTAAGTGATGTTACAATTGTTCTCGATAAGGATTCGTTGACACTACGGTTTACAATAGTATTATAAGATTCTTTTTTTGATGATTTTATATTCTCCCTAATACGATCAAAAATAACAATGGTATCATTCAATGAATAACCAACGATTGTAAGAAAAGCAGCAATAATAGGAAGACTAATTTCATATCCTAATAGTGAAAAAAGACCTAAAGTAACAAATACGTCGTGGGTTAATGCGGCTATTGCTCCTAAGGCAAACCTAAATTCAAAACGTATTGAAATATATAATAGAATTAAACCTAATGCAGAGATAATTGCCATAATTGCTTTGCCGCTCAACTCTGAACCTATTTTTGGGCTAACAGTTCCTTTGCCTAAAATAAAGTCTGATTTATCCTCTGGTACCATTCCTGGGAATGAGTTGTAAAGATGGTCAACTATCTTTTGAGCGAAATTTTGAGGAGAATCATCAATATGTGGTACACGTATTAAAACTGCTCCTAAATCGCCAAAGTGCTTTATTTCTTCTCTGCTAAAATCAAAATCTTGACCATCTACACTAAGTTTTCCCATGGCAGAGCGTACTGCCATAATATCCATATCTTCATTATATTGGACAGAAACCAAAGTGCCACCTTTGAAGTCAATGCTTAACTTTGGTCCTCCATTGACCAATAGTGAGATTACACCAGAAAGTATAACCACTACTGATATTATGAATGCAAGCTTTCTCTGCTGCATAAAATCTATATTTGTATCTTTAATAATTCTCATATGCTCAACTTATTTAAGTTTTTTCCACTGGTAAAAGAGTTAAAGATTGTTCGTGTAACAAAGATAGCAGTGAACATTGATATTAAAATTCCCCAGAATAATACTGTCGCAAAACCTTTAATTGGTCCAGTACCAAATTGCCATAGAACTAAAGCTGCAATTAAAGTAGTAACATTAGCATCAATAATAGTTGTTAATGCTCGATTATAACCGCCATCAACGGCTGCTCTCGGAGTTTTACCTTTTCGAAGCTCTTCTCTAATTCTTTCAAAAATAATAACATTAGCATCAATTGACATCCCTACAGTTAATATTAATCCAGCGATACCAGGAAGAGTTAGAGTCGCTTGAAGAGAAGCTAATACAGCTAACACCAGGACAATATTCCAAATTAACGCAAAGTCAGCAATGCTTCCTGATACACGATAATATATAAGCATGAATATTAATACAATGATTAACCCAATAATTACAGATTGGGTTCCTCTTTTTACAGACTCAGCACCAAGTGAAGGACCTACTACACGTTCTTCAATAATATCTACAGGAGCAGGTAAAGCACCCGCACGAAGAACAATTGCGATATCTTTAGCTTCATCAATATTAGCAAAACCTTCTATTAAAGTACCTCCGCCTGAAATTTTTTCACGAATATTAGGAGCCATATGTACTTTATTATCTAAAACAATAGCAACCTGTCTTCCCACGTTAGAACCAGTCACAATAGACCATTTACGGGCACCATCTGAATTCATTGATAAATTAACAATTGGTTGTCCAGCTGATGTTGTGCCTTGTGGACCAAGGTTAGCTTTTGCTTCTTCTACAACACCACCAGTTAGTTCTGCTTGATCTTCAAGTAGAAATAATGAGTATACAGACTCAACATCACCATCAACAGTAGGATAATCTTGAGCTTTGTTACTAAAAACAAACTTTCCACCAACCGCAGCAAGTTTTTCTTTTACTTCAGGGAGCTCTAACATTTTTCTCAACGCATAGGAATTTTTTGCAGGTACACCAATTGTACTTCCAAGGTTACGTAACAAGCTTGAAAAAGGTTGCTCTGCAACTATGCTTGGAGTAACAGAAGATGAGTCGGTATTATTTTCGGTGCTTGATTCACCAAAAAGTTCACTTACAGATACTGTGCCATCATCTTTTTCTATGGAAGTTTTTGTATCAGCGCTATCATCTTTAACAATACTGCTAATGTCTTTATTACCTCTTAAAGTTTGATCAATTTTTACCATTAATTCATTGGTAGTGGTAATATCTTTTACAATAAAAAATTCTAGCAAAGCAGTACTCTCTAATAAGGATCGAGCTCTATCAGAATCTTGTACACCAGCGAGCTCAACTATAATACGCTGATTCCCTTGCTTTTGAATAGTGGGTTCTGCAACACCAAACTGATCAATACGGTTTTGAAGTATTTCTAATACGCGATTAATTGCATCTTCAGATTCTTCGCCTAAAGCAGTAAGTATAACTTCATTGCTTGAACCAAAATCATAATAATAACGAGAAAGCTTTAAATTATTATCATTTGAAATATTAGAAAAAAGTGCAAAGAAATCTGCTTCGGGTGATATTAGAAGTTGATCTCGAACTGAACTTAAAGCAGCCTGTAATTTGGCATCTTTATTAATGGCAAGATTCTCAACTAGTGTAGGAAGATCTACTTCAAGGACAATATACATTCCACCTTTTAAATCAAGACCTTGCTTGATAGTTCTGGATTCTAAAATTTCAAGCTTACCTTCTTCTCTAAGAGTCTCTTTTTCAGCTTCAGATAATCTTTGATATTGAATTGTAGGCCATATTGCCCAAACTGCCCAAGTTAGTACAAGAGCAATAATTAAAAATCTAGGTGTAAGTTTACTATTCATTTATTTTTAATATTATACGTTTAAAAAAGCCGAGGAATATACTCTTGGTTTATGACGAGAGCAAGAAACTAGCGTATACTTTTAAATTACTTTTAATTCTTTTCCAACCTTTATGAATGATTTTATTGCTCTATCTATATGACCTTTTTCCATTCCAGCAGAAATTTGAACACGTATTCTTGCCTCTCCTTTTGGAACTACAGGAAAAAAGAAACCAATTACATAAATGCCCTCATCTAATAGCATTGAGGCCATTTTTTGTGCAAGTACTGCATCATAAAGCATTATAGGTACAATAGGGTGGACACCTTCTTTTATGTCAAAACCTGATGAAGCCATTTCGGATCTAAAGTATAGTGTATTCTTTTCTAATTTATCACGAAGATCTGTACTAGAAGAAAGAATCTCAAAAACTTTTATACTAGCAGCAACAATTGATGGAGCAACAGTATTTGAAAATATGTAGGGTCTTGACCTTTGTCTCAGTAAGTCAATTATTTCTTTTCGACCAGTAGTAAATCCTCCTGAAGCGCCACCTAAAGCTTTACCAAGTGTAGATGTCCAGATATCAATTTTATCCATTACATCACAATATTCAGCAGAACCTCTTCCAGTTTTTCCAATGAATCCAGTGGCATGACTATCATCAACCATAACCATTGCGTCATATTTTTTTGCTAGTTCAGTTATTTGATCTAGTTTAGCAATGTATCCATCCATTGAAAAAACACCATCAGTTGCAATTAGTCTTATTCTAGAACTTTGAGATTCTATGAGTTTGGTTTTCAAATCCTCCATATCATTATTAGAATAGCGTAAACGTTTTGCTTTGGAAAGACGAATCCCATCAATTATTGATGCATGGTTTAATGAGTCTGAAATAATAGCATCTTCTTTTCCTAGTAATGTTTCAAACAATCCACCATTAGCATCAAAGCAAGAAGTATATAAAATTGTATCATCAGTCCCAAAAAAATTTGAAATTTTTCTTTCTAAATTCTTATGTATATCTTGAGTACCACAAATAAATCTAACAGAGGCCATGCCAAATCCATTGTGATCTAAGGCCTTTTTTGCCTCATTAATTATTTCATTATTATTTGCTAAACCAAGGTAATTATTAGCACAAAAATTCAATACGTCTCCACCTTCTTCCGTACTTATATCAATGTTTTGTGATGATAAAATGGTACGTTCTTTTTTGTAGAGGCCATCTGAATGTATTTGTGAAAGGGTATCTAAATATATTTGTTTTGTATTTGACATTTTATTATTACCAATTAAGTACAATTTTGCCGCAATGACCATTTTCCATTATTTCAAATGCTTCTTGAAAATCATCAACTGGTAATTGGTGAGTTAATACATCAGAAATATTTAGACCACTTCTTAACATTTGAGTCATTTTATACCATGTTTCATACATTTCACGGCCATAGATACCTTTAATGTGGAGTCCTTTAAAAATAATTTCATCCCAATCAATTTGTGTTGATTCAGGAAGTAATCCAAGAAGAGCAATATTACCACCATGGTACATATGAGATAGCATATCTTTAAAGCCTGAAGGATTTCCTGACACTTCTAATCCAACATCAAATCCGTTGATAATATTTAGTTCTGAATAATAATCTTCAATTTTTTCTTTTGAAATATTTATAGCTTTAGTTGCTCCAAGTTTTCGAGCTAACTCTAGTCGATATTCATTTACATCTGTAATAACAATATTACGAGCTCCAACAAATTTGCAAATAGCAACAGCCATAATTCCAATTGGTCCTGCTCCAGTAATTAATACATCCTCGCCTACCATTTCATAGGAGAGTGCAGTGTGAGTTGCATTTCCAAATGGATCAAAAAAAGCAGCTATTTCAGAAGGTATATCTTTATGAATTGGCCATACATTTGATTCAGGAATAACTAAGAATTCAGCAAAAGCTCCAGGGCGTTGAATACCAACACCTATTGTTTTATGACAAATATGTCGTTTGCCTGCTCGACAATTTCGACAATAACAACATGTTATGTGGCCTTCGCCTGAGACTCTATCACCTTCTTTGAAATGGGTGACGCCTGGTCCAATTTCTTCAACAATTCCACAAAATTCATGACCAGTTACAAGTGGTAGTTCTAAAGTTTTTTGAGCCCAATCATTCCATTTATAAATATGTAGATCTGTTCCACATAATGCAGTATGTGTAATTTTAATTTTTACATCATTTGTTCCACATTCTGGAACTGGAACTTCCTCCATCCAAATACCAACTTTAGGTAATTTTTTTATTAATGCTTTCATATCTCATTCTTTTTTAGGAAAAGATGTGTTTATTGAACCAAAAAATATAACGGCTATTAGTTCCCATACACAAAGAAATAAAGTTAGTAATTTATAATAAGGTCTTAAGATATTATGGAAGGGAAGTTATATAATTAATCTCAATTTAATTAAAGAAAGTTCAATCATGAGTATTCAAAAACAGTTTTTATGGATTAATATCATTGGTGGATTATCAGTACTTGGAGGATATATCTATGCTTTATTAGGCCATCCAGTATTAAGAGCACAAATTTGGGGTGGAGTTCCAGAAACATGGCAACCTTGGATTACTATGTTTATGTTTTTTTCTGGCTTTGGTTATTGTTATGGAATGTATTATTTAATTTTCAATGAAGGTTTGAGCCTAAAGTTTTTTGGTGGTAGATATGAAACAAGTATAATGAGAACTCTCCTAATTTTATTTCTAGTTTCTGCATCAATGTGGATCCATTCGACTTTTAATTATTTAGAGCTTCCAAATAAAAATTCATGGAATATGATTAGTATTGAACTTTGGTGTACTGCTTTATCAATATTATTTATGACAATTGGATTGGCAACGGCAAAAGGTGTAAATAATACTAGATTTCACAAACTTTCTGTATTAGGCTTAGGAGTAATTTCATTTCATTGTCTTGTTCTTGATGCAATATTGTGGACAAGTTATTTTCCAAAGGATTTTTAATGATTAAACTAAATAAAATATTATTTCACTCTTTTTTCTTATTCTCATTTTCATTGGCCCAAGAAAAAATTGTTCTTTTTAATGTTAATGTAATTGATGGTCTGAATTCAAGCATACAAAAAGATAAGATGATATTTATCTCAAATAGAAAAATTGAATCAATTAAGAATAGTGGATCAATACCCAAAGGATACAAAGGGATTGATTTATATGGGATGTATATACTTCCTGGTTTTATTGATGCCCATACTCATATTAGTTCGTTGAATGCTGCCAAACGCGCATTAGAATCAGGAGTAACTACAGCTAGAAGTGCAAGTACATCTAGTTTTCAAGATGTATCATTACGTGAGATGGTTAAGGCTAGGAAATTAATTGGACCTGATATGATTGCTACAGGTGTTTTTGTGACACCAAACCTTGGAGAAACAATTTTGGCAGATGTACGTCTTGCTAATCTTGCAAATGGGGTTAATAAGGAAAGTGAATTAAGAAAACTTGTTCAAATTAACGCAGATAGGGGAGTTGACTTTATCAAAACAAGAGGAACTGAGCGTGCTGGTCTACCATATACTGATCCAAGAAAACAAACTTATACTAAAAAGCAATTAAGTATTATAGTTAATGAAGCAACTAAGTTTAATATACCAGTTATGGCTCATGCGCATGGAGATGAAGGAGGCTTTGCTGCAGTTAAAGCAGGAGTAAGAAGCATTGAACATGGAACCTATTTATCAAAAAATACTTTATCTCTTATGAAAGATAAAGGTACATACTTAGTACCAACCTTTACTACGGTTGTTGACTTAACCGAACCGGGCGGAGACTATGATAACCCAATACTCTTCATTAGAGGACAACATATGCTGCCAGCTTTAGAAGCTACTATTAAAATAGCTTATAAAATGGGAGTTAAGATTGTAACTGGAGCAGACACAGGATATGGGCCCAATAGCACGACTAGAATTGGAATGGAAATAACAAATTTTGTAGATCTTGGGATGAAACCTTTAGATGCAATTAGATCAGCAACAATCATAGGAGCAGAATTATTAATGATTGCTGATAAAACTGGAACTATTGAAGTGGGGAAAGAAGCTGACCTAATTGTAGTAACTAAAAATCCATTAAAACATATTCGTACAATTCAAGATGTTGTTTTTGTTATGAGTAATGGTGATGTAGCTTTAAAAAGAATACCTTTTACAAAGGAGTAAGTCATGAAGAGGTTTAATATACTATGTTATATTTTTTTGAATTGTTTCATTTATGCAAGTACACCATTAAAAATTTTCATTTCAGTAGATATGGAAGGTATTGGTGGTATTGGAACAGCTGAAATGACACGTTCAAATGGTAAGGATTACCAACTTGGCAGAAAATTAATGACAGCCGAAGTCAATGCAGTCGTATCAGCAATAATTAAATTCAATAATGATGCTCAAATATTGGTAAATGATTCACATGGTGATATGCAAAATTTGATCCATCAAGAACTTGATCCAAAAGTAGTTTATATTCAAGGCAATAAGAAGCCATATGGTATGGTTCAAGGACTCGATGAAAGTTATGATGCGGCAATATTTATAGGATATCATGCTAGAGCGGGAACAGCTAAAGGTTTTTTAGCACATACTGGTTCTGGCGCAGTAAAAGGATTATGGTTAAATAATCGTGAGGTAGGTGAAGGTGGACTAAATACTTATTTCTCTGGAGAAATGAATGTACCAATCATTTTAGCTGCGGGGGATGATGTATTTACAAAGCAATTTGGTAATCTAGTCGATTGTGAATTAGTTGCAACAAAGAATGCTGTAACAGCTCAGGTTGCAAAATTAAAACATGGTACAATCGTTGAAAGGGAATTATTTGATGCAACAACTCGAGCTCTAAAAACTATAAAAAATAAAAGACCTATCAAATTAAAAACCCCAGTTGAAATAAAATTAAAATTTTCTACACCTACTCATGCAGAAATACTTCAAGCGATACCTGGAATGGAGTGGATTGATGGTTATACTGTAAAATATAAAGCTAATAATATGGTTGAAGCATACGCACTTATTCGTCTTATGTATAAGTATGTAAAACCTTAAATTTGTAATGACAAAACTGAAAAAGACTTTAGGCTTATTTGATGGTATTGCTTTGTTAGTAGGAATAACTATTGGCGCAGGTATTTTTAAAACTCCGCAGGTTATTGCAAGCTATATAAATTCTTTTTCAATCATTATAATATTGTGGCTAAGTGTGGCTGTTTTTGTGTACGTAGGGGCATTAATATATGCAGAATTAGGTTCTCGCTTCCCTCAAACTGGTGGTGAATATGTATATATGCAAAAAGCATTTGGGCCATTTTTGGGTTTTTTATTTGGTTGGGCTCAACTTTTTATAATACGTACGAGTCCCACTGCAGCACTAAGTTTATTATCTGCTGATTACTTAGGATATTTCTTTCCCCTTGATCATTCTCAAAAAATTATTATTGCATCTTTAATTATAATAGTTTTTGGCTTTATTAATATTTTAGGTGTTAATAAAGGTAGTGCATATAATAAGTTTTCATCATCTGTTAAAATTACAGGCCTAATGTTTTTTTGTCTAATAGGACTAATTTTAACTAGTGGCGATTTTTCAAAGCTATCAGAATCTGTCTCTCCAACGGCATCTCTAGGACCTGTAGGTAATCTAATTGCAGCAATAATGATGATAGTATTTTCTTTTTTAGGTTGGGATAGGGTTGGCTATGTTGCTGGGGAAATGAAAAATCCAAAAAAAGTTATTCCACAGTCAATGTTTTACGGAATGCTAATAGTTACAATGCTATACCTAGGGTCAAATATTTTATATCATTCAGTTATTGGATTAGAAGGAATGCGTTCAAGTTCTATCGTTGCTTCTGATACAGCTATTTCTTTATTTGGGAATATTGGTGCGAGCCTTATTTCAATCATGGTAATAATTTCAGCCACTGGTAGTGTAAATGGTACAATGATGGCAACGACAAGGGTGTATTATGCAATGGCAAAAGATGGATTAATATTTAAATGGTTTGATTATATTGATCCAAAGTTTCAAACACCTACCCATGCAATTATTGCGCATTGCATTTGGAGTATAGCATTAATTTTAATACGACAAAATTTTGAAACACTCGTGGCAGGAATGGTATTTGCAATCTTGATTTTTTATGGATTTACTACGGTGGCATTT
Organism: Fidelibacterota bacterium; assembly: GCA_014239505.1. Classification (GTDB taxonomy): domain Bacteria; phylum Fidelibacterota; class Marinisomatia; order Marinisomatales; family TCS55; genus TCS55. Next base: position 16,395 of record JAAZYT010000119.1, on the reverse strand, counting down.
TTCAAGTTTAGGAAAGAAAAGATTGGAAATAATGATGGATATAAATTGCCATATTTTCCATTATTACCTTCTTTATATATTTTGGGGATAATAGTTCTTGTATTTTTAAGAGCATTTTATGAACCATGGAAATCAGCCCAAGATCTTCTCTTTGTTTTATCGGGAATCCCTGTATATTTTATTTTTTTTAAAAAATAAAATATACAATAAACCAAAATTAATAGGATATATATTGAATAAGTTTATTTATTACTTAAGTATTTTATTTGCAACTACATTGGTTGCGCAAGAGCGTCCAGAAGTAAAAGCAATCAGAACTAATTTAACTATCAAAGTTGATGGTTTATTAGATGAGGAAATTTGGGAAAATATTGAACCAATTACTCAATTTATTCAGAGATTACCACAAGATGGTGCGCAACCTACTGAAAAATCTGAAATGCGAATTATTTACGATGATAATTATCTTTATTTTGGGTTTACTTTTTTTGATAGTAATCCTGAAAAAGTTCGTGCGACTATACTTAATAGAGGTGGATGGATTCACAGAGATGATAAGTTAGAAATTGCCTTAGATACATATTTAGATAGACGGAACGCCTACCTTTTTGAAATGAATCCTTTAGGCACTCAAGATGATGCTTTAATATCAGATGAAAGTCGTCCTAGTTTAGATGAATGGGCTTGGGATGGTGTATATATAAGTCAAGGTCGAGTCACTGATTATGGTTGGGTATTAGAAGTTGCTATTCCATGGAATACTTTAAGATTTCCAAGCAAAGATGATTTGACTATGGGATTAGCTGTGAAAAGATATATAAATAGAAAAAATGAAAGTGCAATTTGGCCACATATTGGCTTGGAATATAGTTCAGATGTTTATCAAGTCTCTCAATATGCTAATTTGACTGGATTAAAGAATATTAAGCGTGGAAATGATATTAAGATTAAACCTTTTGGAATTATTGGCTCGCAAAAACAAATTTCAGAAGATGAAACTATATCTGATAATTTGGGAAATGGTGGGGTTGACCTTTACTATGGATTAAAATCTAACTTAACACTTAATTTGACTTATAATACGGATTTTGCTCAAGTAGAATCAGATAATGCTCAAATTAACCTTACAAGGTTTAGTTTATTTTATCCTGAAAAAAGAGAATTCTTTTTAACAAGATCTAAATTGTTTGGTTTTGGAAATTCGCGTCAAACTGAAATTTTTTTTAGTCGACGGATTGGTTTAAATCAAAATGTTTTAGGTGGATCACGTATTTATGGCCAGATAGGTAAAACATCTATTGGAGCATTAAATATTCACACTCAAGCAGAAAATGGATTACCAGCAACAGCATATAGTGCTCTAAGATTAAGATCAGATATTCGTGATCGCACTACAATTGGAGCTATTGTTACAGATGTGTCAAATAAAGAAACTCAAAATTCAGTTTTTGGTTTTGATGGGCAAATGCGGTTTTGGGGAAACAGTAGTGTTTCAGCTTGGTACGGTCAAGTTCAAGATGATCAGTTTGAGAAACCTTCAGAAGCTTCAATGATTAAAGTTGATTTAAAAAATGATCGATATTTTTTTACTGCTGGCCAACATCGAGTAGACAAAGATTTTCATCCTGCTCTAGGATTTGTCCAAAGAAATGATATGGTTGGGACAGGTGCTATGATGGGGTTTACGCCAAGAGTAGGGGATGGAGAAGAACTGATTCGCCAAATGAGATATACATTATACGTTAGAGATGTTAAAAATCTTGAGGGCCTTAGTGAGACAAGTATTATAAATGGTGGAATTGATGCTATTTTTGAATCAAGAGATCGAATTGGATTGAAAATTATTCAAGAGAAAGAAAAATTATCGGATGGTTTTATTTTAGGTAATGGGTTTGAAATTCAGAAAGGTAATTATAGAGATAGAAAAATTTCACTTTCTGCTAGAACAAATCAAAGCAGAGGTATCTGGGGTAACTTTGCCATTTCAAAAGGAGATTATTTTGGTGGGAATAAAACGAGTTGGTCTAGTTCCATTGGTAAACAGTTTTCTAATCATTTAACCTTGTATGGTTCTGCCAACCAAAATATTATATTTATGTCTAATCAAGGTGAATTCACAGCAAATGTTTATGGTTTTACTGCTGAAGTTGCATTAAACCGAAAATGGTTTGGAAAAGCATTGTTGCAGTATGATAATTTTTCAAATCAACTTCAAGTATATTGTAGAATTAATTGGATTCATACTCCAGGAAGTGATTTATTTATTGTAATAAATAAACTTTATGATCTGAGTGGGGATAATTATGGATTGGTACAAAATACTCAAGTAATTAAGTTAACTTATTTATTTCAAATATAATTAACACCTTATTGTTTCAACGAACTGTATTCTACTAGATTAGATCTTTGAATTAAGTTCATTTTTAAAGATTTCATTCAATGAGTAAAATTATTTCATTAACAAATCAAAAAGGTGGAGTTGGCAAAACTACATCTTCAGTTAACTTAGCTGCTAGCTTTGCTGTGTCTGAAGTAAAAACACTTTTAATTGATTTAGATCCACAGTCAAATGCAACAACCGGAATTGAAGATCTAATAAGCGAACCAAAAGGTTCTATTTATGATGCTATAATTAGAGGCACTTCAACAAAAAATGTAATTACAAAAACAAAATTAGATTTTCTTGATATTATTACTTCAACAAGTGATCTTGTTGGTGCTGAAGTTGAATTGGTTGGGCTTATGGCTAGAGAATATCAGCTTGAGAAAGTGCTAAAATCAATAAGAAAAAAATATGATTATATTCTGATTGATTGTCCTCCTTCATTAGGCTTGTTAACTTTAAATGCACTTACATGTTCAAATTCTGTAATAATACCTATCCAATGCGAGTATTATGCTTTGGAGGGCTTAGGGCAATTATTAAATACCGTGAGACTTGTACAGAAAAATTTAAATCCTAACCTTGAAATTGAAGGTGTTTTATTAACTATGTATGATAGTCGCCTGAACTTATCTAAACAAGTTGCAGAAGAAGTTCGTAGTTTTTTTAAAGATAAAATATTTCAAACAATCATTCAACGGAATGTTAGATTAAGTGAAGCGCCAAGCTTTGGTAAGCCAGCTTTATTGTATGATGCTAATTCCACTGGGGCTCAAAACTATATGACATTAGTAGAGGAGATATTAAGCGATGGCAACTAAAAGGTTAGGTAAAGGAATTAATGCCTTAATAAGGCCACCATCAAAACAAGATACGTCTCCTGCAGGTGTTACTAATCTTCCAATCTCAAAAATAAAAACTAACCCTCATCAACCTAGAAAAAAATTCGATAAAAAATCTCTATTAGAACTAGCATCTTCTATTAAAGAGAAAGGTGTTATTACTCCTATTACAGTTAAGACTGATGGTGATGGCTATATTCTAATTGCTGGAGAAAGAAGACTTCGAGCTTCTAAGTTAATTAAGAAGAGAGAAATTCCTGGATATATTATAGAATTAACTAATGATTCAGAAATGATGGAAGTAGCTTTAATTGAGAATATTCAACGTGAGAATTTGAACTCTATTGAAGAATCAGAAGCATTTGCAGTATTACAAGGAAAGTTTAATCTTTCTCAATCAAAAATTGCACTTGCTGTAGGAAAAAGTAGATCTACAATTACTAATGCTTTAAGATTATTACAACTACCTATTCAGGTTAAAAAGAGTATTAGTGATAATAGAATTTCAGCAGGACATGGTAGAGCTATTCTAGCAATGAAAACTGAATCAAGAATGTTGACACTTTGGAAAATGATTATTGAACAAAATCTATCTGTTAGAGCGGCAGAAACTCAAGTGAAGGATAAAACAAAAAAAATATCAAAAAAGCATAAAACAAAAATTAAACCTAAAGATGCTTCATTAAGAAAACTTGAAGATGAATTGATTGCTATATTTGGTACAAAAGTTCAACTAAATCATAAAGGGAAAAAAGGTGGAATGATTATTGTTGATTATTTTTCAGATGATGATTTAGAGAGGTTGTTAGATCTTATTAGAACAATTGAATAAATTTATATGAAGCCAAGTAGATATACATTTGTACTTATTCCTGATCATGATGGAACAAAAAAACAATTCAATCTTTCTAGAAAATTCACATTTTTGATTTTATTTACTATAATTACTTCAATGACAGTTTTTGTAATTAGTCTATTTTATTTTACCCCTAGAGTTTTAGAATTCAATGAAATAAAAAAAGAATATGATTCTCTTGTAAGTGAAAGAATGAAAGTTTTGAACCTATATAATGAACTCGAGCGTTTAAAGGAAGTTGATAGGATGGTTCAAAAAGCATTGGGCATGGATATGGTTGAGAGTAAAGATAGTAATAAAGGGCTTATTAACCCTAAAGACAATAAAGCTATTAACCTTGATTTAATTTATAATATCCCATCAATTTTACCTGTTGATGGAATATTAACCCAAGAAATGATAGAAAAATTTGATGAGTTTAGCAAACAACATTTAGGTGTTGATATTGCAGTTCCTGAAAAGACACCTGTTTTAGCATCCGCTTCTGGACAAGTTATCTTTTCAGGAATGACAGAAAATCTTGGAAATCTAGTAGTATTATTTCATGGAAATGAATATTTTACGTACTATGGACACAATGCTTCAATTGATGCTAAACTGCATCAATTTGTAAGCATTGGAGATACTATTGCTAGATCTGGTAATACGGGAGAAAGCTCAGGACCTCATCTACATTTTGAAATATGGAAAGATGGTGAGGCAGTTAATCCTTTGACGTATTTTCCAAACTATAATAAATCAAATATGAGTGTTGAATAATATGGCTAGAAATGAAAATAAAGATGTACATACTATGATTGGTGCTGACGCAGTAATTCAAGGGAATATTAGTTGTAATGATGGTATTGCAGTATACGGCAAAGTTTTTGGAGATGTTACTTCCGAAGGACCAGTCCGAATAGCTCGAGGTGGTGAAGTTCATGGAAATGTTCAAGCAAGTGAATCTAATATTGGAGGTACAGTTGCAGGAAATGTAAGGGTAGAAAAGAGAGCTGTACTTGGATCAGAATCAAATTTAAAAGGTGATTTAATTTATCGGACCTTAGTTATTGAAGAAGGTGCTCAGTTTCAAGGACACTGTGTTTTAGCAGGTAGAGAAGAATCAATAGATTCAATTAATGAACCAGAAGAATCTGATCAAGATACTCAACCTGACCAATATGACTAATGAATCAGATAATTTTTTAGCTCAATCTCTAAAGCAATTTCAAAGATTTGTCCATAAAGCTGGACCCTCTGCTTCAGCTTCATATACACTATTAGCTGCGGTATTATTTTTAGGAGCGCTAGGTTTCTATGCAGATAATTATTTTAATTCATCACCAATTTTTATTCTAGTGGGTTTGTCAATTGGATTAATTATTGGTTTTTATGAATTAGCTAAATCTGTTTTTAAAAAATGAAAACCATCTTTTATTTTGTTTTAATAGGGGTAGGACTTTTTGGTTTGTCAGCTGGAATTAATCCTGAATACATTCGGGAATTATTTTGGGGTATTTTATTGCCCTGGCTGGTAGTTTTAGTTGAATTATTTTTTATTTATAAGGCAAAAGAAAAAAAGTCTGAATTGACGACAAAAGTTTTGCTAGTCGGATTTGTAAGTAAGATGTTTCTTTTTGCTATTTATTTATCTTTAATTATTTACTTTTATTCTTTTACTCCATTACCATTTGTTATTAGTTTTTCGGGTTCATTTATAGTGTTTCATACGCTAGAAGCAATAGTTTTAAAATCACTTTTTCAATCTTAAAAAATATTAGAAGAAAACAATGATCTTAGTTGGTGAAAAAACCTCTGGATCCAGTGTAATGGATAAAGTTGGTAAAAATATTATTGATCACGTTTCTAATTCAGATATAGATCACGCTATTGTGCAATTACCACAGTTATTCGGTATAAATATGTCAGTTACAAAGCATGTATTAATGTTATGGATTGTTGCTCTTTTGGTTTCTATTACAATTATTATTCCAGTTCGTGCATATATAAGGCAAAACAATTTTATTCCAAAAGGAATGGCAAATGCTATTGAATCAATAACGCAATTTATTCGTGATTCAATTGTCGCTCCTAATGTTGGTCCAAAATGGGTAAATACATGGACACCACTCATGTTAACATTTTTCTTTTTTATTTTATTTGCTAATGGTATTGGAATGATCCCAGTTTTTGATATTTTAGGTGTGATTAATCGTTTTGTTTTTAATGTCCCTTATGAAGCTGATCATAACTTTGTTAATGGTTTGCTGCATGGAGGTGTTACAGCAACAGGCAACTTTAATGTAACTGCCGCATTAGCAATTATTACATTTTTTAGTATAATGATTGCAGGTACAAAAGCGCATGGGTTTATTAATCATTGGAAAAATTTAGTTCCTCATGGATTAGCATGGCCGATTTACATAATTTTAATTCCCATTGAATTAATGGGGTTACTAGTCAAGCCTTTTGCTTTAACAATGCGACTGGCTGCAAATATGACAGGTGGACACATCGCTCTACTTGCACTTTTATCACTTATGGCAATTTTTGCCGAAATGTTTCATTCAGCTGCAGCTGGGATTGGTGTTGCACTTATATCAGTACCAATGGCTGCCGCTATTTCAGGATTAGAGATCATTGTTGTCATTGTTCAGGCATATGTTTTTACACTGCTTACTGCAGTATTTGTCGGAATGGCAATTAATGTTCATCATTAAAATAATAAAGAGGTAATAATAAAATGGAAGCAACTGCATTTATGCCAATAGGTTTTGGTTTGATAGTTATCGGTGCTGGTCTAGGTATTGGAAAATTCGCTTCTGCTGCTGCAGAAAGTATAGCCCGTCAGCCTGAAGCTGCAGATAAGATTACGGGTGCTGTAAACCTGCCTCTATTCCTTCTTGAAGGAGTAGCAATTTTGGCTGAGGTTTTCACATTTTTAATGTTGATACTTTAAATAAATTCATTTAATCAACATAGAAGTTTGAGAGAAAAAAATGGATTCATTAGTTAAACTCGACCCAGGTCTTTTCATATGGACAATAATCACGTTTTTATTGCTTTTCTTTGTATTAGCAAAATATGCTTGGAAACCACTAATAAAAATGCTTGATGATCGTGAAACTATGATTAGAAGTTCACTTGATGATGCTGAAAAAGCAAAATTAGAATTAGAACGTCTAAATAAAGAATCTGAAGCAATAACTGCTAAAGCACGATCAGAAGCACAAGCAATATTAGCTGAGAGTAAAACTGTTGCTGAGAAAGTAAAAGAAGATACTATTGCAAAGGCAAAAGAACAGGCAATAAAGATTAGTGATGATGCTCAAAAACAGATTCAAGTTGAAAAAGATAAAGCTATTACTGATATTAAACAGGAAGTTGTTAATCTTACACTTTCGGTTGCAGAAAAACTTATTAATAAGAATCTAAATGATGCTGATAATAAATCACTTATTGAAGAATCATTAAAAAAAGTTAAATCATATGAAGCTTGAGTCTAAAGCAAAACAATATGCTGAAGCTCTTTTTAATGTTGCTAATCAGTCCAGTTCAGAAAAAGCTGTTAGAAATTCATTAACATTGGTTAATAGTGCTATAAAAGCCTCACCAGAGTTTCGGGCTTTTTTATTTTCTAAAAGAATAACTGAGATTCAAAAAGCTACAGCTGTTAAAGAGGCACTTGGTGTGAAGTGTCATCCAATTGTTTCAGAGTTTATTGGTTTAATTACCGATCAAAACTTAGTTAAGCTTTTTTCTTTAATTGAGAAATCATACATTAAGATTTTTGAGAAAAAATTGAATTATCTTACTGTCATCGCTCATGTATCTTCTGAATTATCAGAAAGAGAATCTGAAGGACTAAAAGAATCATTAGAATCATCATTAGGGAAATCAATGGAACTTAGTGTAGAAGTTGATCCTAATTTAATTGGTGGTATAAAACTTCGTGTTGGAAACAAATTCATGGACGCATCGATTCAGAATCAACTGGAGAGCATGCGCCAATCATTATTAAAAGCATAGTGCATTAAAAGGAAATCATGGATATCAAAACGGATAATATAGCAAACCTACTTAAAGAACAGATTGCAAAATTTGATTTGTCAGTTGATGTGTCTGAGGTAGGTGAAGTCATTGAAGTAGGTGATGGTGTGGCTCGTGTAAGTGGCCTAGAAAATGTTATGAGCTCAGAGCTTGTTGAATTACCTAATGGTGTATTTGGCATGGCATTAAACTTAGAAGATGATAATGTTGGATTAGTATTATTTGGTGAAACAAGCCTTGTTAAAGAAGGTGATTTAGCTAAAAGAACTGGTCGTGTAGTTGAAGTACCAGTTGGAGAAGCAATGCTCGGTAGAGTTGTTAACCCACTTGGGCAGCCTATTGATGGTAAAGGCCCAATTGATACTAAAGAATATTTAGCTATAGAACGTAAAGCTCTTGGTGTAATGGCCCGTTCTCCAGTTAATCAACCTCTTCAAACAGGAATTAAAGCTGTAGATAGTATGATTCCAATTGGAAGAGGTCAACGAGAACTAATTATTGGCGATCGTCAAACTGGAAAAACAGCAGTAGCTATTGATGCTATTATTAATCAAAAATATACTCATGAAACTGATGAACCAGTTTATTGTATTTATGTAGCTATTGGACAGAAAGCTTCTACCGTTGCAGCTATTGTTGCTGAATTAGAGGAAAATGGTGCTATGGATTACACTACAGTTGTTACGGCTAATGCCTCTGACGCTGCTCCTCTACAATATATAGCTCCATACTCAGGTTGTGCTATGGGTGAATATTTTAGAGATAATGGTAAACATGGCTTAATTGTTTATGATGATCTTTCGAAACAAGCAGTAGCTTATAGACAAATGTCTTTAGTGCTTAGAAGACCTCCCGGTCGTGAAGCATTTCCAGGAGACGTTTTTTATCTTCACAGTCGCCTATTAGAAAGATCTTCTAAATTATCATCTGATTTGGGTGGTGGCTCTTTAACCGCACTTCCTATAATTGAGACGCAGGAAGGTGACGTGTCTGCATACATTCCTACAAATGTTATTTCAATTACAGATGGCCAAATATATTTAGAAAAAAATATTTTTAATTCTGGTATTAGACCTGCGATTGATGTTGGAATATCTGTTTCTCGTGTTGGAGGTAATGCGCAAATTAAAGCAATGAAAAGTGTAGCAGGAACCTTACGCTTAGATTTAGCTCAGTATCGAGAGTTAGAAGCTTTTGCGAAATTTGGTTCTGATCTTGATAAGAATACTCAAGCGCAACTTACTCGTGGTGAGCGAATGGTTGAAATTCTTAAACAAGGGCAGTACGTACCAATGAAGGTTGAAAACCAAGTTGTAATCATCTTTGCTGTTTCAAAAGGTTATTTAGATGAAGTTCCTGTCGCAAAAGTTTCAGAATACGAATCAGGTTTATTTGATTACCTTGAGGCAAATAACAAGAAAGATTTAGAGTCTATAAGTGTTGAAGGTATTATTTCTGATGAATTGAGCAAAAACCTTGAAAAAGCTATTTCAGATTTCACTAAAGGTTTCTCAGTATAAAAGATGGCCAATCTTAAAGATATTCGAGATCGTATAAAGTCTGTTAAAAGTATTCAAAAAGTAACTAAAGCTATGAAAATGGTTGCAGCTGCTAAAATGCGACGCGCTCAAGATAATATGGAAAAAGCACGTCCTTATTCTAGGAGCTTGTCTGATATTATCCAAAATTTACTTCCTGATGTTGATCGCGAATTATTACCATTGCTAGAAGTAAGAGAAGTTAATCGTATAGCTTATGTTGTGGTAACATCTGATAAAGGTCTTGCAGGTTCTTTTAATAGCTCTGCTTTGAGAAAAGCTCAAAATGAGATCGATGAATTTGGAAAAGATAATGTTGATATTTTTTGTATTGGTAAAAAAGCTAGGGATTATTTCAAACCTCGTAAATATAATATTATTGAATCTCACATAGATTTTTGGAGCGATTTAAACTTTAACCATGCAGTTAGTATTGGAAATAATATTATTAATCATTTCATATCTGGAAAAGTAGATGAAATACGTGTAGTATTTAATGAATTTATAAATGTTGCAACACAAATGGTTTTAACAGAAAAATTTGTTCCTTTAGAATTTGATTCTGAAGGAAGCAATATTGCAGATAGACTTTACGAGCCATCTAAGGATGCGATAGTAAAATCATTAGTGCCAAGACATTTAAATGTTCAAATGTGGAAATATTTATTAGAATCATATGCAAGTGAACAGGCTGCTAGAATGGTTGCGATGGAAAATGCGACGAGCAATTCAGAAGATATGATTAAAGATTTACAATTAGAATTTAACAAAGCTCGCCAAGCTTCGATTACTACAGAGATGTTAGAAATCGTTAGTGGTGCTGAAGCGCTTAAAGGATAGGGGAAACCAATATGTCTAAAAAGACTGGTAAAATTTCTCAAATAATGGGTGCTGTGGTTGATGTACTTTTTGAAGACGGCAACCTCCCGGAAATTTTAAATGCACTTAATGTTGATCGTTCTGAAGAAGGTACATTAGTATTAGAGGTCGCACAACATTTAGGTGACAATATGGTACGTACAGTTGCAATGGACTCTACTGATGGTTTGACACGTGGCGTTAAGGTGGTTGATTCAGGCATTCCTATTTCAGTTCCAGTGGGTCAAGAAACCTTGGGTCGCCTTTTTGATGTTCTTGGAAATACAATTGATGGTAAAGGTGACGTAGGTACTGATAAGAAGAACCCTATTCACCGAGCAGCACCAAAGCACGAAGAACTAGCAACATCTACTGAAATATTAGTTACTGGTATTAAGGTTGTTGATCTTATGGAGCCATATACAAAAGGTGGAAAAACTGGATTATTTGGTGGTGCCGGGGTAGGTAAAACTGTTTTAATTCAGGAATTAATAAGAAATATTGCTACAGAGCACGGAGGATACTCTGTATTTGCGGGTGTTGGAGAAAGAACACGTGAAGGCAATGATTTATATAATGAAATGACTGAATCTGGTGTAATAGATAAGACAACTATGGTCTTTGGACAAATGAATGAGCCTCCTGGTGCTCGTTTGCGTGTGGCCTTAAGTGGATTAGCTATGGCAGAATTTTTTCGTGATGATGAAGGACGTGATGTTTTACTTTTTGTTGATAATATTTTCAGATTTACACAAGCTGGTTCAGAAGTATCCGCATTATTAGGACGAATGCCTTCAGCTGTTGGATATCAACCGACACTTTCAACAGAAATGGGAGATCTTCAGGAAAGAATTACTTCTACAAAAAAAGGATCTATTACTTCTGTACAAGCAGTTTATGTACCAGCGGATGATTTAACAGATCCTGCACCAGCAACAGCATTTGCTCATCTAGATGCAACTTCTGTTTTAGAAAGAAAAATTGCGGAGTTAGGAATCTATCCAGCTGTAGACCCATTAGCCTCAACTTCAAGGATTCTTGACCCTAGAATAATAGGAGACCGTCATTATAACATAGCTCGTGATGTGCAGGGTGTTTTACAAAAATATAAAGACCTTCAAGATATTATAGCTATTTTAGGTATGGATGAACTTTCTGATGAAGATAAGCAGACAGTTTCTAGAGCTCGTAAAATTCAGAAGTTTTTCTCACAACCATTCTTTGTCGCAGAACAATTTACTGGGACACCTGGACGTTATGTTGAGTTGGAAGATACAATCTCTGGGTTTGAAGGTATTTTAAAAGGTGATGCCGATGATGTTCCAGAGAATGCATTTGCATATGTTGGTTCTTTAGATGAAGCATTTGATAAAGCTAAAAAAGAAGCTGCATAAGAATACTAATGAATAGTTTTAAGCTTGAAATTGTTACGCCTACCGAAATCAATGAAGTTGAAAATGCTTCCTATGTGCGATGTCCTGCTACTGATGGTTCTTTTGGTATTATGAAAGGACATAGAGAAGCAGTAATTGCCTTAGGAGTTGGAGAAATAAAAATAACGGAAGAAGGTAAAGATTCCTATTTTGCTACTAGTGGAGGCGTTGCTGAAATTTCAAAAGATAAAGTGCAATTTCTATTAGAAACTATTGAAGTGGCAAATGATATTGATTCAGATCGAGCAAAAGCATCTATGCAACGATCAAAGGATAGACTCTCTAATAAGAAAGATAATGATATTAATAGAGCTGAGTTATCTCTTTTAAAAGCTTTGAATAGATTAAAAGTCTCAAGCCGCTAAATCTTTATAATACAAGATTGTTATTAATAAACTCCGCTCTTGCGGAGTTTTTTGTTTATAAATTGATACCTATAATCATAATAAAAAAGGATGATAAGCTGTCAGAAGCAATTTTAGTAGGTATATATACGGGAACATCAGTTTCCATAGGAGTTGCTTTATGGCTTACACTAAGAAATAAAAAGAAGAAAATTTTATAAAATAATGAATATAAGAACAAATACATGTGGAGAATTAAATAGTAAAAGTATTGATAAGTCAGTTATCCTAAATGGCTGGGTAAATACGGTTAGATTACATGGACAAGTCGTTTTTGTAGACTTAAGAGATCGATATGGAAAAACACAAATAGTTTTTAATTCTGATAATTATACTGGTGAGTTTGAAGAAGTAAAAAAATTATCAATGGAAGATGTTATATCTGTAAGTGGTAAAGTACAAAAGCGTACCGAAGGTGCAATTAATACGGAAATGTTTACAGGTGAGATTGAAGTAATTATTAATAAGATGGAAATACTTAATGAAGCTGATCCGTTACCTTTTGTTATAAGTGATAGAACAAGTGCAGAAGAAGATCTTCGTTTAAAATATCGTTATTTAGAATTACGAACAGGCGAACTTCAACAAAATCTTAATATCCGTCATAAAACATATCAAGCAGTTCGCAATTATTTATCTGGCGAAAATTTTTTAGAAGTTGAAACTCCTGTTCTCATGAAATCAACTCCAGAAGGTGCAAGAGATTATCTTGTTCCAAGTCGTATACATGAGGGGAAATTTTACGCGCTTCCTCAATCTCCACAAATTTATAAGCAGATTTTGATGATTGCTGGTTATGATCGTTATTTCCAAATAGTAAAATGTTTTAGAGATGAAGATCTTAGAGCTGACCGTCAACCTGAATTTACTCAGATTGATATTGAAATGTCTTTTGTTGATGAAGAAATTATTTTTAATCAAATGGAAATCTTAACAACTAAGGTTTTTAAAGAAGTTATAAATGTAGAGCTTCCAAAAAAGTTTCCACGTCTAGAATGGGATGAAGCAATGGATCTTTATGGATCTGATAAGCCTGATCTTCGTTATGAAATGTTACTACAAGATGTAAAGCCGTTTACTGATAAATCAGAATTTAATGCATTTAAATCTGCGGAAATTGTTAAAGGTTTGGTTGTCTTAGGTGGAGCCAAGTATACCAGAAAAATGATTGATGATTTAACTGATTACGTAAAAAAATATAAAGCTAAAGGATTAGCTTGGATAAAAGTTGAAGATGGGGCCCTTTGTGGTGGAATATCAAAATTTTTTAATAAAGAATTACAAAATGAATTAATAGCTAATCTAAAATTAAAAAACAATGATATTATATTTATGATTGGTGATAATAAAGAGTTAACTCAATTAGCGTTGGGAGCACTTCGAGTTGAAATTGCTAGAATTGAAGACCTTGCAAAAACAGATGTTTTCAAACCAGTATGGGTAACAGATTTCCCAATGTTTGAGTTTGATGATAATTCTAATCGATATGTTGCACGCCACCATCCATTTACAGCCCCATCAACTAATGATATATCAGAACTAGAATCTGACCCAGCTTCATTAAAATCAAGAGGTTATGATTTAACTATGAATGGATATGAAATAGCAGGAGGTTCAATTAGAAATCATAAACCAGATTTTCAGGCTAAAATTTTTGACTTATTGGGTATGGATGAAAAAGAAACTAAAGCAAAGTTTGGTTTTTTAATTGAAGCTTTAAAATATGGAACTCCTCCACATGGAGGGATTGCCTTTGGCTTTGATCGTTTGGTTATGCTTTTAGCAGGTACAAAAAATATTCGTGACGTAATAGCTTTTCCTAAAACAACTTCTGCCTCATCACTTATGGATGAGGCTCCAAACTCAGTATCTGATGCTCAATTATCAGAATTAAATATTAGCATCATTCCTAATAAAGAATAATTATATAAAAGTATTAGATAATAATCCTTTATCATAATTAAGAGGATAATCAATGGATTTCACACAATTTTGTGCTAGTGGAACAAAATATTCTCATCGATATATATCTGGTGATAAAGATATAAAATTATTTCTCATTCATTTTAAACCGAAAATAAAATCTAATTTTCCACCAGTCATTTTTATTTCTGGTTGGGGTTCAATTATTGATAGTTGGAATGTTGTATTAAAAGAAATGACAAAGGATTTTGAAGTTTATTATTTAGAAACTCGTGAAAAAAGTTCATCAGTACATATAAATAAGCAACCACTAACAATTGAATCTCTGGGGGATGACCTTCCATATGTATTATCAGAATTAAATTTAATAAATAAATCTTTCATTTTATTTGGGAGTTCACTTGGTGCTACGGTAATTCTAGATTCTATGAGTAGAAAGATAGTAAATCCAACTTTATCAATTCTAATTGGACCAAACGCAGAATTTAATATTCCACCTATTTGGTTAATGATTGCTAGACTAGCTCCTCCATTCATTTTTTATTTTATTAGACCAATAATAAAATGGTACATGAAGAAGAAATACTTAGATATGAATTCAGATCCAAAGCAATATTATAAATACGCTAAATCGCTTGATCAAGCTTCGCCAGTAAGATTACGTCGATCTGCAATAAATTTTTCTTCTTATAAAGTTTGGAATCAATTAGATAAAATTAATCAAAAAGTATTAATTCTTGCAGCATCAAAAGATATAATGCACGATTACGAGAATACTGTAAAAATAGCAGATAAACTTTCAAATTCTAAATTAATTGATATGGAAACAAATAATAAAACTCATAGTGTAGAGATGGTTATAAAAATAAGAGAGTTTATCAATAGCAAATAATATTGAATCTTTTATAAAATGAATTTTTTATTTCTTACAGCTCTTAAGGTTGAAGCAACTCCTATAATAAAAGGGTTTAATCTTGAAAAAGATTTAAAAACTCAATTATTTATTAATAATAATATATCACTATTAATCACAGGTGTAGGTAAACACAAAACTAAGTTTAGACTTAAGTCAATTATAGATCTTAAAATTAATTGGGATGAAACAATTATTATTAATGTGGGTATAGCAGGAGGAGAAAAAAATAAAACTAATATAGGCTCAATTTATTTAATAAATAAAATTATAGATGAAGAGACTGGTAAAATATTCTTCCCAGATATTCTTATAAAAAATAATTTAAAGGAAATTTCATTAACTACAGTTATTAATAGTGTATCTGATGATAGTTTTAATTACACTGGATTAGTAGATATGGAAGCTAGTGCAATTTTTGAATCACTATCATCATATATACCTTGCCATCGATTCATCTTTTTAAAGATAGTTTCAGATTACATGGATATTAAAGATTGGAAATCAATAAATGTTTGCAGTTTAATTCATGAGCAAATAGAGAATATTTTAAAAATTGTCAATTATTATAATAATAAAAATCTTTCTAATCGTATTATTTTAGAGAAATCAGAAATAAAATTATTAAAAAAATACTCAAAGAAATTTCAACTAACAAAGACTCAATCATTACAATTAACTCGATTATCAGAGAATTATAAAAAAAATAATGCTGAAATAAATGTGTTAAAAAATTATTTCAAAAGATCACCAACGTCAAAACAGGAAAGGAATAAAGTTTTTGATAAAATCAGACAATACCTTTCTTCCTGACTTTTCACATATTTATGTCGAATCTGATGCAAAAAAATATAATTTAACACGTGAATGCTTAGATCGTTTTTCAAAAGCAAATATAATTGAGATTTCAGATTATAAATCTTTTTTTAATAGAAATAATCAAGATTTCCAGACACAAAAAAACTCTATTAAATTAATTCTCGCGGTTAAAAAACCACCCTTTATTTATAAAGGTACCGATATTCTTCAAGATGGTGGATTTAGAAACTTTTATTATAATACACCAATTTTAAATTGTCTTTATAACTGTGATTATTGCTTTTTACAAGGGATGTATTCTTCTGCAAACATAGTGATTTTTGTTAATCAAAAAGATATGGAAAATGCAGTAGAAAAGGAACTTTCTATTCGTCCTTATCCAAATGATCCTTTAATG
>JAAZYT010000124.1 GCA_014239505.1 Fidelibacterota bacterium | reverse complement strand
TTGATTCGTACTATCAATACTGCTAAAACGTATAAGGTTATATAAGAAATCAAACTCATTTTTTTTGCCAAAATAAAGGAATTCATGTGATCCAACATCTGGAGGAACTTGATATGAAATTGTATTAACTACAGGAAAAGAGATTGTATCAATTGATAAAGGAGTATTAGAACTATCAATAGGAATAGCAGCCTCATCGCAAGCAGAAAAAAAGAGAATAGCTATTAAATTAATAATAAAAAATGATTTAAAATTATTGTACATAGTATTAGCGTTCTAAGTAAGTAATACTACGAAAAATTAAGCGAAATGTTTCGTTAATTGTTCGTTCAAGGCAGAAGCAGTAATACTAAAATCAGGATTTTCATCATCATCAATACTAATAGAAACGAGCTTCTTTTTATTTGATTTTATCAAAGGTAAATCTAAAAGCTTTTTTGTTATATTATTTGAAGGTGTATCAACTGCAATAATTAAATCTACATATGGTGCAGCTGCTTCATAACAATTTATTGAATCTCCTGATAATTTTTTTGGTAATTCAACACCAACTTTTTCATATGATTTACGACTAAAAATAGAATGTTCATCAACAGAATGAACTGTTAAGACAGTTTTAATTTTTCCATAAAAATCTTTGGAATCATAAATTTGCTGATAAATAAGAGGAACTGAAGCACTTTGCCAATCATTGCAAATTATTACATCAGGTTTCCAAAATAAATGCGGTAAAGTTGCAATAGCAGCCTTTGAAAAATAGTTATAACGATCATCATTATCTCCAAGAATACGACCATTCTTTGATTTATAAAGTAGAGTGGTTAACTGCTTGAAAAGGTCAATATTTTCTAAAAAATATACTTGGACTCTAGTTTTTGGAATAAAAGCACTCTTAGCTGAAGTCATTACTTCTTCACCATCAAAGTCAAATAGTATTTCACGTAAACGGATTACTTCTCTTAAAATATATTTTCGTTCACTAACAAAGCCATATTTGGGAATCATAATTCTAATATCATGACCTAAATTTTGGAGAGCATATGGTATATGAACAGAGTATTTACCAAGATGTGATGTACTTGCAAATGGATCAATCTCAGTTGTGAGATAAAATAATTTTAAAGACATAAATTGATTTTTCTGTACTTACTGTACTTTAAGTTGCTTAAGTGATTCTCTAGCTTTTTCATAAAACTCAGAACCTGGGAAATAATCGGTTAATCTTTGGTATTCTTCACGGGCCTTTTCAAAATTACCCATTCTTCGATGACAATGACCTAATTTTAATTGAGCATCATCATCTTTATCAGTACCTGCAAAAGTGAAAACTTTTTCAAACTCAATTACAGCACGTTTATAATTTTTCATAGTGTAATAACACTCAGCTAACCAATATTGACTATTGTCAGCTAAATCACTGCCAGGATCGCTCATAACTAAACCTGAAAAACCAGTAACGGCCTTTTCAAATTCACCATTTTGATATGATGAAAGTGCTTCAATATATATTCTCTTATACTCAGTTGGACTTATTTTAGAGCTAACTTTATCATTTACTCTATTATTCTTAAGAGTATACATTTCAGTAAAACTATTAGTTAATGTTACAATTTTATTTTCAATCATAACAAGTTGTGCCAAAATTTCAAAATTAACACTATCTATATAAGCAGTTCTATCTTCAATTAAGCGCATTTTATTTTGCATCATATTAATTCTATTTATTAATAGAATAGCTACAGAATCTGTCTGCTCTTTAGCTTTTAAGTTAGCATTTAGTGCATTTTGAAGCTCAGGTAATAATAATCTAATTTGTGTGTCTAATGAATCAACTCGAATATTTTGCTGATTTATCTTTGTATTGATCTTTTTCATTTCACGCTTTGTAGCAGAATCTTGCGCTACTGTAATTGTAAAAGAAAAGACGATTATAATAGAAAGAATAGATTTAATAAAATTATTGATCATATAATAAAATTTAACTTATTGAATGTAAAACGAGAAGTAATTTACCTCTTTTATACCCTTTCAGTCATTATCTTTTTAAAAGACTTAATAACCATCATCACGCCCAAAGTTCAGTATCATTCCTATCATCATAAAAGATGATACTAAAAATGAACCACCATATGAAATAAAAGGTAAAGGAAGTCCTTTAACTGGCATTAACCCTGATGCCATAGCACTATTTATAAAAATATGTGCCATAAAAATTGATGCCAATCCAATTAATATTAATCCAGAAAATCTATCACTTGCATTTATGGCTAACCGAAGAATTTTATATATAAAAAAGAAAAATAATAGAATCATTAATAAAAGGAATATAAAACCTAGTTCTTCGCCAATAGCGCTTACAATAAAATCAGATTCTTGTACTGGTAGAAATTTTAGATGAGTTTGAGTACCTTGCCCCCATCCTTTACCAAATAATCCACCTGAGCCTAAAGCGGTTTTACTTTGAATGATATGATAACCTGCTCCAAGTGGATCAATTTCTGGATTTATATATGTTAAAACTCTATTTTGCTGATATGGTCTTAATGAATTCCAAACTAACGGAAAGATTAATCCTAAAAAGATATTACCAAAATATAGTCCAAGCCCATAAATAAGCTTTGGCTTTGATAAAAATATAACTATTGCTAAGAAAAAAGCCCAAAAATAAAATACGGAAACATTAAAAGCTAATAGAATACTTAGTAAAGGAGCCACAATCATAAATAAATGAAATGGCCTAGCACCAATCCAATATAGCATAGGCAATACTGATGACATCATAACAAAAGCTGTACCAAGATCAGGTTGATTTAATACAATTATTGTTGGAATTAAAGCAATCAATAATGGAAATAAATTTGAACTAAAGTGAGTCATTTGCAAGTTATGATCTGATAAATATCTTGCTAAAACTAAAACAATAATCCATTTAGCAATCTCAGATGGTTGAATGTCAAATGGTAGCCCAAAATTTATCCATCGGTATGTACCTGAAACCTTATCTCCAAAAAAAGGTAGTAGGACTGCAAATACAACTAGAACATAAAATACATATATATATTTGTGAATTAAACGTTTTGATAAAACTGACATAACAAAAAGCATAATGAAAGAGGGAATTAAAAAAAATAATTGTTTTGAAAATGCATTAGGAGGAGCTTGACTTTGAAGTGTTGTTATACTTAAGAGAGAAAACAATCCTAATAAAAGTAAAATAAATACAGGAATTAAAATGATAGTAGGAGATTTTTTTATTTTTTTCCAAATATTTAATAACATTATTTTATAGCTATTTTATAATCATTTTCAAAATATTTTTTGAATATACTTCGAGCTATTGGCGCAGCTACTTCTCCACCATGCCCTCCATTCTCAAGCATTAATACAATACTTATTATTTTGTCATTCTTTAAACCATAACCTATAAACCAAGCATGAGGTTCACCATGTGGGTTTTCAGCTGTGCCAGTTTTTCCAAAAATATTTAAATCCTTAATTTTTGGATCAGCTCTGCGACCAGTTCCTTTTGCACTTATTATAACTCCTCTCATTGCTTTTTCTAAAAGTTTCCATGTGCTGTTCCGAATGTGTATTTTATTTATTTTATTTATTTTCTTATTGACTAAGTGAAGTGGGAAAGTTTCTCCTCTTGTTGCTAAAATATTAGTATAAAGAGCAACTTGAAGAGGTGTTACTAATAATTCTCCTTGCCCAATACTAATATTAAGCAATGCACCTTTAGACCATCCCCATTTACCATATTTTTTATTCATATAATTATATGTTGGGACTCGACCTTTCATTTCTGATGGTAAATCAATATTAGTTTTTTTACCATGAT
The DNA here is from genome assembly GCA_014239505.1 of Fidelibacterota bacterium. Lineage (GTDB taxonomy): Bacteria > Fidelibacterota > Marinisomatia > Marinisomatales > TCS55 > TCS55. Next base: position 11,413 of record JAAZYT010000124.1, on the reverse strand, counting down.
GAAACATTTTAGATCGTTCACTTAAATTATCAATATCAACTTTTTGTATAGCCTGATAAAAGTATACATCACATGATTCAACTATAGCTTTTTCTAAATTAACATCTCCATGTCCATTTTCATTCCAACATTTAAATGTACGGTCATAAAATTCATAATAGCCAGGGCAGAAAACTTCCCAACTTTCTGATACTAATTTTCTTTCAAGAAGCTCAGCAGCTACAATCATTTTATAAATCGAACCTGGAGGATATAAACCATTAGTTACTCTATCAAGCAAAGGTTTATCTATATCTGTTATAACAGTTTCCCAGTCTTTTGTAGAAATTAACCCAGTAAATAAATCTGGGGGATAGTCTGGCGAGCTTACATAAGCTAGCAAGCCACCGGTTCTGGGATTAGATACGATACCAGCTCCTTTAACATCTTTTAATTCTTTTTCCAATAATTCTTGAAGTTCTAAATCTAGAGTAGTTTTAATATCTGTTCCAGGGGATGGTAATATATTTTTTTGACCTTCAATTTTACCAGCTTCTCTTCCAAAAGCATCAACTTGAAAATAAGAAACACCTTTTCTACCTCTTAAAATAGATTCATAGTTTCGTTCTAAGCCAGACCAACCAATTAGATCTCCAAACTGATAATCAGTTTTATTTGTTTTAGTAGATAAAAATTCTTGATCTAACTCTTTTAAATAGCCAAGTACATGTGATGCTCTAATTTTTGGGTTAAATATTCTTTCGGGATATTGTTTATAAATTATTCCTGTTAAATCATTTTTGTATTCTTCAAGTCGACTTAATTGTGAAATAGTTAAATCTTTGGCAAGCTTTGTTGGTAAAAATCTACTTCTAAAATTATTTTTATAATTAATTGAAAGATATGATGTGTCTATTCCTGTGGCTTTACTAATTACTGAAAAGTTTTGAGACTTACTAACAATTTCATCTCCAATTCCAAACAAAACATAAGTTGGATAATTATCGACAATAATTTTACCATTTCTATCTAGAATTAATCCTCTAGGGGCAGGTACAGAGTTTGCTCTAATTCTATTACTATTAGCACGTTGTTTATATAAATCATAATCTAACACTTGCAATTGAAAGAAACGGTAAAGAAGTAAAATATGTAGAAAAAAAGTTATACCTATTAATAACCAAAATTTTGTTTTTGGGACTGAGTTAGGCGATCTAAGCACGTGATACTTCTTTTATTGGGAAGAAAAACTGAACTACAATAAAGAATATCATAGTATAGGAAAATGTAAAAAGAAATTTTAGAAGGAAATCGAAAAAGTTTGCTTCATATAATGTCTGAAATTGAATATAAGAAGTAATAAAAAAATGTAAAGCTAGAATAAAAATCCATAGTAAATGAAAAACATAAGGAAGTAACCGTTCATATTTACCATTTAAAAATCCTGTTAAATATGCTGTAATTGATAAAGTTAATGAATTTAACCCAAAGTTAGAACCCACACCACTCAAGTCACATAAAAGCCCCAGAATGAATCCTAAAAGTATAGATTTATATCCATCATTATTTAAACTGAAATAGAAAATAAAAATAACCATGAAATCAGGACGAATCATATTTATTGAAAGAAAATCAACCAATAAAAACTGTATTATAAATACAGAGAAACCTATGACTCCTTGTTTAACCAATTTTATCTAAGTCACTTACTATAATAAATACATGTAAAAGTGAACCAATTTTTGCTTTAATTCTAACTTTTGCTACTTTTTGAAAACTACCTCGTTCATTTACCACTTCTATTACTTCACCCACTGGTAAATTTTTAGGATATATTTGACTAAAACCTGAAGTTACAACATTATCACCAATTGATATTTCAGCATTTTTTTGCAATTCTCTAATTTCACAAATATCATCTTTTAAAAATCTTAAAATTCCTGAATTTCCAGATGGTAATATTCGAACTGATAAACGAAAATTAACGTCGTTTATAATTTGGACGATGCTAGTTTTTTTCCCAACAACCACAGTTTTACCTATCACACCTTCAGAGACTAAAACTGTTTGATTTAATTTTACACCTTCATTAGAACCAATATCAATTGTAATTGAAGATAAATTAGCAGAAGCTCCCGAATTAATAACATTAGCTGCTATTAATTCTAAATCACTATCCTCCTTTAATTTTAACAAATGTAATAGAGCTTTGTATTCTTCATTGGCGTTTAGCATTGATTCCAACTTTAAAGACAATTGAATATTTTTTTCACGAAGAAGTTGAGTCTCAATCTCCAGCCTACTCATACTTCTAAGCCAAGCTAAGGGTGAGGAAATAATTGAAAATTTATCACTAAATTTACCTCTAATAATATGAATATTCGGATTATCATTTTGCAATAATATATAAGATGAGAAAAAAACTATAAATAGAAAAATAAAATGATCTTTATATTTAAGAAAAAATAAGTAAAGATTACGCATTAAAAATTAAATCAGAACAGACTCGTATTTTTTTACATCTTCAAGTACTTTACCAGTTCCTTTAACAACGGATAATAAAGGTTCTTCAGCTACATTTACAGGGACATTAGTTCTCTCTCTAATTAACTGGTCTATACCTTTCAACATACTTCCTCCCCCTGTCATTAAAATTCCTCTATCTAAAATATCAGCAGATAATTCAGGTGGTGTTCGCTCGAGAGCTCGTTTTACAGCCTCAACTATTGCATTAATTGGATCTTTTAAAGACTGTCGTATTTCATCCGATGAGACTTCTATAGTTTTTGGTATACCAGAGACTAAGTCCCTTCCCTTTACGGCTATATTTTCTGCATTAACCCTCATTGCTGAGCCAACAGATTTTTTAATATTCTCAGCAGTAGATGAACCAATATCTAATTTGTGTTCATTCCTAAACCATTGAATTATAGCTTCATCCATTTCATCACCAGCAACTCTTATAGCTTCCTTCGTTACTACACCATTAAGTGCAATTACAGCAATTTCAGTTGTTCCACCACCAATATCAATAATAATATTACCTATAGGTTTTGAAATATCTAAACCTATACCAATGGCTGCTGCAACTGGTTCTTCAATAAGATGAACTTCACGAGCATTAGCTCTTTCTCCTGAGTCCCTAACAGCACGTCTTTCGACTTCTGTAACACCTGAAGGAACGCAAATCACCATTCTTGGACGAGCTAAGCGATTCATATTAATTTTGTTTATAAATCCTTGAAGTAAACCATCTGTCATATTAAAATCTGCAATTACACCATCACGAAGAGGTCTAACAGTTTCAATCCCGCTATGAGCTCTACCTACCATAGCTTTTGCTTCGTAACCAACAGCAATAATTTTATCATCATGAACAGATTTTGCAACAATGGAGGGTTCATTGATTAAAACACCTTTGCCTTTAATGTAGACCAAAGTATTAGCAGTACCTAAATCAATTGCTATATCACCTGATATCCAACTTAAAGGATTCCTAAATGAACTAAAAAGACCCATATTTATTTCTAATTATAGTTTTCACTCAAATTGTTAATGTTAAATCTAATTTAAAACTCTCATCGTATCATCAACAAAAACTTATAAACAAAAATTATTTTTTCCCTTTCGATCTTCCTTCTCCAGCTAATTTATCTGCAACTTTATTTTTATCTCTCAAAATATGTGTAAAAGACCATTTATCAAGCTTGGCAAATAATAACTGAGCTGTTTTGTTTAATTTTTGCATTCGAGAGTTTTTAACTTTGTACTCTCCACTGATTTGCTTAACAACTAATTCACTATCAGAAAAAATTTCTACATTTAATAAATTCATTTTTATTAAATATTCAAGTCCTCTAATAAGAGCAGTATACTCAGCTTCGTTATTAGTAGAATCATGTAAGTATTCAGAAAAAGTAAATAATTCATCATTATCTTTGTAAATAACTCCACCTATTCCAGCAGTCTTAGAGTTTAAATCTGCAGCACCATCAATAAACATTGTTATCTTTAAATCATTATTTAAACGTTTATATAATTTTTGAAGAACATTAGAATTAAAATTGTCAATTTTTGACAATACTTCTTTTAATGCACCAATTTCAATTTTTGTAAGTTTCATCGTAGTTTAAATATATGGATTTGAACCATTCTTAGCACTGCATTCTTCCCAATAATAACACCAATTACATAGAATGCTCTCTTTAGGTAGAAAATCTTCACCCGTATCTATTTTTTTTCTAATTTTATTGATTTTTAATTTAGTATCTTCAATTAGTTTATTAATTTGAATACTATTACGACTAGATTTAATTTCAAGATTATGTTGTAAAAAATGCCATATCAATTTGACAGAGGATACATTATTATAGTTTTGCTCTAACGCAATTTGATATAATGCTAATTGTTTATCATTATTTGCTTGATATTGAGACATCGCTCTTTTACCACTTTTATAATCATGAATCTCATAATTTCCATCTCCATCATGATCAATTCTGTCAATAATACCTTTTAGTAAATAATTATTAGTAGAATTAATAGAAAAAATAAATTCAACTTCTGTTCCAACAACTGGTTGATTAAAAGGATTGTAATTTCGATAGTATGCAGCTAAGCACTTTTCTCCAAGTTCATAATAAAACTTAATCGATTTATCTTTGTGTACAATTGCAATACGATCATGCCAATGAAATTCCCAATTTTCATGATATTTTTCAATAATAGAATCAATAAAAAGAAAATGATTTTGCAAAACTTCATTATATAAATATTCTAACGCTTCATGAACGCGTTTACCCATAAATGCTTCAATACTTTCATCATTATTCTTTATTTTATCTATATATCTAAAACTAAATTGAGATGGGCATTTATTAAATGACTCTAAACTACTATATGAAAAATATTCCACTATTTATAGTGTAGTTTATTAAACAAATTAAAATATTAAAAAGTAGTTACCAACTTTGTCCACGGAAAAAAGGAGTAGACAGTCGGTAATCACCAAAACCTTGCTCATCTACAAAATCAAAAAATTTATTGATTCTATAATAGTGCCATCTTTGTGAATAAACCCTACTTATAGGGTCATTATACACTTCAAGATCTTCTGGTGGACCAAATAATATATATATCATACCCATATCTGTCTTCCAACCTTGAGAATATCCTTTAAAATTAAAATTTGAGTAGTTTACTCTAGAAAAATATTCATTCATTAACTCATTGTTTGGAGTTTCAGGTGTAGGATCTTTTGCAGTCCAATATTCTAAAAATAAGGTTTCTTGTTCGTCACTTTTAGATTTACTTAATTTTTTCCATTCGTCATCTTTTAATATATATCGCATATTTTGAATAGCTTGTGATATATCACTAATAGAACCAGATATACCTTGCCTTGACACAGCTAAAATCACTGAATTTTTTTTCTTTTTACCTTCTTGTCTAAGAACTATATCTACCCTTTTACGAAGACCTTGCTTTGCAACATCTTCTGGTATAATTATTCGTTGATGAAAGTATCCTTCATCAGTTTCAGATTGAAAAGTTTTTTTCCAAAGTTCTTTTTTCTTAGCATTTAAAACTGTTACATCTAATTCATAAGGAGAGTCTTTAACTTTTCCAGAAATAAATACAGAAGTCCTTGTTATTTTATCAGTATGAAAATTTTGAAAAAGTGGTATTTCATTTTCGTTCAATCCCCATTTTCCAGAAAGATAATCAATGAAAAAGGGGCTGTATAATTCAATCTCACTACTTTTCTTTGATAAGTTTAACTCTTTAAATCTTAATCCACTTTCATTTGAATCTTTATCAAGTAATTCAGCTGAAATGATATAATTTCCAATTGGAACTTTAAATTCAGCAAAATGAATAGTATATATTTCTTTTGAAACAGATTCTAAATACTCATTAGTAACTAGTGTATTGACCCAATTTTTTCGACCAAGTTGGGAGCCTTTTTTTTCTTTTATTGATAGCGTAGCTTCATAGCCAGCTTCAAAGTTTTTATCATTTTTTATAAACTGTAAAACATTATTTGGCACTGATAAATAAGATAAAACACGTATTGAATCAGACATGTTATCTGCTACAGTATAGAATGAAAATCCATATTGCCTAATAAGATTATTGTCACGCTTATTTAACATCTGAGATTGAGCACTCAAGTAGCTAAATAAGAATATAAAAATATAAAATGTTGTTTTCTTCATTTGTACCTATACGAAATTAGACCTTCAGATGTTCCAAGCCAAATTTTCTTACCTTTAATATAAATATCATTTATGCTACCAAAAAATTTATAATTATAAATTTCTAAAGAGTTATTATTCATATCAAATTCTACAACTCCATTTATTGTTGCTATAAATATTTTTTCTTTATCAACCGCAATAGATTTAATTTCTTGAGAACCATAGATTGAAGACTCAACTGCATTAGACCAACTTCTATCTTTAAAGTTAAAAACTATTATTCCTGATTGATTGGCGAAATACATATATTTTTCATCTTTAGTAATCGCAGTATAATCAAAATGATTAGAAGGGGTAATAAAATTTTTAGTTTTATATCCAAATGATTCTAAATCATAAATTTTATTATTGTTATTATCATAAATATATAATCCGACTTCCGTAGTAATAAATATATGATTTTCAGTATTAGATAAATCGTATATAATATTATTATTAAAATAATCTACAATTTCATTATTAATACGACTTTTATTATTTTTATTTAAAATCACTATTCCATTATTAGTAGCTAACCAAATTTCATTATTAATTTTTAAAAACGAATTAATTAAGGGCTTGTTAGTACCTATATTTACATTAAAGGTCCTCCAAAAATCTTTTTTAGTATTATATACAATAATGCCATCTTTTCCACCAAACCAGATTTCATCATTCAGTTTTATAATACTATAAATAGAATTACGGTCCATATTAATGTTTTCATTAAAAGTGAATACATCACAAATACTTCGATCTATATCAAAATATGTAACTCCTGAAGAATACTGATTTAATCGACCACCTAGCCAAAATGAATCTTTACCTTCAATATATTGAATATCATTATTAGCAAGAGTAAATCGAAAAGGGGAAAAAGTTTTCATAGTATTATCACCTATGAAAAAAGTCCCATCTTCAGTTCCTAACCATATTTCGTCCCTTATAGATGTAGCAATACTTGTAACGCGCATTTGTTTACCATTCGGACTAATAAGTGAACGAAAATCAGTCATCCATCCATTTGAGATTGAATATTCAAATAATAGATTAGATAAATCAATCTGAAATCTTATTAAACCTGAACTCCACAATACTGAAACATTGGGGTTTGACATTCTTCCAGTTACTACACCAGTAATTGGATCAAGGCGATAAAATAACGTAGACGTTTCTAACCAAATGTCTTGATCAGATTCTCCAATTCTGTATATGGTTTCACCAAATGGGAGACCCAAAAAGTCACGATTAATAGAAGTCCAATCACCTTCTTCAGATAGACTATATTCTATGCCATAAGATGATCCTACCCACAACACACCATTAGAGGCTCTATGAACTGCATTAATAGAATTACTTCTTAATCCTTGTGCTCTTGTAATAGGCTCTTCAAAACGATTTGATAATAAATTAAAACGCTGAACACCGCCTAGTTGAGTTCCTATGTAAGCATAACGATTACTAAAAGAAATAGAATTAATTTTCCCAGTTTGCCTATACTGTACCCAGTCAAAAGGTAAAAAACGATTCTCTGGTTGAGAAAAAGCTAAATATGTTAGCGTGATGATGAATAAAGGATATTTAAATAAAATCACAAAAAGTTCTTAACTAAAGTTTATCGTGATGTTCAATCATTTCAATTAACATATTAAGATTAATAGGTACAACACCAACTTCTTCACAAACTCTACCTGCAGCAAAATTAGATAAAAGAACTGACTCTTTTGGTGTAGCACCGCACAAATCAGATAATGTAAAAGTTGCTATTACTGTATCTCCAGCTCCAGATACATCATGCACGCTTCTAGCATTTGTTGGAATGTCATAATAATCTGTATCAACAAAAAGAGAAACTCCATCTGCACTTCTAGTTATCATAAGAATATCAGTATTTAAATTATTTTTTAAATCAAATCCATCTTTTTCTAAGGAAGTGTTTTTTTTGTAAAAACTTCTAAATTCTGAAAGATTAGGTTTAAATAATCTTACATTTTTATATAAATCAAAGTTTTTTACTTTTGGATCAACGTAAACTGGTTTATTTGCAGCATTAGCTAAATTGATAATTTTTGAAATTGAAAAAGTATTTAATACACCTTTATTATAATCTTCTAAAATCACACCATCAACATTATTAATAAATGAAGAAACTATTGAATTAAGTTCTTCATTTGATTCCATAGATATATCATCAATTATTTCCCTATCGGTTCTTAGAACTTGTTGATCCTGTGATATTATTCTTGATTTTACAGTCGTAGGTCGTTTTACGCTTTCTACTAAAGATGTAAAATCTATATTGTTTTTATATAATAATTTTTTAAGGATTTCTCCCTCAGCATCAGTGCCGATCAATCCAACAAGTAAAACTTCACAGCCAAGAGATGAAAGGTTCAAAGCTACATTTGCTGCACCTCCAAGATTATGCTCTACCTTATTAACTTGAATTATAGGTACTGGTGCCTCTGGTGATATTCTTTCAGAACTACCCCATAAATATGAGTCTAACATTAAATCACCAATAACAAGAATTTTTTTCTTGCTGAATTCACTATTGATTTCATTAAAACGTTTTTTTAACATGAAATTAATTTCCCTAAAAAGAGTTATTTTTATTATATTTATGTAAAATTAACATATTTTTATAATTATCGATTAGTTCTTTTTTTTGAATTGAAACGTTTACTTTTTACACCTTTTTTGTCATTCGAACTTTTAGTGTATTTTTTTGGAGTTTTTGCTACACCCGAACGAATTTTAGAAATATGTCCATTATCTAAATAAATTAAAACTGATGAAATAAATTTAAGGTTTTGATCATTAGGTGCTGATAGTAAAATAGTTGTTCCAAGATTTTTATTCATTAGAATTAATTTTTTACGAAAGTCTAATTCCATATTTTTATCAAAATTAATCGCATAATCATCAATTAATAATACTCTAGGATCTGAGTTAACTGCCAAAATCATGTTTAAATAAGCTACTTCTCCTTTTGATAAATCTTTAATATTTTTATTTTGTATTAATTTTAGAGAACTATTATTAAAATATTTTGATACATTATCAATTTTATTAGAACTTAGTAAATTACTTACTTTTGCATTATTATTTATTTTTTCAGAATTAAATAATTGTATTTCTGGAGTGGATAAGGTTTTACCCAACCAATTTGTTTTAAATTGATTCATATCATATTTTAATAGTCCATCAGATTCTTTATCATGACCAGACATTAGATTTAACAATGTTGTCTTACCTGAACCTATTGGCCCTACTATTCCATATATTGTACCTCGATGGAATTGTAAACGACGTATATTTAAAACTGTTTGATTATTATAGGTCTTTTTAAGACCTTTTAATTCATATATTAAAGTTGACTGTTGATTCATCTTGCCTCCTTATGGCAAAAGACAAATCGAAAAGTTAATTGTTTTTTAAAGTTTCTAAGTAACGTTCAGCATCTATTGCAGACATACAACCGCTTCCAGCAGCTGTAACTGCTTGGCGATAAACATGATCTTGTACATCACCACAAGCAAAAATACCTTCAATATTTGTTGCAGTATTACCTTCTTTTGTAATCAAGTATCCTGCAGCATCAGAATCTAGAATATCACCAAATAAATCTGTATTAGGTTTATGACCAATTGCCATAAAGACACCATCACATTTTTCTTCTTTGGTATTTTTATTTTGTACATCTTCAAGAATTACACCATGAACACCTTTATCTTTTGATCCTAATATCTCTTTAATGGATGAATTCCAAATAACCGATATTCTTTCATTTTTCATCACGCGCTCAACCATTATTTTAGATGCCCTAAATTCTTCTCTTCTGTGAACTATTTTAACTTCTGATGCAAACTTTGTAAGATAAGAAGCTTCTTCCATGGCAGAATCACCACCACCAACTACAATAACCTTTTTATCTTTATAGAAGAAACCATCACAAGTCGCACAAGCTGAAACTCCATAACCCATTAGTTCTTTTTCACTCTCTAAACCAAGCATTTTTGCAGTAGCACCAGTTGCTATTATAATTGAATCAGCAGTAAATATTTCATCTGCTACCCAAACCTTAAAAGGATGAGTATTGAAATCAACTTTAGTAACGTGTTTAAAATGACATTCTGCACCAAATCTTGATGCTTGAGTGCGAAATTGTTCCATTAACTCAGGACCCATAATTCCTTCTGGGAATCCTGGATAGTTTTCAACATCAGTGGTAATAGTTAACTGACCTCCTGGTTGATTACCTTCAAATACTAACGGATTTAAATTTGCTCTGGCAGTATAAAGTGCTGCAGTCAAACCTGCGGGACCAGAGCCAATAATTATAACCTTTCGATTCATTCTTTTTATTAATTAATATTATATAACTGAGTCTAAAATTTCAGTTATTTTATTTTTTGGTACAGCGCCAACAATTTGATTTGCAACAGTACCATTTTTGAAAATTAGTAAAGCTGGAATGCTTCTAACACCAAATTGACTAGCAATTTGATTTTCATTATCAACGTTTAACTTTCCAACTTTAACTTTTTGTGAATACTCAGTAGCAATTTCATCTACTACTGGAGCAATTACACGACATGGTCCACACCATTCAGCCCAAAAATCAACAAGGACAGGTGTATCGGACTCTAATACCTCAGTATTAAAATTAGCTGAAGTAAATTCTTTGACACTTTCTGACATGTCTTCTCCTTTTAGAGGTTAAAAATAAGTCTTGAACTTAACTTTATAACTCTTTTCAATAAAATAATATTTTTCAAAAATTATTGTTTTTTCTTTCATAAAGATAAATATGATTATTAAAACCTTGAGAAATAAATTGTTTAATTAAAAATATATTAGTTATCAAATTTTAAATTCAATACACTACCATCAAGATTTTTAGGATATATAAGTCCAAGATATTTTGCTATTGAAGGAGATGCATCGACTGAAAAAACTGCATCATCAATTTTATATGATTTAATATTTTTCTTTGAAAAAATTAATGGAATATGCGAATCGTAACTATAGTGTGATCCATGGCTCGTACCAACCTTTGACGTCCATAGCCAATTTTCCTTTAAAATCACGTAAATATCGGGACTTTTATTAGGATGGATCATATTTTTTAATCTCATATTTTCATTTGTATATGGTAGTTCCATAATTTCTTCTGGACTCAAAGCCTGTCT
>JAAZYT010000123.1 GCA_014239505.1 Fidelibacterota bacterium | reverse complement strand
GCAACAGCATTGATTGGTTCGTCGTCTCCATCAAGAGCCTTGTTTACAACGTATGCAACAAGATCGTCTGTGTTTTTAAATTCAGGGAGTAAGCCGCCGCCCGTTTTTTTGGGTGGAGCTTTTTTATTTATGGTTGAAGCTTCGGATGGTTCTTCGGAAAGAGCCTTTACGAGATGTTCAGGCATAACACTACCCTTGCGTTTTGACTGAACAAGCATGGCTTTAGCCATCCCCCTAGTTGGTTTATCTGGAATAGCATTTATTAGATCCATATTACCGTCGAGTCCAGCTTGTACACCTCTTGCAATAATTGCCTCCCTGCTATATCGAGGCCCGCTATCTTTTAATTCAGAGGTGTCAGCTTTTTCTTCAATTATTTGCTCAGGAATAAAATAACCTAGATTATCTAAAATTTTGGATTTGTGTTTTGAAAACCCCCATAAGGTCATCCAGGAAAAAACCCCTCGACTAGTACGCCGGCAAGTTACGGAAGTACCTTCAGTTGTTGGCTCAAGATTGAAAATAACAGTTTCTTTATGTATGGGGCTATAGCGCATCTCCAGGGCTAATTGCTTGTTATCTTCTATGGCAGTTATTTGACCTTTAAAAGTTGGAGAAAGGCTAAAAGGACGAAGGCGGATTTCAGCGCCAGGGACAAACTTAAATTGGTCAAAAGAATAATGATGAACATAACGGTCCGTTTCAACAACAGGCAACAGCCTTAGTACCCCAGGAAACCAAAAGTTATAATCTGAAAGTTTTGTTAGTGTGCCCCAAACTAGATCGGGTGAAGAGCTAAAACTTTGTTTTACAACTGTTTCAGCAAAAAAAGGTTTTAAAAAAGTTGAAACCTCGCTGGACAGATTTTGATCTTTGCTTGCATCAAGAATAAACAATGTTGTTACTAAAATAAAGGCCGCCATTGCAATGATTAAAGTCATTATTAATTTCCCAAAATTAAAGTGTGATTTTACATAAAATCATAGCAATAATTGAAGCATTCAAAATAATTATTTCGTGCGAACCTCAATAACGCCACCCATATTATTGGTTCCATACATTGTTGTGGCTTCAGAAGGAGTTAAAAACTTTATGTCTTTAACCATATTAACTGATATGCTGCTTAAAGCGTCGAGCCCGCCCATTGGAATACCATTCATATAAACAGAGGGCTCAGCCCCTCGACCTCTTAACCAGACAGGTCGAGAACGAGAAACAATATCATGTACATTGTTAACACCGATTATTGTTTGAATTTCTTCATTTGGAATATAGTATCGAGGTTTGACTATTTTTTTTTCATTGATCGTTCCACCATTAGAACAAGCCGCAAAAACCAAAAATAATGTTAAAAGAATAAGTTTTGTTTTCATAAAATTTTTCAGAAGTTTGTTACTGGAATGTAATATTTTTTTTTAAAAAATAGAGGCTTTATTAAATGAAAAGCATTACCGTAACAGAATTAAAAGAAAAGCTTGAGAGCAAAGAGAACTTCACATTATTAGACGTAAGAGAAGAAAATGAGATTTTATATGCAAAAATAGATCCACATAAAAACATTCCTACTGGTAGTATTGTGAACAAACACAAAGAGCTTGATAAAAAAACGCCAATTGTAGTGATGTGTCATTCAGGCGTTAGGTCCGCTCAGGTTTGTCAATACCTTGAACCGCTTGGATACAACGTTGCAAACTTAGAGGGTGGCATTCAAGAATGGTCATTAATAATTGACCCAAGCGTTCCTCAATATTAGCATAGTTTGTAAATCTATAAATAACTAAGCATATGCCAGAAAATAATAAAAAATTAAAGAGAAACCTTGGGTTGGTAACGCTAATGGCAACAGGAATATGTTCGATGTTAGGAGCATCAATCAACGTTGTTCCTTTTATGATTCAACGCAATATACCTGGTATTGGACCGTATGTTCTTCCGGCTTTCATCTTTGCGATGATACCAGCATTGTTTGCAGCCCTAGCTTATGGAATTTTATCATCGGCTATGCCTAGAGCGGGCGGAAGTTATATTTATGCTAGTCGAGGCCTAAATCCCTATCTAGGATTTATTGCAAGCTTTTCGCAATGGTTTGGACTGTCAATCGTTATTGGTGTTATAGCATATATCAGCGTAGCATTTATACGCGATGTTTCAATAGGGCTTGGCTGGCTCAAAATTTCAACAATTTTGGAATTACCTATTATACGAATAGGCATAGCTCTGAGTCTTATATGGACATTTGTATACATTAATATAAAAGGGACTAGATCGTATAAAAAAATATTGCTACCCATGATGTATTTGATGTTCGCCTTAGGATTTATTGTAATTGTTGCAGGTTTTTATCACAACACGGATGACTTTATTAAAGCACTAGAGATTAAAGAGAATAGGGTTTTTTATCCGCAAACCAATATAGATTTTGATTGGCGTATATTTTTATCAGCCGCCGCCCTACTTTTTTCAAGCTTTATTGGTTTTGATTCAATCGCGCAAGCTGGAAGCGAAGCTAAAAACCCGACTAAAACACTACCCCAGGCAATTATACTTTCAATAGTATTAGTAGGTTCATTTTATTTTTTATTTAGCTCAGCTGTTTATCATACCGTTCCCTGGAGTTTTATTGCTGAAGAGTCTAAGGTTAAAGATATAAGCGCCCCAGGACTATTAAGCTATGTTTTACCACCTTGGTTGGGGGTTGCAATAGTTTTAGGCGCAGCAATTGCATTAATTAACGATCTACCTGCGATGCTACTATCCGTATCTAGGCTAATGTTTGCTTGGGCCGATGATGGAATTTTTCCATCAAAGATAGCTAAGATTCATCATAGACACGCAACCCCCCACATATCATTAATAGTTGCGGGATCGATGGCAAGCATAGGGGTTTTAGGCTCACATTTTGCTGGAGATTTTTTCTTGGGCATTGATATCATGGTGACGTCCATGATGGTAAATTTTTTATTAATGTGTACTACATTGATTACGCTTCCCACTGTTAACCCTTCTCTTGCAGCAGAAATATCAATATTTAAGAAAAGAAGTAGTCAGCTGATAATTGGCATTGCTGGAAGTCTTTTTTTAAGCCTTTTTTTGTTAGTTCATACTTACAAAGACATAACATCTAACGTTTCTCATTGGTATTTTCACTCTACTCCAGTTTGGCTAATTGTCATGATTGTTGGAAGTGTTTTATTTTTTATAAAATGGAAAGAAATAGGCAAAGAAAGAAATGGTGACTATACCCACCTTAATAGACTACCAAAAGAATGAAGAACACGATAGAATTAACCCAAAGCCTTAGAATATCACAAATTGTTACAGGGCTTTGGCAAGTCGCTGATATGGAACGAGAAACGGGAGAGCTTGACCCTCAAAAAACCGCCGAAGAAATGATACCATATATTAAGGCAGGTATTAGCAGCTTTGACATGGCTGACCATTATGGAAGCAGTGAAGTTATTGCCGGAGCCTTGAAAGGTTTTCAGCTAAAACAGCCGGCTCAGCTGTTTACAAAATGGGTTCCAAAGCCGGGCAAGATAACAAAGGCGACTGTTAAAAAAGCAGTTGAGCGATCATTAAAGAGAATGAAGCAAAACTCTATTGACCTTATGCAATACCATACTTGGAATTATCTTGACCCCAGCTGGATTGACGCGTTGATTTATTTGAAAGAACTAAAAGAAGAAGGCTATATTAAAAATATAGGCGTTACTAATTTTGACCCGCAGCACTTAAGGATAGCATGTGCATCAGGGATACCTATAATCACCAATCAAATCAGCTATTCACTTTTAGACCGAAGAGGAAGTGATGAGCAAATGAAAAATGTTTGCAAAAAATATGACGTAAAATTGCTAGCTTATGGATCCTTAGCTGGTGGATTTTTAACTGACAAATGGTTGGGGGAAAAAGAGCCTGAGAAGGAAGGCTTAACCACATGGTCAGAGATGAAATATAAACGCTTCATTGATATTTCTGGCGGATGGGATGTTTATCAAAATCTTTTAAAGGTTATAAAACAAATTGCTAACGCACATAACGTATCAATTGCAAACATATCCACAAAATACTGCCTTCAAAACCCTTTTGTTGCTGCTGTTATTATTGGGGCACGGCTAGGAAAAAGTGAGCACCTCAAAGACAATTTTAGAATGTTAAAGCTTAAAATACCCGATGAAGATTTAGATAAAATAAATAACGCACAAAATAAGCTAAGCACTATTCCAGGAAACTGTGGAGATGAGTATCGTAAGCCACCATATCTTACAGCATCGGGAGATCTTTCTCATCATGTTGATAAATTACCCAATGTGTTTAAATTGAAGGAGAATATAAAAGGAATAAGCACTGTTTCAAGTAATACAAAATGGGAAAAAATGGCCAGTTATTCAAGAGCATTAAAGTTTCAAAATCGTGTTTTAGTTTCTGGTACCACAGCTACACATGGTCAAATTTTAGTTGGCAGACAAGACGCTACAGCACAAACACATTTTATTCTTGATAAGATTGAAGCTTCAATTGAATCTTTAGGCGGAACATTAAAAGATGTTATTCGAACAAGAATTTTCATCAAAAACATATCAGATTGGGAACGAATCGCAGCAGTTCATGGGGAACGTTTTAAAGGTATTAACCCTGTCAATACAATGGTTAAGGCGGGGTTGATAGGTGAAGGTTATTTAGTTGAAATTGAAGCTGAGGCTTCTATAAAAAATACAAAACCAAACGAAAGGATTACAAAAAAATGAATATAAAATTATTATTAAGAATTTATGCGGGACTGATGGCCCTTATGATTTTAGGTGGAGTTTTTGCACCAGAAGCGATGATGGAAGGTTTTGGCATGACCTACACTAAAGAGGTTGCTCCAATTTTTCATTTTGCAATGATGGGCCAAGCTCTTTTCGCACTATTAACTTTTTTATTAACGACTTGGATGCCAGAAGACTTAGACAAGATTGCAATGACCTATACTGCGCTAGCTTTGGTTCCGGTATTGTTGAATATATATCATGTGATTTCTGGGGTTTTGCCATTAGTCGGAGCATTCTATGTTGAAAATGGAATATGGATTGTTTTTGCATCACTTTTTTTTATGTATAGAAAAAAATAGTTTATTATGAGTTAGAAGTATTAAAAAAGAGAGATAATTATAAATATTAATTATCTCTCTTTTAATTTAATGTTTAAAACATCTTGTACCTGTAAATACCATTGAAATTCCATATTCATTACAGGCATTAATTACTTCTTGATCTCGAATGGAGCCACCAGGCTGCATAACCATACTTATTCCTGAATCTTTTATTGCATCAATGCTATCTCGAAACGGGAAAAAAGCGTCAGACGCTAAAACGCCACCCTTAACTAATTTGCCACCTTTTCTTAGCGCCATGTGAACTGCATCTACACGACTTACTTGTCCCGCACCTAAGCCAACAGTCGCTCCATCTTTAGCTATTAGGATGCCATTGGATTTTGCATGTCTCAAAACCTTCCAAGTAAAAAGGGCGTCTTCTATATTTTTTTTTGTTGGTTTTTTTGCAGTTACAATCTGTAAATCATTTTCATATAATGTTTTTGTATCAACCTCTTGAACTAATATTCCGCCGTCAATATTTCTAACTTCTAATTTAGAAGTGCGTTTTGAAAAATCTCCAATTTCTAAAATTCGAAGATTCTTTTTCTTTTTAAATATTTCTAATGCTTCCATCTCAAAACTAGGAGCCAAAACAATTTCAACAAATACAGATGTTATTTCTTGGGCAACCTCTTTTGTACATTTTCGATTAAAGGCAACAATGCCACCAAAGGCAGATAAAGAATCGGCTTTAAAAGCACGACTGTATATTTCTAAAATATTTTTTCCAATTGCCACGCCACAAGGGTTGGCATGTTTTACAATTACACAAGCAGGCTTATCAAATTCCTTAACACACGCAAGAGCGCCATCTGCATCCATAATATTATTATACGATAATTTTTTACCTTGACGAATGTGTGCATTTAAAATATTATAATCTTTACCATCAGAAACTTTATAAGCAGCACCTGATTGATGAGGGTTTTCACCATAACGCAGATCAGAGTGCTTGGTAAAGGTCAAAGAAAAATCCTCTGATAGTTTTTCGCTTTTAAAATAATTATGAATTATTGTATCATATTTAGCTGTGTGCCCGAAAGCTTTAGCTGAAAAAGATTTTCTTGATTCAAACGATATTTTTCCAGTTGTTTTAAGCTCGTCTGCAATGTTTGTATAATCATTTGGATCTACAGCAACACATACCCAGCCAAGATTTTTGGCTGCAGCACGAATCATTGTTGGGCCTCCAATATCAATATTTTCAAGCGCGAGCGCTTCATCACAATTTTCTTTTGAAGTTGCTTCCGCAAAGGGATAAAGGTTACATATAACCAGATCAAGCCATTGTATGTTATTTTCTTTAGCATCATTTTCATGCTCGTCTCGTAACCCCAACAAACCACCACCAATAAGAGGGTTGATTGTTTTTACTCTACCATTCATAATTTCAGGAAACTTGGTGTATTCGCTTACATCAACAACTTTAATACTAGCTTCCTGCAAAACTTTATAAGTACCCCCAGTAGATAAAATCTCAACATTCATTTCTTCAAGCGTTTTTGCTAGTTCAACGACACCAGTTTTATCAAAAACAGATATCAAAGCTCTCTCTATTTTGATATGATTTCTATTTAATTGAAGTTGTTTAATCATTTTTTATTAATAACGGCTAAGGTTAATCGTCCTTTACAAATTTTATTTTCATCTTCATCAGTAATATCAATTTCCCACACTTGAATTTTATTTCCTATTCTTACAGCTGTAGCTTTGCCATAAACCCAGCCAGATGAAACAGATTTTAGATGACTAGCGTTTAATTCTATTCCAACAACTGATTGTTTTTTAAGATCAACATGCATGCCCCCGCCAATACTACCCAATGATTCCGATAAAACGGCGCTTGCTCCACCATGTAAAAGGCCAAAAGGTTGTTTTGTTCTCTTGTCCACAGGCATTTTCCCACAAATGAATTGATCTCCAAAACCAGTGATTTCAATTCCAAGATTATCAGTCATAGTGTTTTTTTGGAATTCATTAATTTTATTTATTACCTCTTTTTTATTCATCGTTACTTACCTATTCTATTGAGATAAAGTTTTTTTACCTAATTTATTAATGACCTGCACAAAGGCCTCGCCCTCAAGTTGTTGAACTTTAGACTTTAGTGTTTCAACAGTTTCATTTTTTTCTATTTGGCATCTTTTTTGCATTATAATTTGACCAGCGTCAACCTGTTCCGTTACATAGTGAATCGTACAGCCACTTTCTATGTCTTTACTTTTTAATACTTGCTCGTGTACGCTTGAATCCATTCCACCGCTATATTTTGGTAAAAGTGACGGATGAACATTAATAATTTTATTTTTCCATGTTTGACAAAATTCAGCTGATAAAATCCTCATAAATCCGATTAACAAAATTAAATCAACATGATATTTTTCTAAAGCCAGAGTAACTCGACTCTCAAACATTTCTCTTGTTTTCTTTTTCAGTGAAATATGAATAGCGGGAATATTATACGTTTTTGCTCTTTCAAGTATGTAAGCATCTTTTTTATTCGAAATCACGACGGAAAGCTCAGCCTTTAATTGGCCTAATTTTTCTGTTTCAATAATTTTTTGTAGATCTGTTCCTTTTGTTGAGCCCAACACACCTAGTTTTATCATCTTAGCAACATCATATGATCAATTCTTTTTTGAATAAGACTCTTTTTACCAATATCTGAACGATGGAAAAGAGGCCCTTTTATACTTGATATTTCTTTTTCTGCAATGGTTTCGGCCTCAGCAATTGAGTTTGCTACGCCAATTACCGCAACCGTTCTACTGCCGGACTCAACGAGCGAGGCGTTTTTATAATCCACCGATGCAAAAAATAAAGTATCAGAGTTGTCGATACTAGATACATCAATTGGCTCTCCTTTTACGGGATTATCAGGATAGCCTTCAGGAACAGCATATTTGCAAACGGTAGCTTTTTTTTGAAAACTTACATCAATCTCATTCAGGGTCCCCTCTGCAATAGCTATACATATTTCAACAAAGTCAGATTCTAACAAAGACAAAACATTCATTGCTTCAGGATCACCAAAACGTGCATTATACTCAATCAACTTAACGCCCGAACTGGTTGCCATAAAACCACCGTATAGAACACCTTTAAACCCTTTTCCGCATTTATTTTTAATAGCCTTAGAGGTAGCTATATTAATATCTCTTGCTTCTTTGAGGTCTTTTTTATTTAAAAAAGGGAGAGAATGGTCTTTATCGGTATAGGTTCCCATTCCGCCAGTATTTGGACCAGTGTCACCTTCGTAGGCGCGTTTATGATCTTGAACGACGGGCATATGTTTTAATGTTTTTCCATCACAAAAACTCATCAGTGAAAATTCTTCTCCAATAAATTTTTCTTCAATTACAAATTCATTGTTTTGCTTAATAAGAAAGTTACAATAGTCTATTGCTTCGCTGTGAGAATGTAAATGTTCACCGCTTACCTTTACACCTTTCCCGCCAGCGAGCCCATCATATTTAACTACATAATTTTCACCTAATTTTTTTAAAAAAGTAGACACCCCTTTTAAATTTTTAAAACGTGAATATATAGGAGAGCCGGGTATTTTATACTCATTTAAAAGATCTCTAGTAAAGGCTTTTGATGTTTCGAGCATGGCAAGTTCTTTTTTTGGACCAACAACTTTCACACCATCATTTGAAAGAGCATCGGCTACTCCATTAGACAATGGATTTTCGGGACCAATAATACATAATGAAATATTTTTTTCATTAGCATATTTTACTATAATATCAGGATTGTTTATATCTAGGATAATCAGTTCGTTACTTAGCTCCGAAATTCCAGGATTAAAACTAGAGGCAGCACAATAAATTTCATTTCTGTGCTTAGACCTATCAATTGCCTTAACAATAGCATGCTCCCTAGCTCCAGAACCAACAACTAAAATTTTATTTATTAACATTAAAGCATTGAAAAGGATAAATGATTATATATTATTTGTTCGGTCTCCATTGCGAACCTTTTCCATTTCTTTAATTTTGTTTTCATCGATATCATTAGCAATATAATTACCATCCAAACAGGCCATGCAAGGTTTGTCTATATAATGGTCACCTCTTCTTGTTACCGCCTCTACCAGGTCATCAATGCTTTGATACAATAAAGCGTCAACTTCTAAGTAAGTCTCAATTTCTTCTTCGCTCATGTTTCCTGCAATTAGCTCATCTTTTGTCGGCATATCTACACCGTAAAAACAGGGCGATTTTACAGGAGGACAGGCACTTGTGAAATAGACTTCTTTTGCGCCAAAATCACGCAACATTCTTACAATTTCACGACTAGTATTTCCGCGCACGATACTGTCATCCATTATCATTACTTTCTTATCGCGGATTTCTAACTCTTGCGGTACAAGTTTATATCGTACAGATTTTTTACGCTCTTCTTGCCCAGGCATTATAAAGGTTCTTCCTATAAAATGATTTTTATACAAACCTTCAGAATACCGAACACCAAGTTCATGAGCAAAAGAAAGAGCGGAGGTATTTGCGGTGCTAGG
>JAAZYT010000118.1 GCA_014239505.1 Fidelibacterota bacterium | reverse complement strand
TAAAGTCTCTGCTCCTGTTGGCGTTCCAGAAATTCCTATACCTAAAGTATAAACGTTCCCACTTGAAGAAATACTGGTTGGCGTTGCACTGGAAAGACTAGCGGCACCTCCACTGATCGTAAAAGTAAAGTCTGATGCTTCTAATGCACCATTTCCTCCATTGGTATTGTAAACGGCTTCTGACATGGTTACCGCAATTGTACTGTTGTCAGATGCAATTGAAACACCTGTGATCGTTGACGGTGCTTTATCATTTAATGTTTTTGCACCTGTACTTTCACTAGAGCCCATAGCTTGGCCCGTGGTATTATAGATGCTTGAACCATTTACAGGTGTGATCGTGATAGTTTCAACGCCACTTGGCAAACTTGAAATACTTAAAAATACGCGTATCACAGTTTCTCCACCTGATAATGCAGTTGCACTACCTTCGGCAGTATTATCATTTTTCTTAATACTGCTAATTGTAGCAGCTGTTGCATTCCCACTATTCTGAGCAAAAGTAAGGCTAAAATCTGATGATTCTAATGCGCCACTACCTGCATTCGTATTGTAAACGGCTTCACTAATGGTCACATCTAAATAATTATTATCTGAAGATAATGATGAGGATGCAATAGTTGGCGTTGCCGCAGTGTAAGTTAAACTTCCATTCCAAATTCTAGGTGAAAAGCCATAACCATTCCCACTCCAACTACCTGTATTTGGTGCAATATCACTCGTCCCATAACCTTCATATATTTTTAGATCAGAGTTCTGAGCAGCCACATTACCCACTCCAGTGCCATTTGTATAATTTAGACTGGCAACACCCGATCCACCACCTGTATTAGCGAAGAACATTGTGTATGTTCCTTGTGCTAAAGTAAAATTAGTTGAAAACGTTTGTTTGTTTGTCCCCGAAATTGTGGCACTAGCAACTTGACTCCAACCTGTTCCCGGAGCATTTCCTATTGCTCCATCACGAACCCAAACTCCAGCACCACCGGTCGTACCAAAGTTACCAGCCATGTTTGAAACAGTTATTCCGCCAGATTTGAGTACATCTATCTGAAAATAGTTACCACTGTATCCATTATTATTATTAAAAGTAGTCTCTAACGTTTCTGAAAATTTGTTTTGATTAATGGCAGTCTTTGATCTATCTACAGCAGTCATCGTTTTATTACTTGATTCATTTAATTTTGAAATAGATCGATTTTTAAAAGCCTGAATCTCTACCTTTGATATTCTTTGGCCAGTATCATAATAACGCTCAACAGTTTGAGAAAAGAGCGATCCAATCGAAACCAATGAAAAAATCATTATTACAAAATGTTTCATTATCTTTAGTTTATTTTGCACTGATTTTTACTTTTCCATATCCTTTAATTTCTATGGGATTTGCATTCTTATCTAATAGAATACTATTAGTACTTACTTTCAATTGAGTTAACCCCGGAATTAATGATCTGAATGAAATTGATGCAATAATACCGGTACCTGAAACAGTTTGGCTAGCACTGCCAAGATATGTTACATATATGATAAGTTTATTCTCGCCATCTTCAATAATAAAGATTGGATCATTGTCACCTTGAAAAAAATCTCCATTTGACAAAGAATCAATAACAATACTTGAAGAAAAATACTCAATTTCTATTTGCGCTCCAGAAACACTATCTATTTCAAGAGCATAGATATCAATGTTAACCTTTTCACCGCTATTTATGTTAAGACTATCTGAAGAGAAAACAAGTGCAGGTGGAAAAATTCCTTTTGCTGCATTTGTTTCAAGATCTAATGGATTCTCAAACTCATCTTCAGGTATATCACATGATAACAAAAAAATAAATAACAATAAAAATAGTGATATCAACTGATTGCTTTGGTTTCTATTTAATAGTTTAAAATTCATATTAATCTAATTGTACACTGAAACTTAATTGTGGTTGTTTTAACAAATTATTATATGTCAAATTAACAGATTTTTGATTCTTTAATTGATTTGTGCCTTTAGGTTTTATTAATAGGGCATGTACAATATTTGCCATCCACAATCCCCCAAGAGCATATACCATAGCTGTCATTTGCTCATCTGCTTTAATCATTTCATTGCGACTTATTTGAGCTTTTATTCTTAATAAATCAATTTCTTCTGGATTTTTTGAATTAGAGTACTCATTTTTTAAAATGCGATAATTATCTAATGAAGATTTATATGTTTTATATTCATTTAATGCCAAGGCACCCAATATCGTTTCAGATGTTAACCAAATCCAACCCCATGTTCTTTGGCCTGAATAAAATTGGCCCAAACCTGGCACAAGTGAAGATCTTATTACTGTAGCATATCTATTGTAATTTTGAGTAATTAAAGCCTGAGCTATATCCTGTTCTTTTTGAATTTTTACTTCAGGTGGTTCTAGCCCCATTAATCTCCAAGCAGTTATTTCAATCGCATTGATAAAGCCATCAATAGTTCCTTTATAAACGACTTTTTTTGTTTCAATCGGAGATATTTTTGATTCTTTAAACTTTTTACGCACCACAACTTTTCCATCGACCAAACTTGTTACCACCAAAGGCTTCATAGCATTAGAGACTTGAAAAATATTTACTTCTAGACTGAATGAATCATTATTTTTTGTAATAATTCCACTCATTATTAAATCAACATTCAATGAAGCACCTGCTTTAGAAATACATTCCAAAGTTTTACATAAAGCTTGATTAATATTTTGCTCCAAAAGCGTTTGTTTAATCGTTTTGCGATCAACAAGAGTGACTGTATTGGTTTTAGTTACTTCTGAATGAAAGATACCAGTTAATGACGATGATTCAATAGAATTAACTCCTATACCTTCAAAATCAAGAATTGCAATGGACTTTCCATTTATTTGAGCTACAAGAAATGATAAGCTTAGTAAGAATAGGTATAAAGTGCGATTAATCATTATCACTTAAAATTTTATTAAAGAATACATTATTAAAGTCATCAAATTGTTCTTTATTTGGTAAATGGCCAGAATTATTAATAACGAATAACTTAAGTTGTGGCATAATACTACTTAATTTGATTTTTACTTTATCCAGCGGTAAAACCTTGTCGCTATCACCCCAAATTGCATATTGTGGTAAAGAACTTAAGCCAATATGTTGATTGATGTAATCTAGAGAGTAATTATTCCTCGTAGTTGAAATAAGTGCTCTCGCAAAACCTTTATATTGTAAAAGTTTATCATATTTTGTATCCCAACCAATAAACTTTGATGGGTCCTTAAAATCTAAGAGTTGACCCTTTGAGATTGTGCTATAATTCTTATTGATGAATTCTTTTATATCCTTATCTGTCACCTGACTAGTATCAGGAATAAACTTTTTATTATGGAATCCTGCAGGAGAAACATACACTAACCTTTTAATAAGTTCTGGATAATCAAATGCAATTTTTGAAATTACCCTACCTCCATTTGAAAGACCTACCAGGTTAATTTTTTGAGTTACTCCTAATTTTTCAATTAACTCAACTACCTGATTAGCATACAACTCGTCATTATAAATAATATCTGGATTATCAGAATACCCCCTACCATATAAGTCTAATCTAATTACTCCATAGCCACGTTTAATTGACTCGAAATATGTTTCATCCCAAATGTATGATGGTACAGAAAAACCATGAATTAAAACAATAATTTCATCATCATCTATATTACTTAACTCATAATAAGTATAGCCATTTGATAGTTCTATAAAATGTCCAGTATCAATTGAATTTCGAAAAGTATCATTCTTAATAATATATTCATACTTTTCTACATCATTAGTGCAGGAATATAAAAATAAGAAAATAAGATATATAAAAGGCTTCATAGTCTTCATAATCTAATCAATTGTAAACGATATAAATACTGGCTGATGATCTGAGATGGTATTTGATACAGCAGTTGAGGAAAAACCGGTTTCCATTGGAGTATCAATAACACCAACAATAGAATTTTTTATATATTTAAATAAAGGTTGAGTAATAATAATATGATCAAAATGTGCTGGACTATACGAACTTGTCCATCCTTGCCATGAATATTTATTGTTTGGACCAGCTAATATATCATGATCCATCATATAAAAATGTTTGGCTGAAGCATAGACAAGCGTATCTATAAAAGGACTTATTGCTGGGTTTGTGTAATTTTGCTCACCTACATTATTAAAGTCTCCTAGTATAATTACATTATCACCTGAGCGATTATTTACTATATAATCATTTAGTAATAAGCTAGCATGATGTCTTCTTGTCGTTTCATCTCCAGGATCATTAATGTCATACAGGCCATCGCCGCAACATTTATAATGAATATTGATTATATATAAGTCAATCGATTTAGAATTACTTGACCAAGTTAGATAATTTTCCATAGGTGGTCGACCTGCAAACTGATATTGTGCATTATTATTATAGTCTGAATCTCCATCATTTCTGCTTGAAGTATTTGCCCATAACTCATTTTTTGAATTAAACGTGACATTATTACTTTTATAAACTAGTGCAAATGCAGCTTCGTCACTTAAAATATAAGAGTATGCATCCATCTGGTCGACCATTTTCATTAAACTATAGATATCTAAAATTTCTTGGAATAAATAAATATCAGCATTCCATAACTCTAATAAACTTTGTACATAAGGAACCGAATACTTTTTGTCTTGAGGAAAACGTTTAATATTCCAAGTAACTATCTCTATTTGATTTTCTTGATCTAGATTTGTTGCATTTGAAAATTCAAAAGGTTCAACAATCTCAATGATTTCTTCCGATTTATTATCATTTTCAGAACAGCTGATAAAAAATATCAACGAGTAAGATAATAATATAGATAAATATTTTTTTATCATTTTTCCTATTAGTTTATAAAACTATTAATTAATTGTCGATAAAATTACATAATATTTTGAAATATTTTTGGTAATCTTATGTCAACTTATATTAAAGATTAATGAAAAAACAAATTACTTGGAAAAAAATTAAATCAGAAACGCAATCGGTCTGGGGCGGCGAGACCAAATCTTTTCCTGATGGAGCAACACAAACTCCTACCGTAAATAGCGTAGCCTATGCATATAAAGATCTCGATGAATGGGAAAAAGTATCTAAAGGTGACAAACCAGGGCATATTTATGGTAGAAATACAAACCCAACAGTAAGCGTTCTAGAGGAGAAAATACGAATACTAGAGGATGCTGAAGCGGCTACTAGCTTTTCTAGTGGGATGGCAGCAATTAGTAATATTTTATTTGCGAATCTCAAACCTGGAGATACCGTTGTTGCAGGCAAAGATACTTACGGTGGAACTAGCAAAATATTTTTAGAGTTCTTGCCTAGATTTGATATTAAAGTAGAGCTTTGTGATACCACTGATCACAAATTGATTGAACAAAAAATAAATGAGAATTGCCAATTACTTTATTTAGAGACACCAACAAACCCCACACTTAAAATACAAAATATAAAATGGTTATCTGACATTGCAAAAAAAGCTAGAGCATTAGTTGTTGTAGATAACACTTTGGCAACACCCATCAATCAAAGTCCATTAAGCTTAGGTGCCGATATAGTCATTCATAGTGCGACCAAATTTTTATGTGGACATTCAGATGCCCTAGGAGGTCTTGTTTGTGGTGATAAAGACAACATTCATCGAATATTTCATTTTAGAGAGATTAATGGGGCTTCTTTAGCACCTAATGCTGCATATCTTATATTACGTGGCATGAAAACCCTCGCTTTGAGAGTAGAAAAACATAATTCTAATGCTTTAAAGTTAGCTAATTGGTTATTAAATCACCCAAAAATTGATCAAGTGTACTATCCAGGACTAGAGACCAACTCCGGTTATAAGATTGCACAATCTCAAATGAAAGGTTTTGGAGGAGTACTTAGCTTTACCCTCAATGGAGAAGAAAACGTAATACCTAGTTTTATATCAAAATTAAGATTTGCGCATGCAGCCGCTCATTTAGGCTCAGTAGAGACTATTGTGGGTCCACCAAAGACTACCAGTCATGTTGAAAACACTTCTGAAGAGAGAGAACTACTAGGTATTCCTGAAAATATGTTACGCTGCTCAGTAGGTATAGAAAATATAGATGATATTATTGAAGATTTTAGGAAAACTTTAGAAAGCTTATAAGTCGTTACTTTTATTTTTTTTCACATCGTTAAGTATTAATCAATTTTATTTAATAATAACTGTTGTCATTGTAGATGCAATAGATCCAAAAACACCCAATGCGCCTTCAATTCCAACTGAATACCCCGCTGTAGTTTCACTACCTAAGAGGAAGTTGTTGTATTTGCTACCTTCTCCTTTTATAAAATATTGATAATAATTATCATCCATCGTGATTAAACCAATTTTAAAAGGAAACATAATATCTAAAGGAGCATCATCACAAATTTTAGCAACAACTGTGTAGCTACCATCTTGAATATCTACTACTCTATCTAAATTTGGATTACAATCAATAAATGAGTCCGATACTTCTCCATCTTTTTCACCACCTAATCTTCCTGTAAGAATGCCCTTGCCATTATTAAGTTTTTCCCAAACAATATCATAATCGCGTTTTATTGAAATTGTATCTTGAATAAGTGAATCAATTAGAACGGGGATTTCCGGCGATAATAATTCTCCTTTAACAGAAGGGTATCCTGGAACAGTAACATTCAGTGAGTATATAGTTCCAGGCTGAGGGGTAAATGTTCCAAGTGTATCAAGGTAATAATTTTTTTCACGTTCATAGGGTCGGCTAGAAACAAAATTGAAGGGTATAGAATTTCCATTTGATATAATAGAAACTTCAGCATTTTTAATTAAACCTGCCGGTTCATAATTTGAAAAAATATAAATATTACCATCGCTTTCAATTGTATCGTTATTGATAACAATTTCTGATTCTTCAGATAGTTCTAATGTTCTATATACTTTAACAAAACTGTCTATTTCAGGATCTAAAGATATTAATCCAAATACAATTAGTTCTGGATTGTAATCTGCCTCTATTTTTTCCCAATTATTATCTACTTCACATGCAGTTAAAAATATTATATATACGGAAATGAATAATTGGATGTATTTACTAAAACTCAAATTGCACCCCTGTGAAAATCATAAATGGAAAGGTATTTATGGCAGCTCTTTCAACAACACCTCTATTCCCTACGCTTTGATCTGTGTTTGTACGATAAGTGTAGGATAATGCATTTTTATGATTGGTTATATTTATAATTTGAAAATATGAATCATATTTCCATTTAAATAATCGCCTATTTTTTCTAGTAAGACCTAAATCAAACCTGAAATAGGGAGGATATCGATCACTGTTCTTTTCGTCAACCAAGTATTTATTTGATAACTTCCATTCAAGATTTATTGCTTGGTCTTCATCTCTAGCTCCATTTAGTTCTTGATTCCAATCATATGACCTACCTTTAATTGGTGTATATGGATTACCACTTGATGCCGTTAACGAAGCATTCATCTCTAGATTATCAGAGACCCATTTTGGCAATTCAATCGTCGAGACGATATTTAATGTATGAGTACGATCATGGTTTGGTGCATACCAACCATTAGGTGGTGTATAATTAAATGTTTTAGCATACGTATATCCTATCCACCCTTTAATTTTCCCAGAGGTTTTTTTAGCTAATAGTTCCAGACCATAAGCATAAGCATCCGTATCCCAGAATTCATTCATTGTTGTTGTTTGAACATCATCTTCGTTTTCAGTGTATACATCTTCCTGTTTAAGTGACAGTAAATTGTCAAAATCTTTATAATATGTTTCAACCCTAAACAGAATATCATCTGGTGAAAAATACTCAAACCCTAAAATCGTATGATCAGATACACTAGCAGGTTTATCTTCTGGTACTCCCAACCAAAGGTCAATTAAGCGGAAATTCTCATCTGGATCATTTGCTGTAATCAAAAATTGATGATAACGTCCCCAGTTTATTTTAAAAGACATATCACTAGAAAAATTATATTTCATTCCAATTCGAGGTTCAACGTATAACGTGTCATGGAGATTATAGTGGGCCAATCGCAGACCACCTTGTAATTTTAAATTATTCGTAACACTCCATTTATCTTGAATATATGCAGCTAGTTCACGAGTCTTATTTCTCATGTCCAATGGTTTTTCAGTAAATGTAGTATCTAGTGTTGTTATTATAAATTTATTTACTAGCTCAAAATTGATATTTTTAATCTGAAATCCACTTGTAACAGTATGCTTATCATTCGCTTTCCATATAATCTCAGTTTCTAAAGTTCGATCTTTAATAATATCTTTATATACTACATCAAATGCTAAATTATTTTGAAAGGTTGAATCGTTATCTATGTAGGTTTCTTTGGTATCAAAATAAAAATCAAAATCGTAACGATAGCGACTACTAGATAAAAACGTTTTTGCAACTACACTTGGAGAAACTATCCATCGCCAAGTAAGGCCATTCGTATGATTACCCCATGGCCAATCAACTCCATATGTATTCTTGCTTGTCCCACCAATATTATTACTACTTTGATCAGAACTTGAAAAACGTAATATATCATCACCATAAAAGCGTGTATAGGTTAAGCGATGATTTTGATTTATATCTAAATTTGTTTTAAACTGATAATCATAAAAAAAATATGGAAATTGCCCCTTAGTTCCTGTAACAAGATTAATGAATTGATCGAAATAGGTTCTGCGTCCTGACAAAAGCCATGAACCTTTTATTCCTTTCCATTTAGGTAATGGACCTTCTATAAGAGCCTTACCCGTAACCAGTGAAATATTACCAGATCCTGTTATTTTTTCAGTATTTCCTTCACGATTTATTACATTTAAAATAGCGCCCATACGTCCGCCATATCTAGCTGGAAAACCTCCTGCGTGAAAATCGGCTTCTTTTATTGCATCCGTATTAAAAGTTGAAAAAATTCCGCCCAAATGATAAGGATTGTAAATAGTGATTCCATCCAACATAATCAAGTTTTGGTCGGGTGTGCTTCCTCGAACATATAACGCACTTGAAAAATCACCACCAGATTGAACGCCAGGAAGCATTTGTAAAGTACGAAAGACGTCTGCCTCAATAAAACCAGGCACTGTGTTTATTTCTCTAAGATTTAGAGAAATCTGACTACTCTCTATTGATTGCTGAAATTTAATCCGCTCAGCTGATACATTCACTTCTTGACCTTCTAATGCAGAAACATTGAGTCGAAAATCAAGTCGTAGTTTTTCATCACTAGCTAAAGTTACTTTATTTGTTGTCATTTTGTAACCAATAATGGAAGCATTAACATTGTATTCA
Organism: Fidelibacterota bacterium; assembly: GCA_014239505.1. Classification (GTDB taxonomy): domain Bacteria; phylum Fidelibacterota; class Marinisomatia; order Marinisomatales; family TCS55; genus TCS55. Next base: position 2,940 of record JAAZYT010000118.1, on the reverse strand, counting down.
CCAGGAAATAAATTCGAGATTACATAATATCCATCCTGGTTCGTTGCTGACCCTTTGTAAGAGTCTCCAATAACTACAAATACATTTACATAAGAGAGTGGTTCACCTGTTGCATTATCACGCACAAAGCCACTAATTGTCGATGTTTGTTGTGCATTTATAGCTAATATAAAGAATATTGAAAAAATATATTTAAATAACTTCACCAAATTAATTTGGGAATAATAACTTAATAGTACTTGAGTCAGGTATACTTAATATTTTTTCAATATATTCCTTATAAAGTTTGTGCCCTAAAGGAAGTTGGGATGCAATTTCTGAAGACGTACCAATAGTAAATTCTTCATTTCCAGATATTCCTTCCATCTTTTTACCAGCAATAATAAAATAATCCCATTCAGCTAAAATCAGCCAGTAAGCATATTCTTGTGTTAATATTTTATTATAGATTTCTTTATCATTTTTTATTTCGTCATAACTAGAAATATCATAGACTCCTTTTTCAATAGATTCATGCATTGCTTTATTCAACAATGAAGAAGTATTATTGTAATCCCATTCATTAGAATAGGCTAAATAGAATATTACGTTTGTTACTGTATGTAAAAGATGCTCTATTACTTCACCAATTTGCTCGACACCCTTCTCTTTAATTTCCCAAATATAATCGGTTGCATTGTCATCGAATGGGATTGGTGGTGTTCCAGGATCAAAATTAGGATCATTTTCAGCAAAAAGACCTACCCTTTGATATACATACTTACTTTTAGATGTTGAAAAATAATGCAAACGCATAGATTCATCAATTTTAGAACCATCTTCAAACATTGCTTCATACGCTTTACCAACATTTTTAAAAAATAGCTCACTAACTCCTTCTTTTGCAAATATTCTCAAACTTTTTGCATCTATAAACGAACTAAAATCACCTAAATCATTATTATCGTTTTTTTCTTGAATATTTACTTTACTGCATGAAAAAACAATGAGTAAAAAGAATAATGAGATTATCTTTTTCATCTAAATAATTTTTATTCTGATATAGCTTGATTGAGCATTACAATTACTTTTTTTATTTGATCAATACCCCATTTACAACGCAAAATATAAATTTCTTGTATTTCAGATATTAATTGTAATTCAGCTAAATAATTATGCGACCTTATCAAAATTAGATTCTTTTTTTGAACCAACGGATGGTTTATACTTGGGCCAGTAACCAAGCGAGGTACAACTCGGGAATACGTTTCATCTAATAGCTCACCGTTATAATGAATTCTATAGTAATGATGGCTATATATTTTTCCAATCTCATTTGATAACTCATCATTTCCAAAATAAGTCAAACGACCACTCGCTACTGATACATCATAAGAGGATTGAGCACCAAAGAAAGTATTATCTCCATTTGATTCATCATTCAACTTCATATAGTTTTGATAATTAAAAGATGAATCGGGTCTTAACATTTCAATCATCAATTTAGATTTTTCATGTGCATTTTCTTGTTCGAGAGCTATCCTTTCTAAATATGGAAGATCTTTTTCAAGATCTTTTTTAATATTTATATAGTCACTTTTTAAGCGATTTTTTATTTGAGCATCTTCTCTCCATTCTTCAACACTAAATGAGAGACCAATTCCTAAGAATACAGCTAAAAATTCAATGCCACCTCTTGCAAAAGTATTTTTCATAATTAAGCTAGTTTAGAGTAAGACATGAATACAGATTTTGAGGAAAAATAAGCATTAGTTTATATTTATTTTAAGTAATTTTTTCAATTGCTGTGATTGTGAACTTTATATCTTTACCCTCAATTTCAAGCGTGAAATCATCATCAATTTCTTTGCCAATCATAGCTTGACCAAAAGGTGCATGATAGGTTACAATCATAGGATATAGATCCAACTCAAATTCAACAGGACCTAAGAGATAATAGTCTTCGACCTCATCTTTGCCTTCTTCTTTTATTGAAACTTTATTCCCAAATCCTACCTCATCCGTATCAATCTCATGACTCTCAATAAATCTAAATGGAGCTAAAGACTGCATTAATTGTTTCTTATATACTATTAGACTCTGTTCTTCCCTAGCAGCATGGTATTCCGCATTTTCCTTAAGATCTCCATGACTAGCTGCATCTCTAATTTTTAATGAAGTCTCTCTTTTTAATTTATCAATAGATTTCATTTCTTCTTCTAGCACACGGTATGTTTCTCGCAAGATCAAAGTTGCCATATTGACATTCCCTTAATTAATCAGATTAAATATGAATAATAACTTAAATTTATTTTATAATATTTTTGTACTGAATAATTATACAAAATCATCATTTTTTAGAAATTACTTATGTAAGAAAAAGCCCCTATAACTATAGGGGCTTTTCATTCGTTATATGTTTTCTGAGTTGAAGGGATTATAACCTTCAATAAATTATAATTAATCTACAATAACTCGCCTACTTTGAGAAAACTCATGGATTTTACCATTCTTAACAAAGTAATATTCAACTATTTCTCTTTTTGGCTGAGAATCAGTTGCGTCAACTGAAAACCATGCATTCACCCAATCTCCGCCTTTTGCAGGGTCAAGGTCTATTGAAAAAGCGCCATCCATTGACCAGTTTTGCGCACCAACGTTCTCTAACATACCTACTTTTACTTGTCCGATAAAGCCATCTAATGTCTCAAAAGACTCACCACCTTCAAAACTAGATTTTAGTGTATCAACAAAAAATGTTCTCATTTTATCGTAATCAACTCCCCAATACTTATCTAGTTCAATCACTAGATCTACAGAAGTTTGACTACCTATTTGAAAAGATGATCCTTCGATATCCTTAATAAATCCATTTGATTTTGAAGTATTATCACAACCTATCAAAAATAATAATATTGTTGATATACTTATTAATTTCTTCATTTACTGCTCCTTTGTTAT
>JAAZYT010000103.1 GCA_014239505.1 Fidelibacterota bacterium | reverse complement strand
GTTTCTTTAACTTCAATTGAAGTTAAATATTGAAGCTTTGGTTTTAATCTATCCCATATCCATTTAGTTAAATTTTCACTCGTTGGGTTTTCAAGGCCTTCAACTTCATTTAAATAATGATGATCAAGCTGATGGTATATGGGGTCAAAGGCTTCTTTGACATCAGAAAAATCTTCTACCCAGCCTAATGATTTATCAATAGGACCATCTAATGTCAGTCTTACTTTAAATGAATGTCCATGAAGTCGTCGACACTTATGATCTGTGGGGACATTTGGAAGCAAGTGCGCTGCTTCAAAAGTGATATCTTTATAAATTTCCATTTTATCGCTTAAGGTATACCCAAAAATTTATGTGTTTGTAAACTCAATCGCCATAGTGGATGTTCACGGCAAAAATTTATTGTTTCTTGGATGTTTTTCTCTTTGTTTTTACCATCCATCGGTTGGATAGAAAAATGTTTAAAATCAAGGCGCTCAAATTGTTTTGGATCACCATTTAATTGAGGATATACTAATTTTAATTCATGTCCTTTCTTAAGGATCAACTTCCTCCCTATCTTTGGACTAACACATATCCAGTCAATTCCTTTTGGAGCATTGACAGTTCCATTAGTTTCTATTGCAATTTGAAAGCCTATTTTGTGGAAGGCATCAACAAAAGCTTGGTCCATTTGAAGAAGTGGCTCACCACCAGTGCAGACAACAAATGGTTTAGAATTAGAATTTTTGGGCCAAAATGAAATGGCATGCTTAGCAAGCGATAAAGCTTTTTCAAACTTTCCACCGCCAGGCCCATTAACTCCAACAAAATCTGTATCACAAAAATTACATATTGCATTACTTCGATCTGCTTCTAATCCAGTCCATAAGTTGCATCCAGAAAATCGTAGAAAAACCGCAGGGCGTCCAGTATGAAATCCTTCGCCTTGTATGGTATAATATGTTTCTTTTATAGAATACATTTTATTTAGAATATTTTATAGGGTCTGATAATCCTACCTTTTCAAATCCTTGGATTCGAAGCTGACAAGCATCACAATGACCACACGAATATCCATTTTGTTCAGGATCGTAACAGGAATGTGTTAGACCATAGTCAACATTAAGATTAAGCCCAGCTTTAATTATATCTGATTTGGTCAAGTCAATTAATGGTGTATGAATATTAGTATCAGATTTTTCTTCTACCCCAACCTTGGTAGCTAGATTAGCCATATGTTGAAACGAAGCAATATATTCTGGACGGCAATCAGGGTATCCGCTATAATCCAATGCATTCACTCCAATAAAAATATCATTAGCCCCTAGAGTTTCAGCATATGCTAATCCAAATGATAAAAAAATTGTATTTCTTGCAGGCACATATGTAACTGGGATCTCATTTTTAATATTAGTTTCATCTCGATCTTTAGGAACTTCAATATCATCAGTTAAAGCTGAACCACCAAATGCTCTTAAATCAATATCCAAAATAATGTGTTCCTCAACCCCCATACTTTTGGATACTGCTTTTGCAGAATCCAACTCAAATTCATGGCGTTGACCATATCGAAAAGAAAGAGCATAAGGTAAAAACCCACTATCAATTGCAATAGCAAGACAGGTTGCGGAATCCAAGCCACCTGATAATAGAATAACTGCTTTTTTCATTTAAAACTTAAT
>JAAZYT010000116.1 GCA_014239505.1 Fidelibacterota bacterium | reverse complement strand
TATTATGAAAATAGCAATTATTGGTACTGGAATTTCAGGTTTAACCGCTGCTTATCTATTAAATAAAAAGCATGAAGTAACAGTTTTTGAGAAAAATGACTATATTGGTGGCCATACTCATACACATGATATAAAACTCAATAATTTAAATTATGCAGTTGATTCTGGTTTTATCTGTTACAATGAAAATACGTATCCTAATTTTATAAATTTATTAAATATCCTTGGTGTTGAAAGTCAAAAAACCAAAATGGGATTTAGTGTTAAATCAGAAAAAAAGAAATTAGAGTATGCAGGTAATTCAATTAGCTCCTTGTTTTCACAAAGAAAGAATATTGTTAATCTGTCATTTTTGCGAATGATTAAAGATATCCTTCTATTTAACAAAAATTCAAAAATTGACCTTCCTACAATTTCATCAAAAATAACATTAGGTCAATATTTAAAAAACAATAAATACTCTAACTCTTTTATTTACAATTATATTATTCCTATGGGAGCAGCTATTTGGTCAACAAAAGCTGCAAGTATGCTAAATATGCCAGCATTGTTTTTCGTGCGTTTTTTTAATAACCATGGATTACTACAAACTAAAAATAGACCTAATTGGTGGGTTATTAAGGGAGGGTCAAAAGAATATGTTAAAAAACTAGTTATCTCATTTAAAGAAAATATTAGACTATCTTCACCAGTTTTTGGAATTAATAGAAAAAATAAAAAAATTGAAATAAAACTTAGTAGTGATGGCGCCCAGATAGAAATTTTTGATGCAGTTGTTTTAGCCACGCATAGTGATCAAGCTTTAAAACTTTTATCTGATAAAACAAGCCTAGAGACAGAAATATTAAGTGCATTGCCATATCAAACAAATGAAGCCCTACTACATACTGATCATACGGTATTACCGAAAAATAAATTAGCATGGGCAAGTTGGAACTATAACTTAGATCAAGGCTCCGAAGAACCCGTTGCCCTTACATACAATATGAATATTTTACAAAATTTGAAGGCTTCGGAAACTTATTGTGTTACTTTAAATAGTAAAGGTTTAATTAATCCTAAAAAAGTTATTAAAAAATTAAAATATGACCATCCATTATTTACAGTTGAAGGCATTGTTGCACAAAAACGAAAACATGAGATAAGTGGTATCAATAATACATATTTTTGTGGTGCATATTGGAAGAATGGTTTTCATGAAGATGGAGTTGTAAGTGCTTTAGATGTTGCGAAACAATTTGGTATTTCTCTATGAGTTTATCATTGCAAAATTATATTTATAATGGAGAAATCAGGCATAGGCGTTTCACTCCATTTGAACATTTTTTTTCTTATCCATTATTTATGGTTTATGTTGATATATCTAAAGTAAGTACAATATTAAAAAGATCTATACTTTGGAATGTTAACAAACCTGCATTGGTTTCTTTCTATAGAAAAGATTATCATGGCAATCCATCTATTCCATTGGATGAAGCAGTTAGAAATACTATTTACGAAAAAACAGGTAAAAAAATAGGTGGTCCAATTAGAATTCTTACTCACTTAAGATATTTTGGATTTTGTTTTAACCCTGTGAGTTTTTATTATTGTTTTAATTCATCTGACTCAAAATTAGAAATGATTATGGCTGAAGTAACTAATACACCATGGAATGAAAGATACTCCTATATTATTGATAAGAAGATGTTAAATGGTTCAAAAAAAAACTTAGTTGCGGAACTTGAAAAGAAATTGCACGTTAGTCCATTCTGGGGAATGGACCATCAATACGAATGGTTATTTTCAGAACCAGATGAATCGCTGCTTGTAAATATGAAAAATTTTAAGTCAGACATAAAAGTATTTGATGCAACATTAACCATGAAAAGAAAACCTTTAACAATAAAAAATTTATTAATTTATGTGCTAAGATTTCCATTTATGACATTACGTGTTGTGTATCGAATTCATTGGCAAGCATTAAAATTGTGGGTTAAAAAAGCGCCATTCTTTATCCATCCCAGTAAAATTGAGAGTTAATTAAATAATGAAAAAACAGATTCGTGTAGATCAAAGTGCGAACAGACTAAAAAAATTAAAAAAATCCACTTTATTAGTATCTATATTTAAAAAAATTATTTTAAAAAAATTTAACAATTTAAAAATTGGTTACATTCATTTATCTGAGGGTAATGAATCTTATGAATTCGGGAATAAAAAAAGTGAGTTTCAGACTAATATTAAAATCTTATCTCCTGAGTTTTATGTTTTCCTCGGAAGTGGTGGACTGTTAGGTGTAACTGAAGCGTACACAGCTGGATTTTGGCAAGCTGATGACATTGTTACCCTTATTAGAATAATGATTAAAAATAGTCATATAATGCAAAAGTTAGATTCTGGTTGGGCTAAGCTATTAAAACCCATAAATAATTATATTCATAAGAAAAGACAAAACACATTAGTTGGTAGTAAAGAAAACATATTAGCACACTATGACTTAAGCAATGATTTTTACAAACTTTGGTTAGATGAAAGTATGACATATTCTTGTGGTGTATTTGAAACAGAATCTTCCACTTTAAAAGAAGCATCTATTGAAAAATTAGATCGAATATGTAGAAAGTTAAACTTAAGTGTAAATGATAATATTTTAGAAATTGGAACTGGTTGGGGAAGTTTTGCAATTCACGCCGCAAAGAATTATGGTTGCAACATTACTACTACTACAATTTCTGATGCTCAATATGAATACGCAAAAAATAAAATAGCAGAAGAAGGACTATCAGATAAAATTACATTGCTTAATAAAGATTATAGAAATCTTTCAGGTTCTTATGATAAAATTGTATCGATTGAAATGATTGAAGCCGTAGGTCATGAATATGTGCCTTTATTTTTTGAATCTGTATCTAAACTTTTGAAAAAAGATGGGTTATTTGCATTGCAAGGAATTACTTATAATGACCATAATTTTGATGAGTATAAGAATTCTGTAGATTTTATTAAAAAGTATATTTTCCCTGGTTCATGTCTAATTTCAATTTCTCAAATTACAAATGCTGTAAAAAAGAAAACGGACTTATCCATTGTTAATCTTGAAGATATAACCATGCATTATGCAACAACTCTAAATAAATGGAGAAATAATTTTATGGATGTAATTCCTACAGTTAAAAAACTTGGTTTTTCAAGTGCTTTTATCAATATGTGGGAATTTTATTTTCAATACTGTGAAGCTGGATTTTTAGAAAGAAATATTGGAGACTATCAGGTAATATTTGCTAAATCCAATGCTAGAGACATAAATATAAGGTATTAGTTCAATGTTGAAATCATTAATTGGTCATGCTGAAAAAGGTTTATTACCTGATTCATTAATTCGTGTTGGAATTAGAAAGCTGTGCAATGTTCGTTTGAATTGGGTTAAAGAAATTGGCCCACAAGCACTAGAAGATCATCATCAAAAGTGGGTTGAAAAATTAAAAAAAAGCCCTATAGCATTAGTTCCTGATAAGGCGAATGAACAACATTATGAAGTTCCACCTATTTTCTTTGAAACTGTATTAGGAAAACATTTAAAATATAGTTCGGGTTATTGGCCTCAAGGTGTAAATAATCTAGATGATTCTGAAGAAGCTATGCTAAATGTAACATTGGAACATGGTGATATTGTTGATGGCTTAGATATACTTGAATTAGGCTGTGGATGGGGATCTTTGACATGTTTAATGGCAAAAAAGTTTCCAAATAGCAAAATAACTGCGGTGAGCAACTCGAATGATCAACGTATTTTTATAATGAATAAATGTGAGCGACTCGGTTTAGAGAATGTTGATGTAATTACAGCTGATATGAATGACTTCAATATTGATTATCAGTTTGATAGAGTTGTTTCAGTTGAAATGTTTGAGCATATGAGAAATTATCAAGAATTATTAAAGAAAATTTATGATTTACTCAAGCCAAATGGTAAGTTATTTGTCCACATATTTTCACACAAAGAGATGCTTTACCCATTTGAAGATAAAGGAGATGGCGATTGGATGGCTCGTGAATTTTTTAGTGGTGGAATTATGCCTTCACATAAATTATTATTGTATTTTCAAGACCATTTAAAAATAGATAAAGTTTGGCATTTTTCAGGTGAGCACTATAGTAAAACATCTTGGGCGTGGTTAAATAAAATGGATAAAAATAAAGCAAAGATCATAGAAATTTTTTCTGAAACATACGGAGAAAAGGATGCGAAAAAATGGTGGCAAAGATGGAGAATATTTTTTATGTCTTGTGCTGAACTTTTTGGAATTGAAAATGGATTGCAATGGGGTGTTTCTCATTATCGTTTTGAAAAACCTGGTGCATAATTAATTATGATTATATTATTATTTTTTCTTACGCACTGGTATTTATCTCTTTTTTTTCAAACTTTCTTTTTACATAGATACACATCACATAGTATGTTTAAAATGAATATTTTTTGGGAAAGAACTTTCTTTTTTCTCACTTTTTTGGTCCAAGGTTCTTCTTTTCTGCAACCAGCAGCTTATGGAGAAATGCATCGCAAGCATCATTCATTCAGCGATACTAATAAAGATCCTCATTCTCCTCTGTGGTCAAAAAATATTTTTTCATTTATGTGGAAGACTTTTAAAGAATATAGAAACTTATCAACTCAGTTTATCGATGACGTTTCTAAGAGTTCTGATTTACCCCGTTGGAAACTTATTGAAACTTTAGGTGAGTCAATGATAGTTAGAATATTTTTTGTTTCATTTTATTCATTATTATATTGGATTTATGCACCATCTTTCTGGTTTTTCTTATTAATACCTTTCCATATCTTTATGGGACCTATACACGGGTTTATAGTTAATTGGTTTGGTCATAAAAATGGATATAGAAATCATAAAGAACTACCTGACAACTCTAAAAATACACTGCCTATAGATTTATTGATGATGGGAGAATTATATCAAAATAATCATCATAAATCACCAAACAAACCTAAGTTTTCTCATCGTTGGTTTGAGCTTGACTTAGGGTATTTAATTATGCATTTATTACATACACTAAAGGTAATTAGATTAGTATAATGAATCACAATTTTAAAGAATATCTTATTTCTTTTTTTTGTGTTATAATCGCTTTCTTAGTTTCAATATTAGCAGCACAAAATGGATCTTTGTATAATAAGTACCCAATAATAGTAATTTGTATGGTGCTTAGTTTTGTTATTCATTGGGTTGTTTTCATCCCTTCATATTTCTTTAAAACTGAAAAGTTTTATGATATTACTGGAACTGCCGCATATCTCTCTATTCTATTAATGACATCATATTTAGTTAATATTATAAATCAAGAAGGTCTTTTAACTCGTTCACTATTATTAATTGTCTTTGTTATGATTTGGGCGCTAAGGTTAGGTCTATTTCTCCTTTTCAGAGTTATAAATGTTGGAGAAGACAAACGTTTTGAAGATGCCAAAGAATCATTTTCTAAATTTTTTATGTTTTTTACTATTTCAGCACTTTGGGTTTTTTTAACAATAGTGAATGTACTAACAATGATCATTAATAATTCAGACTCAGTAACAGATTTGTTTTTTATTGCGGGTTTTAGTACTGCTATAATTGGCTTTATTATAGAAATAGTAGCCGATAAGCAGAAAAGAAATTTTAGAGTTGATTCATCTAATAAAGGTCAATTTATTACTTCAGGGTTGTGGAGATTTTCTCGTCATCCAAATTATTTTGGGGAAATTATGATTTGGGTTGGTATTAGCATTGTCACTTTTCCAGTATTAGTTGGATGGCAATTGATAACATTGATTTCACCTATTTTTGTAATGCTTCTGTTAACTAAAGTAAGTGGAATAAACTTACTTGAGGCATCAGCAGATGACAGGTGGGGTAACGATATAAAGTATCAAGATTACAAAGAGAAAACTTCAGTTTTAATACCCTTTATAAAAAATAAGAGTTAAAAATAAATGATTAAAAAAATTATAATAATTTTAGTAACCATAGGACTAATCATGGCTATCGAGAAACCAACATTCAAATTATTAGAAAAAAAAGGTAATATTGAGATAAGAGTTTATGATCCAATGATAATTGCGAAGACAGTAGTAGAAGAAAGTTATGATTCTGCTCTAAGTAAGGGTTTTAGAAGAATAGCAAATTATATCTTTGGTGGAAATGATAAAGAAATGAGTATTTCTATGACAGCCCCAGTTATTTCTAAAAAGTCTATTGAAAGTCCAAGTTTGTATGAAATATCTTTTGTTATGCCAAAAAAATACAGTTTAGAAGATTTACCCAAGCCATCTTATTCAAGTGTAAGACTAGAAAAGACAAATTTAGGAAAAGTTATTTGTATTAAGTTTGGAGGTTGGGCAACTGAAAAAAACGTTAAGCGATATCAAAATGATTTAATTAAATCAATTAACGAAAGGGGCCTTGAAAGTAATGGTGATTTTTTAGTTGCTCAATATAACTCGCCATGGGCAATTCCACCATTTAGAAAAAATGAGATATTAATTAAAATAAAATAAATATTAAATATAAAAAAGCTCAAAACGCTCATTTTTCTTGTTTTTATGATTTAATTGTTTTATTATTAATCAGCTATATTTTATTAAATAACTAACCGAGGTTGTTATGTCAAAAGATTTTATTGACCATATTGCAGTTGAAGTAAAAAATGTAGATGCTGCTGTAAAATGGTATTCTGAAAAATTTAATTGTAATGTAAAATATCAAGATAAAACATGGGCAATGCTTAGCTTTCAAAATATATCAATTGCCTTAGTGAGTCCTGGTGAGCATCCAGCACATTTTGCAGTTGTCAAAGAATCGCTTACAAATGATGTAAAAATTAAATATCACCGTGATGGCATCGGCTATGTATATAGTAACGATTTAGATAATAATATAATTGAATTAGTTGATCGTAAATCATAGGAATCTTAAATGCCAAAAGTTATAATTAACAAAACACAAAACTTCTGTATTGTCTCTGCTTTTGATGATGATGCGAATGAGTTCATTTCTGAGATACAAAAGCTAAAGTCAAAAGGTTGGAAACTAGAAGGCGGAGTTTCTGCATCTAACAGTAAACTTTTTCAATCATTGAGTAAATAATGAGTTCATCATATATAATTATCGGAGCTAGCGGGGGAATTGGCTCTCAACTGGTTGCAGATTTAGAATCATGTGGACATAACCTACTGCTCGGTTACCATAATGAAAAACTAGATGCAATTTCTAGTAAATCCAAATTTGCTCCAGTTGAAGCCACTAACTTTGATTCCGTCATGTCATTAGTTGAGCAAGGAATAAATGAATTTGGTCAAATTGATGGTTTAATAAATTTGCCAGGTTCAATTATTTTAAAACCTCCTCATCTTATAACTGAAAAAGAGTTTCACGCAACGGTGGATATTAATTTGAAGTCAGCCTTCGCTTGTATAAGAGCCGCAGGAAAGTTAATGCAAAAGTCTTCAGTTTTACTAATGTCAAGCACTGCAGTTTCAATTGGCTTAGGAAACCATGAAATGATTGTTGCTGCAAAAGCAGGAATTGAATCAATGGTTCGTTCTGCATCAAAAACATATGCAAGAAAAGAGCTAAGGTTCAATGCAATTGCTCCTAGTTTAACAAATACTCCATTATCCAAAAACATAGTTAATAATCCAATTAGTTTGAAAGCTAGTGAGAAGATGCACCCGGTTGGAAGAATTGGAGTTCCCAAAGATATAAGTAATGCTATCAAGTTTTTAATTGATCCTAAAAATAATTGGATTACTGGACAAACTCTAAGTGTAGACGGTGGCATGTCTAGTACTAAATAGTGAATAGTAAGCGTATTAAACCATTAAATGATTTAAAATTTAATGGTAGTAGTATTTGTTATTGGATGCAACGAGACAAAAGAGTTCAAGATAATTGGGCCCTCATATATGCTCAAGAATTAGCCTTAAAAAATAAGGTCCCACTTTATGTTTGTTTTACCTATCTAGGTAAATTTGAAGATGCAAATATTAGGCAGTATAAGTTTTTATTTGAAGGTTTAGAAGAAACGGCATTAAAACTAAATGACAAAAACATCCCATTTTATTTATTAGATGGTGATCCTGTTAATGAAATATCAAAATTTATAGAAATAAATAATATAGGTAGTTTAGTTACTGATTTTTCTCCGCTGAAAGTCTACCAAAATAGAGTAAAGAAAATAGCTTCAAAAATAAGTATACAGTTTCATCAAGTAGATGCACATAATATTATTCCAATATGGACAGCAAGTGAGAAACAAGAATATGCAGCATATACATTTAGACCAAAAGTTTTAAAAATAATTGATGAATTTTTAACAACCTTTCCTGAAATAATTAATCATCCAATTAATTCATCAATTGAAACAAAATCAATTAATTGGAAAGAGGTAATTAATAATTTAGAGATTGATTATTCCGTACCTGAAATTGATTGGATAACTCCTGGTGAAGATGTTGCTAAACAAATGCTAAAAAAATTTATAAATGAAAACTATTCTAATTATGGAGATGATAAGAATAATCCTAATATAGATGGGACTTCAAATTTCAGTCCTTACCTTCACTATGGTCATATTTCTTCCCAGAGTATTGCTTTATCTTTATATGCGAATGAAGCTATTGAATCAAAAGGATTCTTAGAACAGTTAATTGTTAGGAAAGAGCTTGCTGATAATTTCTGTTATTTTAATAAATCATATGATAGTTATGATGGATTTCCGAATTGGGCTAAAAAGTCTCTGGATTCACATCGTAATGATGAACGAGAATATTTATACTCAATATTTGAGCTTGAAGAAGCAAATACTCATGATAATCTGTGGAATGCAGCTCAAAAACAAATGACTAAAACTGGCAAAATGCATACTTATATGAGAATGTATTGGGCTAAAAAGATATTAGAATGGAGCCCCACTCCTGAGGATGCATTGCAAAAAGCAATTGATCTCAATGATAAGTACGAATTAGATGGTCGAGATCCAAATGGTTATACTGGAGTAGCATGGTCAATTGGTGGAGTTCATGATAGACCTTGGTTTGACAGGCCTATCTTTGGTCAAGTAAGATATATGAGCTATGGTGGATGTAAAAATAAGTTTGATATTTTTTCTTATATAGAATCAAATAGCTAACACTTTAATAATCTATATTTAAATATAATGGAAGCGACTTTAGTTTATCCTCATCAACTTTTTTCTCCTCATCCTGCTTTATCAAGAAATAGACAAGTTTTTATTATTGAGGATCCGCTATTTTTTTTAGATCACGAATTCCCATTAAAGTTTCATAAACAAAAGATAGTGCTTCATCATTTATCAATAAACAATTATTACAATAAATTAAAAAAAGAGAATTATAATGTAAAAGTTATATCATACAAATCGTTTATTGATAAAGAGTTTCTAAAAACTTTTTTCATTGATAATTCAATAAATAAAATATTTTATGCAGACTTACATGATTATGAATTAAACAAAAGACTGAGCCAAATTACTAAGGATCTAAAAATAAAGTCTGTCGTTTGTCAATCCCCTAGTTTTTTACTTGATAATGATCAAGTTGAAGATGATTTTAAAGGTAAAAACAAATTTATGATGGCTCAATTTTATCAAAAACAGCGAAAAAGATTCAACATTCTCATTGATTCAAACCAAAAACCTATCGGTGGCAAATGGAGTTTTGATGCAGAAAATAGGAAGCGATTGCCCAAAAATTTAAAAATCCCACCTATAAGTCCAATTATTAATAAAGCAAAACTGACTAATGAATTAAAACATCTTATCAATTTAAACTTTTCTTCAAATCCTGGAAAAATTGACAATTTCAACTATGCAGTTTCACATGAACAAGCTAAAATTAGTTTTGACCATTTTCTGATTGAAAGGTTTAAGTATTTTGGAGACTACGAAGATGCAATATCGATTAATGAACCCTATATTTTTCACAGTCTATTAACGCCCGCATTGAATATTGGGCTCATAACGCCTAAACAAATACTTAATTCTACCTTAGAATATTCAAAAGAGTTTAATGTACCTCTTAATTCTTTAGAGGGCTTTATACGTCAAATTATTGGTTGGAGAGAATTTATTAGAGCGGTTTATCATTTAAGAGGGAGTAAGCAAAGAACAACTAACTTTTGGAATTTTTCAAAAAAAATACCTAATACTTTTTATAATGGTTCAACTGGCATTATTCCTGTTGATAATATAATAAAAAATATAAATAAAAATGGCTATGCTCACCATATCGAGCGTTTAATGGTACTTGGAAATATTATGTGTTTAATGCGCTTTGATCCAAATGAAGTTTATAAATGGTTTATGGAAATGTTTATTGATTCATATGATTGGGTGATGGTTCCAAATGTATACGGAATGAGTCAGTTTGCTGATGGTGGAATTATGTCTACTAAGCCTTATATAAGTGGAAGTAATTATATATTAAAAATGAGTAATTATAAGAAAGAAGCTTGGTGTGAATTATGGGATGCGTTGTATTGGAGATTTATAGATGATCATAGAGATTTTTTCAATAAAAATTATAGAATGAAAATGATGGTTACTTTATATGATAATAAAGAAGAAAAAATTAAAAAGAACTACGTAAAACTATACGATGATATATAAAAAGCTCATAACGCTCATATATATCTTGCATTATCATTTTACAATTACTAATATGTACTAATGAGATATTTAAATTCAAAACAAGTTGCCGATATAATTGGTGTAAATATATCTACTCTTAAACGTTGGACTGAAAATGGCACACTTGAATGTGTTAAAACAGCTGGCGGTCATAGGAAGTTCACAATGAATCATATTCGTGACTACTATAAAAATAACCCTGAGGCAAATAACAATAATGATTTAAAAATTCAAGATTTAAATCAAAAACAATTATTTGGTCAGATACAAAAAAGAGATTTTAAAGGCCTTGCAGAAAAACTAGCTGAATCTAGCCTTGATACTGATGAAGTAATTGTTAGCAATATTATTAATGGTTTATATATGAATGGTGTTCCAGTCGTTGATATTCTTGATTATGTTGTAGATGTTGCAGGTCATATAGTTGAGAATCTATTGAAAGATAAAAAAATTGTACATACTGAAGCTTATCTTTCAAGGCAAATTTTAACAAGAGTTGTTAATGGTTTGTGTACTGAAAAACCAAATGGATCTTACAATGGTAAGAATGCAATGTGCATTAATTTTGAGGATAATTTACCTGATATTGGCGTTGTAATGTCTGAAGTGGTACTTCGACACTCTGGATACAATGTTTTCAATACTGGGTCACATGCTGAACTTGGAAAGCTCACTTCTATTATTAAAAAGAAAAAAGTAGATATGGTATTATTCTATTTATGTAATCTTCAATGCTGTAATGCAGTAGTAGTTGATAATATAAATAAAACAAAAGAAAGCATCAAAAAAATTGTTGGAATAGCAAAAGATGTGAAAGTAGAAGTAATATTAGGTGGAGAAGGATATCTTTTATTAGAAGATATCCACGATCTTATTGATAACTCTTTTTTAACATATAATAACCTTTTAAAAATAATATAATCTTTTAAGGTTTCTAATCTATTAGTTAGTAAAATAAAAGTATATACTTTGGCGTCCTATTTAATAGTTGTATATTCAACTATAATTTTTACTCTATAAATTAAAATATGAAATTACATAATACTCCAATGCCTGTTTTGCTTGGTCTTTCGCATAGATTAGTAGTAAAAAAATTCAAGCAACTTATCGAGTCTCTAGATTTAGAACTAACATTTGATCAATTTATGGTTTTAATGCCAATATGGAAACAAGATGGAATTAGTCAACAGCAAATAGTCGAAGGGTGTGGAAAAGATAAAACTTCTGTAACTAGAATAATAACAACACTTGAGAACAAAAATTATGTTCTAAGAATTAAAGATTTAAATGATACGCGTTTAAATCACATCTATTTAACAAAGTTCGGAAAACAAACTGTTGAAAAAGTTATTCCAGTAATGAGACAGACTAGGAATTATATTAAAAAAGATATAAATGAAAATGATTATAACATTGGACGTTCGGTTATAATTCAATTAATTGAAAAATTAGATCCAAATAATGGTTGATAATTCAACTAAAAAAAATTGGATATTATTTATCTTTGGAATAGTAATTTTTTTTCAGGGTTGCAGCCCTCCTACGCATTATAATTCTGAAATTATTGATTCTATACCTGAATCTTGGTCAGTAAAAGTTGATAGTGTAGAAAAATTTACAGGTAACTGGTGGGATACATTTGAAGATTCAACCTTTTCACAATACTATTTTGATTTTCAGAGCAATAGTCCTGATTTAAAATCTATTCTAAATCAATCTTCAATGGCAAAAAATTCAGCTAAAATTATTGGATCCTCAATTTATCCGAGTTTAAATACTTCTGCCTCAAATTCTAATCGAAAACAAAACTTAGCGGCTTTTGGTTTTTCAAGTAGTATGTTAGGTCTTGGTAATGAAAATGAAGATTCTGATAATGGTCAACCAACTAATGAAAATTCAGTAGTCAGTTTTACTTCTCAAAATTCAGGATTAAATATTGGAATGCAATGGGAAGTTGACATTTGGGGGAAATTACTCAACGCTAGAAGAGCTGCTTTTAAAGATTTTGAATCGACTTTAAATGACCTTGCTTATTTAAAATTTTCTATTGGTGTCCAATATGTTAATACTTACTACACAGCTGTAGAAAATAATATGCAATATTTGTTAGCTATTGAAACAAGTGAAGCATTAAATAGTATAAAAAATATAGTTTTAAACAGATATGATTCTGGGCTTTCTTCTAGTTTAGATCTTCGATTGGCTGAGTCTTCATTAGCTATTAGTCGCGTTCAAGAAGAAAATCGTTTAATTCAAAAATCAAACGCAATTAGAAATCTAGAAATACTTATGGGTAAATATCCATCAGCTTCACTTGAAATAAGTAAAAGCTTTCCTGAAAAATATCCAAAAATCCCAGCGAAGCTACCAATAAATCTTATTGAAAGAAGGCCTGATATTAAGGCTGCTATTAATGGTGTTGAAGCTTCAGGCTATAGATTGGCTCAATCAAAAAGAGAATTACTACCTGCAATATCATTAACATCATCAGTTGGAACTTCTAGTCAAGAGTTAAAAGATATTTTAAATGGAGATTATTCAATTTGGAATCTTGCAACTAATGTTACTATTCCAATATTTCAAGGTGGAAGACTTAAAGCAAATGTGGCTGTAAAAAAAGATGAAGTATCATTAGCAAAAATTAATGCAATGAAAAAACTTCTTCAGGCATTCTCAGAAGTTGAACAGTCATTAGCAATTGACAATTCTATTGAAAGACAATATAGGGCAGTTTTAGAAGCAGAAAAACAATCTGAGGCCGCTTATAATTTGGCAGTAATAAGGTATGAAAAAGGTATTTCAGATTTAATTACGGTACTAAATAGTCAACAACAATTATTTTCAGCTAAATCCCAAAAATATTCACTACAAAATCAAAGGATTCAAGCTAGAGTCAATTTATTTTTGGCTTTAGGTGGTGATTTTGATATTTCTAAAAATTGAGAGAAAAATGAAAAAATTATTTAAAAAATATTTTCCATTATGGATTATTCTAGTTTCTTTATTAATTACTACAATAATGATTAGTGCGAAACCTTCAGCTATAGCTAATATTCAAAAATTTGTTCCACCAGCAGTTGAAACACAGGTTGTTATACCGCAACAATATCAAGTTAAAGTTCAATCTCAAGGCACAGTTAAACCACGTACGGAAATTCAATTAATGCCTGAAATAACTGGCAAAATATTTAAAGTTTCTCCAAAATTACAAAATGGTGCAAAATTTGAAAAAGGTGATCCACTTATTTATTTGGAAAAGCGTGATTTTGAATTATCACTTATTACAGCTGAATCATCATTATCTCAAGCGAAAGTAAACTATGAAAGAGAAAAAGCTGAATCTGCATTAGCAGCAAGAGAATGGAAAAAAATTAACGGAGGTAAAGCAAGTGATTTAACATTGAGGAAGCCTCAACTATCACAGGCTAAAGCTACACTTGCCGCTGCTCAAGCAGTATATGAACAGGCAGAAAGAAACCTAGCTAGAACAATTATTAAAGCACCATTTAAAGGTAGAGTTAGGCAGAAAATGGTTGATATTGGTATGGTTGTATCTCCGGGTTTAGCCATTGCTCAGATTTATGCTACTGATTATGTTGAGATATCATTACCTATTGCTGAACAAGATTTAGTGTTCTTAGGTATTCCCTTAGATGGTAGTACTATTGATAAAAAATCTCAACCTTATGTTAAGCTTTTTACGGAATTTGGAGGTGAAGTGCTTTCTTGGGAAGGAACAATTGTTCGTTCTTCAGCTGAAATTGATTCCAGAACTAGAATGCTATCAGTCATAGCGCAAGTTTCTGATCCATATCAACAAACATTAAATACGTTGCCTTTAAAAGTAGGGATATTTGTCAAAGCATCTATAAATGGTTTATCCTACAATGATATAGTTAAAATTCCTCGTTACACTGTTAGAGAAAACAAAGTGTGGGTTGTTAGTAAAGAAGGAATCCTTGATCAAAAACAAATTCAAATATTAAGATATGAAGAGGACTATGCACTAGTTAGCGGAGGCCTTGAAATATCTGACTCGGTATTACTTACCCGACTTTCCGTCTTAGTCAAGGGTATGAAATTAAAGCAAAATTGAGATTGTAAATATGGAACGATTAATACGTTGGTTTGTTAATAATACCGTTGCAGCTAATATGGTTATGCTATTTATTTTAGTTGCTGGTTTACTTACCCTTCCAAGAATACGCATGGAAGTTTTTCCTGACATAAATGTCGATGTGATTTCAATTTCAGTGGTTTACCCTGGAGCTTCTCCTAAGGATGTTGAAGAAAGTATTTGTTATAGAATTGAAGAAAAACTAACAGGGTTAAAAGGTGTAAAAAGAATAAGATCAACTGCTTCAGAAAATATTGGCGTAACGACAGTTGAAATATTGCCTGGCGAAGATGTTAACCAAATTCAAGATAAAATTAAGACACAAATAGATGCAATTGATACTTTTCCTGATAATGCTGAAAAGCCAACAATTCAAAATATGACTCGAACTTCTGATGTTATTACCGTAGCTGTATATGGTGATATTGAAGAAGCAAGTCTGGTTGCAATTACTGAGGAAATTAAAGATGAGATTGATGCCTTACCTGAAATATCTTTAACAACAATTATTGGTAAAAAACCAAGAGAGATTTCAATAGAAATTTCTGAGCTTACACTTAAAAAACATCAATTATCTATTGAGCAAGTGGCAAGGTCTATTCGATTAAACTCCATGGATATACCTGGTGGATATATTGAGACTGATGTGGGTGAAATATTAATTCGTTCTAAAGGTCAAGTTTACGATCAAAAAGGTTTTTCAAATATTCCAATTATTGCTCGACAAGATGGTGCAAACCTTCTTCTGGGAGACATCGCCGAAATTAAAGATGGTTTTGCAAAAGTGGACCTTAGCCAAAAATTTAATGGCAGCCCATCAATTCTTATTAGAGTATTTAGAGTAGGAAATCAAAATGCTTTGGATATTTCAAATGCAGTAAAAAATTATGTTGAACAAATATCATCTACTCTCCCTATTGGTGTTGGAATTAAAACATGGAATGATGAAGCAATCATTCTTAAAGGAAGAATAGACCTTTTAACAAAAAATGCATATTTAGGACTGCTTCTAGTTGTTATCATTCTTGCAATTTTTCTTAAACCAAAACTAGCATTTTGGGTCTCATTGGGAATACCTATATCCTTTATGGGTGGTTTTTGGTTAATGCCTATTTTTGATGTATCAATAAATATGTTATCATTATTTACATTTATCTTGGTATTAGGAATAGTGGTTGATGATGCAATAGTAGTTGGAGAGAATATCTTTCTTTGGCGTGAGCGTGGGCTTTCTGGTGTTGATGCGGCTGTTAAAGGAGCATCTCAAGTATCTATTCCAGTCATATTTGCAATTTTAACTACAATAGCTGCTTTTTCTCCAATGTTATCTGTGGCTGGAAATGTTGGTCAAATTTGGAGAATAATACCTTTAGTAACGATTATTGTCTTAGTTTTTTCACTAATTGAATCTTTAACCATTTTACCTGCTCACCTAGGTCATGTTGATGATGAAAAATTAAGTAGGTTTAGAATAGTTAATATCTTGAGTCGAAAGTGGGAAAAGATACAAGATAAAATAAAATCAAGATTAAATAATTTTATTGATAAAAAATATAAACCATTTTTAGCCTGGACATTAAATTACAAAGGTACAACTTTAGCCGCTTCAGCTGGAGTTTTTATTTTAACAATAGGGTTGATAGCAGGAGGTTGGATTAAATTTGTATTTTTCCCACCTTTAGAAGCAGATCTTGTTAATGGCACAATTTCTTACCCTGATGGTTCACCAATTTCCATGTCAATGGAAGGATTAAGTATCATTGAATCTTCAGCTCAAAAACTAAAAAAAGAATTAGCACTTGAATATCCGGATGAAGATATTTTTGTAAATATTTTAGCAACAGCAGGCGATCAACCCGTGAAGAATAAAAGTTCGCAAGGTCCTGGTGGTGGTGGAAGTGAAGCAACGGGGACACACTATGCAGAGTATGCGATTGAACTATCGCCTGGTGAAAATCGATCTGTAAGCGCGACAGAAATTGCTCGTCGTTGGCGTGAACTCACTCCAATCATAATCGGAGCTAAAGAAGTAATTTTTACTTCAGAATTATTTTCAGCTGGCGATCCAATCAATATTCAACTAGTAAGTCAAAGTATTTTAGATCTTAATGCTGTTAGTGCGCTTCTGCAAGAGAAATTATCAACATATCCAGGTGTTATTGACATTAAAGATTCATTTAGTTTGGGTAAAGAAGAAATAAAATTGCTCTTAAAACCTGAAGCAAAAAATTATGGAATCACGATGGTTGATGTTTCTAATCAAGTTCGTCAGGCTTTTTACGGATTTGAAGTGCAAAATTTTCAACGTGGTCGAGATGAAATTAAAGTTTTTGTTCGTTATCCTGAATCAGAGAGGAAGACAATCAAAAATTTAGAAACATTACAAGTTCGAAATAATGTTGGTGTTGAAATTCCACTACGTCAGATTGTTGATATGGAATTTACTCAAGGGTTTTCATCCATTAGTCGAGTTGATAGGCAAAGATCAGTTAATATAACTGCTAATGTAGATATCTCAAAAGTTACTGCAAATGAAGTTTTGTCTAGTGTTACACAAGTTGACCTACCTCTGCTTCTAAAAAACTATCCTTCTGTTAGATTTTCATTGGAGGGTGAGCAAAGAGAACAAAATGAAAGTTTAGGA
Source organism: Fidelibacterota bacterium (assembly GCA_014239505.1). GTDB lineage: Bacteria > Fidelibacterota > Marinisomatia > Marinisomatales > TCS55 > TCS55. The sequence continues at coordinate 1,607 of JAAZYT010000116.1, read as the reverse complement.
TCTATATTTAAAAACTTTATTTTTGCTATGATTGTAATTTATACATTACTCGCTATTCCTTTTAGGTCATATAGCCAGCCCTTAGTTGTTATGGGTGCAATTCCTTTTGGTTTAACGGGAGCTATAATCGGTCATATCATAATGGGCCAAAACTTAACTATATTATCATTGATTGGAATTGTTGCATTAGCTGGAGTTGTTGTTAATGACTCTTTAGTTTTGGTCGATTTTATAAACCGATATAGACGAGAAGGGCACAATGTTTATGAAGCAGTTCTTGAAGCTGGACCGCGGCGATTTAGACCAATTCTTCTCACATCACTCACAACATTTTTTGGACTTTTTCCATTACTGATGGAGAAAAGTGTGCAAGCACAATTTTTGATACCAATGGCAATATCACTTGCATATGGAGTTTTATTTGCCACTGTAATCACTCTTGTAATTGTACCTTCTGCCTATCTTTTTATCGATAATTTATCTAATAGAAAAAAAGCTCATAACGCTCATATAAAACTTGACTGATTGCTAATTTATTATTAATATTTGATTATGAAAACATACGAGATTAACACAACTCAATTTATTGAAAAACCGTTAGAAACTGTATTTAATTTTTTTTCAAAACCTGAAAACTTAGAACGAATAACTCCAGAAAATCTTTCTTTTAAGGTTTTAACACCTACACCAATAAAAATGGAAAAAGGTGCGCTAATTGATTATACTATTCGAATAGTGGTTGTTCCTATTCATTGGAGAACATATATATCAAAATATGATCCACCATATGAATTTGTAGATGAGCAAGTCAAAGGCCCATATGCTTTTTGGCACCATACTCATACATTCAAAGAAGTAGATGGCGGTGTAGAAATAAATGATAAGGTAAAATATGCAATACCAATGGGTATTTTAGGTAGATTTATGCATGCTGTTTATATTAAAAATGATCTAAAAAAAATATTTTCTCATCGTAAAGCTGTTATTGAAAATGTTTTTTTAGATGAAGAAATTATAAAGGATAATGTCTAGTTATGAAAGTAGCATTGTTTGGTGCAACAGGTTTTGTCGGTTCATATATAGTTGATGAACTTTTAAATGGTGGTCATAAGCCAGTTGTTTTGATTCGTGAAAGTTCTGACGAAAAACTTTCTCAATTATCAAAATGTAAAGTAATCAAGGGTGATATTGATGATGTTGACGCTATTAATAACACAATCAAAAGTGCTGATGCTGTTATTTACTGTATTGGAATAATACGAGAATTTCCAAATAAAGGCATAACCTTTAACAATCTTCATTTTCAAGGTGCCAAAAGATGTATGGATTCTGCGATAAAATTAGGTGTTAATCGTTTTATTCTCATGAGTGCAAATGGTGTGAAAATTGATGGGACAGGTTATCAGAAGACTAAGCATTTAGCTGAGCAATATCTTAAGTATACTGAATTAAACTGGACAATTTTCCGACCATCATTAATCTTTGGTGATCCTAGAGGTAATAACCGTCCAGAATTTTGTACACAATTAAAAAAAGATATGTTAGGACTTCCTATTCCAGCACCAAATTTTCATAAGGGATTAAATCCATTGGATGCAGGTAAGTTT